>JAZLCO010000048.1:0-139652 GCA_045614225.1 Eggerthellaceae bacterium | reverse complement strand
GCCGCTCTCAAGGACGCCGACAAGCTCGCACGTGTCAGCAAGGTCGCTGAGCTCAAGGAGCGCATCAAGGCCGAGAAGTTCACTGAGGAAGAGCTTGCTGCCTGGGGTGCTGACATCGCCGCTGAGCTGAAGCTGCTCGAGAAGCACGCGATGCGTGCCATGGTTATCGAGACGGGCGAGCGTGCCGACGGCCGCACTCCCGAGGAGATTCGCCCGCTGCACATTGTTCCGGGCTATCTGCCGCGCGTTCATGGTTCCGGTCTGTTCCAGCGTGGACAGACGCAGGTCCTTTCGATTGCGACTCTTGGCATGCTCAACGAGTGGCAGCGCCTTGACACCATCGAGCCGATCGAGGGCAAGCGTTACATGCACCAGTACAACTTCCCGCCGTATTGCACTGGCGAGGTTGGCCGCATGGGCGCCCCGAAGCGTCGCGAAATCGGTCACGGTGCACTTGCAGAGCGCGCGCTCATTCCCGTTCTGCCCGACGAAGACGAGTTCCCCTATGCCATCCGCGTCGTCTCCGAGGTGCTCGAGTCCAACGGCTCGTCCTCTATGGCTTCGACCTG
Organism: Eggerthellaceae bacterium; assembly: GCA_045614225.1. GTDB lineage: Bacteria > Actinomycetota > Coriobacteriia > Coriobacteriales > Eggerthellaceae > UBA9715. The sequence goes on along the minus strand of JAZLCO010000048.1, from coordinate 139,083 downwards.
CGGTTCCACGCTTGCACTCATGGATGCAGGCGTGCCCATCAAGGCGCCGGTATCCGGCATTGCCATGGGTCTGATCAAGGAAGGCGATGACGTCGTCATCCTCTCCGACATTCAGGGCGTCGAGGACTTCCTCGGCGACATGGACTTCAAGGTCACCGGCACGACCAAGGGCATCACGGCCCTGCAGATGGACAACAAGGCCCGCGGTCTGTCTGTCGAGATCCTCGCACGCGCGCTCGAACAGGCGAAGCGCGGTCGTGCTCACATTCTCGATGCGATGCTCGAGCAGATTGCTGCTCCGCGTGAAGAGCTCTCCGAATACGCCCCGCGCATCGAGACGATTCATATTCCGGTCGACAAGATTCGCGACGTTATCGGCAGTGGCGGCAAGGTCGTCCGTGGCATCCAGGAGGAGACGGGTGCCCAAATCGACATCCAGGAAGATGGCACGATTCACATCGCTGCCATCCAGGGAATTGCTGGCGAGGCTGCGAAGAAGATGATTCTCGGCATCGTCAAGGAGCCCGAGGCTGGCGAGGAGTACGAAGGTGAGGTTGTCGGCATCAAGGACTTCGGCGCATTCGTGAAGCTGACGCCTGCCAAGGACGGTCTGCTGCATATCTCGCGCGTCGCAAACGGTCGCGTTGGCAAGGTTGAGGACGTTCTCGACCTGGGCGACATCATCAAGGTAAAGGTTCTCGAAGTCGATCCCAAGACGGGTAAGATTTCGCTTGACCGTCTCGACAAGCCCGAAGCTCCCGCTGGCTCTGCGCCAGCGCGTCGTGAGCGCGACGACGACAAGTCTTCCCGCAAGCCCCGCGAGCGCAAGCCGCGTCGTTCGCACGAAGCGTAAGGTCCGCCTTCAGGTTGACACTAATCAGTGAGGTGAATTCATGATCAAGGTAGCAGTTGCTGGATATGCAGGACGTATGGGCTCGGCCGTTGTCGATGCCGTCACGGCAGCCGACGACATGGTCGTGGCATGTGGAATCGATCCGGCTCTCAAGGACGCTGCGTTCCCCGTGTTCTCGAACATCAACGATGCTATCGATAGCGTCGAGTTCGACGTGCTTGTCGATTTCACGCAGCCTGATGTCGTTGCAGGCAACGTAGAGAAAGCGCTTGAGGCTGGCAGGAACTGCGTTGTCGGTACGACTGGCTTGTCAAACGAAATCCTCGAAGGGCTCGCAGAGAAAGCCGTTGACGATGCATGCTTGTTCGTCGCCCCGAACTTCACGACTGGCGCTGTTCTCATGATGCAGTTCGCAAAGGCTGCAGCGCCGTACTTCCCCGAGGCTGAGGTCCTCGAATTCCACCATGCACGCAAGAAGGATGCTCCTTCTGGCACCGCTGTGCGCACGGCTCAGATGATTGCAGAAGCTCGTGGATTCGAGAGTTCCGCACCGGGCAAGGAAACCGAAATGCCCGGCTGCGACGGTGCGCGTGGCGCGCTTGTCGAAGGCGTTCCCGTTCACTCGGTTCGCTCGATGGGCTTCGTCGCGACCCAGGAAGTCATATTCGGTTCGATGGGCCAGACGCTCACGATCAAACATGATTCTTGGGACCGCGAGTCTTACATGCCTGGCGTATTGCTTGGCATCAGGTCGGTGGGCGACCGCTCGGGCCTCATCGTCGGTCTCGAACAGTTCATGATGTAACGTCGAGAAGGACCAAAGGAGCAAAGAGCCCTTTGGTCCTTTTCTCATCGATAACGCGGTACGCGAAGAGTTCATGAACTGGAAACAAGCTTGCTTGTTCACATGCAATAATGAGCCAAGCGCAAGGCATGCCTTGCGTTCGGGTTCATTTATTTAGGAGCACGCGATGGCACAACCGCTATTCGGACGCCTTATCACCGCAATGATCACGCCGTTTGATGACGAGGGCGGCATTAATCTCGAGCGCACCGAAGAGTTTGCAGACAGGCTCGTGAAGGGCGGTACTGACTCGATTGTCGTATGCGGAACCACAGGCGAGAGCCCGACCGTATCGCATTCACAGAAGATCGATGTCATCAAAGCTGTCGTAAACGCGGTTGACGATCGCATCCCCGTTGTCGCCAATGTCGGCAACAACTGTACTGCTGATACAATCGATTTTGCGCGCGATGTCGAGAAGCTCGGCGTTGCAGGCTGCATGTGTGTGGTGCCGTATTACAACAAGCCGCCGCAGGAGGGCCTCTACCAGCACTTTAAAGCCATCGCTGATTCGACCGAGCTTCCGATAATCCTTTACAACATCCCCGGTCGTTGCGTGATCAACATGAAAGCAGAAACGACGCTGAGGATTGCCCATGATTGCGACAACATCGTTGCCATCAAGGAAGCGACGGGCGACATCGAGCAGGTGAAGGACATAATCGCCGGAGCACCTGAAGGCTTCTGCGTTTATTCTGGTGATGATTCATTCACCTACGATCTTATGAAAGCAGGTGGCGCTGGAGTCATTTCCACAATCTCCAACGTTGCGACCATGCGCATGAAGGAAATCGTAGACGCCTGCGCTGCTGGCAATTGGGATGAGGCTCTTGATTTGAATAATAAACTCCTCCCGCTCATGGAGGGTTTGTTCGCCACTACGAACCCGATCCTCGTCAAGGAAGCGCTTGCGTTAGCCGGTTTCCCAGTCGGTGGCGTGCGCTTGCCGCTCGTCGATGCAACTCCCGAGCAGAGCAAGGTGCTCGAGGGTATTATGCGCGAAGTTGGCGTATTGTAGGGGAGAACATCTAACCAAAAGGGTTTCCTCTTGGTTAGACGATTAGGACGGAACGTCGGCTGAACGCCGGCGTATAGATATACAAACAGGCCCTGCGGGGCCTCATAGTGTTTGCAGAAAGAAACGGAGTACTATGACAGAAGCAAACGAGGCCAGGACGCCCAGGAGGCGTCATGGTAACGTTGCGGTCAATGACCCAACGTCTCAAGATAGTGCGCAGAAGGCGCAAAACCAAAAGAGTGGTAAGCAGACGCGTTCCATCAAGTACGTGAAAATCGAGAAGGAGCGTCCTTCTCTTACGCGTGACCAGTCAAGGAAGCAGGAGCCGCAGAAAAGCAAGCGCAAACGGGGATCAGCTTCCAATAAGCAGCAGACGGTTGATGCCGAGCTTAAAGTAATCCCGTTAGGCGGCCTTGATGCCATCGGCAAGAACATGACTGTGTTCGAGTGCGGCAACGACATGGTGCTCGACGATGCGGGTCTCATGTTCCCAGATGACGATCATCCTGGCATCGACCTCATTTTGCCCGATTACACGTATGTGCTCGAGCATGCAGACAAGCTGCGTGGCATCGTCATCACGCACGGCCATGAGGACCATACGGGCAGTTTGCCCTATCTCTACAAGGATCTGGACATGCCCGTGCCGATTTATGGCACGAAGATGACGCTTGGTCTCATTGAGGGCAAGTTCAAGGAACATAAGATCAAGAACGCTCAGCTCATAGAAATCAAACCTGGCGATGTCATCAAGCTTGGGTGCTTCGAGGCCGAGTTCTTTGCGGTCAATCATTCGATTCCTGGTTCGGTCGGCATTTTCTTCCGCTGCCCAGCTGGAAACGTGCTGCACACGGGCGACTTCAAGCTCGACCAGACGCCGATCGATGGAGTCATCACCGATTTCGGCGCTCTTGCTCGTTTTGGCCAAGAAGGCGTCGATCTCATGATGTCCGACTCGACCAACGCGATGAAGAGCTCGTTCACCCCGTCAGAGCGCGAAGTTGGTAAGAGTCTCGAGAGCATCATCAAGCAAGCGGAAGGTCGCGTCATCATTGCTTCCTTCGCCAGTCACATCCATCGCATGCAGCAGATTTGCGATGCAGCTGTTGCGAATGGGAGAAAGGTGGTCGTGACCGGCCGTTCCATGATTCAGAACACTGACATTGCGCGTCAGCTCGGTTATCTGAACATCGACGACAAAGATTTGGTCGACGCTTACGAGCTCAAGGGCATTCCGCCTGAGAAGATCGTCGTCATGTGCACAGGTAGCCAAGGAGAGCCTCTCTCGGCGCTTTCGCGCATTGCTGGTGGCCTGCACAAGACGATCGAGATCGACGAAGGCGACACGGTGATCATCTCGGCAACGCCGGTTCCTGGCAACGAGAAGAAGGTCACGCGCGTAGTGAACATGCTCTCGAAGATCGGCGCAGACGTCTACGACAAGAACCGTGCGATGGTTCATGTGTCGGGCCATGCGGGAGCCGAAGAGTTGAAGCTCGTTCTCTCAATCGCGCAGCCCCGTTCGTTCATGCCGGTGCATGGCGAATCGACGCATCTGCGTGCACATGCAAAGCTTGCCGAAGCCACAGGTGTTCCCGAAGAGAATGTTTTCATTTGCGAAAACGGTGAAAGCCTCGTGCTCGGGCCAGATGGCGTGAAGAGGGGAGAGACCGTCCAGAGCGGTGTTGTGTTCGTGGATGGCCTTTCGGTTGGCGATACGTCTCAGGACGTGCTCGATGAGCGCGTCACGCTCGGTGCGCAAGGTTTCGCAACACTCGCGGCAGCAATAGACTTCAAGCACAGGGAGCTCGTAGGCGAAGTCGCGATTGAGATGCACGGCATCACGGGTGGCGATGACTATTACGTAGTTTACGAGGCGCAGGAAGCGGTCGAGAACGCTTTGAAACGACAGCTTGCAAAGGGCGCAACCGAGAAGGAACTCAAGAAAATAGGCCGCGATGCGCTTCTCAATCTCCTTTGGGAACGCACCAAACAACGGCCGATGGCGGTGGCGAGCATCTTGTCGGTTTAAATAATGGCGAAATACCCCTCTGACTTGGTTTTCGTATATAATTAACCAGTTAAAACGAACCGTAAACGCAGCATTGAGGAGCCATTCGTGGCTAAGTCGTCATCCAAAGGTAAGTCGAAGTCTACGAACTCGCAGTCTCGCAAGCGAGCTGCTTCGCCTGCGCAGAAAAGCGGTAGGAAGCAACCAACGAAACAGCAAGCAGCTGCTCGGCAGCCGCTGCTCGATGATACGGCTCATCGAAACATCGTCGGCATCATCTGCGTGGTCGTTGCCATAGCGCTTGTGCTCATCGTCGCTTGGCCGACAAATGCCGTCGTAACGTCGTTCCTCTCGCTTTGGATCAGGCGTCTGCTTGGAATAGGCGCCTATCTATTGCCCGTTCTGCTTGTCATCGTTGCGGGCACGTTCGTCGCTCAATTCGAATCCGAGCGCGTGCCAACACGCGTCATCATCGGCCTTGCACTCATATTCTTTGCGGTGCTCATTCTGTTTGCGTTGTTCACTCCCGAGGCGCTCAGCGTTCAGAACGGTGTTGCTGCTATCTTTTCTGACGACCATATCGTCTATCGGGGTGGCTACATCGGAGCTGGCCCTGCTTATCTTGGCCTCACTTTGCTCGGATTGCCCGTATCGGTGATCTTGGCCATCGGCATGGCCGCAATCGGCTTTGTGGTCATAGGTTTCTCGCTTCGCAAGCTCATCGATGTCGTGAATGCCAAGCGTGAAGAAGCCGAGCGCCGCGAAGAAGAGGAGTACGGCGTTGCTCCTGACGAGCCATATGTTCAGGCTACTCCACAAAGAGCTTCGCGACGTGCTGTTGTGAGCGATTCGGCTCAAACCGAGATGATTCCCAGTCGCAATTCAGGCGAGTACCAGCGCACGTCCCGCTCTGGAAATTCGGGAAGGCTCTCTCCTGAAGATGCGCAGGCTGGCGAAACCCAACCGCTTACGCGCAAGCTCGGCAAGCGCAACAAAACTCAGGAAGACGAAAACGCCAAGCAAATCGATTCTTCGCAGAGTGTCGAAGAAGCCCCGTTGGCAGCTTTGCCTGATGAAGGATTCGAGCTGCCGAAGATGGAACTGCTCCGCGTAGGCAAGGCGCAACGTCGCACTAAAGCCGCTGAGGGTGAGCTTGAGGAAACGGCGGCGAGCCTTCAGCAGACCATGGAAGATTTCGGAATCATGGCTACAGTGGTTGATTGGATCGCCGGTCCTACGGTCACGCTGTTCGAAGTCGACCTTCCTCCTGGCGTTCGTGTGAGCAGGCTCATTGCGCTCAACGATGACATTGCGCTTGCTTTGGCTGCTCCTGGTGTGCGTATTTTCGCCCCGATTCCCGGAACGCATTTCGTCGGCATCGAAGTGCCGAACGCCAAACGAGAGAACGTTCTGCTCGGCGACGTCTTGAAAGATGTGCATGGCGGTCCGCTCGAGATGGCGATCGGAAAGGATGTCGAGGGCAACTCGATTATTTGCGACCTCGCAAAAATGCCGCACCTGCTCATCGGCGGCACAACCGGTTCCGGTAAATCAGTCGGCATCAATTCCATGATCATGTCGATGCTCATGAGAGCCACCCCATCCCAGGTGCGGTTCATCATGATCGATCCCAAACGCGTCGAGTTCACGCCCTACAACGGCATTCCTCATCTATACGTACCTGTTGTGACGGAACCCAAGGAAGCGGCAAGTGCGTTGTCGTGGGGCGTTGCCGAGATGGAGCGAAGGCTCAAAGTGTTCTCGAAGGTCGGCGCACGCAACATCTCCCAATACAACGAGAAAGCCCGTTCGGGTGCGCTTGGCGAGGACGATACGGCCGAGCTGCCTTACATCGTCATCATCATCGACGAGCTTGCTGACCTCATGATGAACGTTGGCAAGGAGGTCGAGTTCTCGATTTCACGCATTGCCCAGTTGGCGCGTGCTGCTGGCATTCACTTGATTGTCGCGACACAACGTCCTTCGGCAAATGTGGTCACCGGCCTCATTAAGGCGAACATCACGAATCGAATAGCCTTTAACGTAGCTTCGGGTCTCGATAGCCGCGTCATCCTCGATGTTTCAGGTGCTGAAAGCCTCATCGGTAACGGTGACATGCTGCTTTCGAAACCTGAGTATTCAAAACCGCTTCGTATCCAGGGTTGCTTCGTTTCCTCCGAGGAAATCACTGCTGTTGTCGAAGCGGTCAAGGAACAGGGCGAGCCCGAATACCATTCCGAGATTCTGAAGACGAACTTGATAAGCATGGGCGACACCATGCCAGACGGATCGGGTGGAAGCTCTTCATCTGACGATCCCCTCATTTGGGAAGCTGCCGAAATCGTGGTAGCAAGCGGGCTCGGCTCGACGTCGAACATCCAGCGTAAGCTCAAAGTGGGCTATTCGAGAGCCGGCCGTATAATGGATATGCTCGAAGAGAAGGGCATTGTGGGTCCGCCGAACGGCAGCAAGCCGCGTGACGTGCTCGTCGATGCCATGGAGCTCGAAACGCTCAAAGCGTTCGAGGCCAACGACGAGTGATGAGTTTAAGGAGCAATCGTGGCACAGATGACATCTGGCAAGGTACTTCGTGAAACTCGAGAGCGCAAAGGTTATGAGCTCGACACGGTAGCGCGTCGACTCAGGATACGCCCTGATATTCTGCGAGCAATTGAAGCAGGCGACTTCGATGCGATGCCGCCGCGCGGGTATACGCGCAACATGGTGAATGCCTATGCGCGCCTGCTCGGGCTAAATCCAACTGAAATCGTGAACATGTACCTTGATGAGGTGTATGCAAACCAAGTCGAGCGAGCGCGTGGGCACGCACCGTCGAGTGGGTTTAACATGGAACGAGAGCCTCGACGTTCGCGCGCACGCAATCGTGCGATGCGCTACGACGATTGGGACGCTTCTTCCGATTCGAGGTCTCGGACGAGGTCGCAATCGCAGTCACGCGGTGCATCATATCGGCATACAAGCGAAGGGGCCGTGAATTCGTTTCTCACGCGCGATCTCTATGACGATCGGACCGAGTTCTCACGCGACGACTACGGCATCACGCGTGAACGCCGTGAGCGGCCGGATCGCTCGGAGCGCGATTTCATGAGCCACCATTCCGGTTACTCTGAGACTGGGTATGGATACCTTTCCCAGACACCGCGCCGTGGTAATCGCGATATCCACGTCGGGCAAACGCCGATGGAATACAAAGCATCGCGCGTTCCGAGCTTCCTCCAGTCACGGCTCGTGCTCATAATCATTGCCATAATCGTTGTGGCGATAGTTGCCGTTGTGGCGTTCACTCTGCTTGGGCGTGGCTCGCAGCAAGATGAGAGCGACGTATCGCAGCTGCCTGTTTCGGGTATTAACGATACGACGAAATCTGAGGAAGAAGAGGAAGAGGAAGCTGCGGTCGTCGAAGTGGCTCCGACGAGCGCTCGAGTCGTGTATTCGGTGAAATCCGGTGACGACTGTTACATCGAGACTTATTTGGATGACGGCGACGCGCAACCAGAAATGCTGACTGGCCCAACCGAGAAGACGCTCGAGGTCACGGGTACGTGGACGATTACAACGTGGAGCCCCGATACCATTTCAATCAGCGTCGACGGTTCACCGATTACGATGTCCATCGACAATGATCGCGGGGGTATGTATGCATATACGGTAGATTTTCCTGCGATACTAGAGCAGTGGCGTCAAGCGCATCCGTCCAAGAGCGAACAGCGCTCGGCGGCAGTGGCGTCCGCAAGCAATGCGAGCGACGAGTCGCCGGATGCTGAGGAGTCGGCTTCTGCCGAGTCCGCCTCGGCAAGTTCGTCAGCTGCTGGATAAGAAATAACGAGAGGGGTCTCAACATGGCCAAAGAATCAAGCTTCGATGTCGTTTCGCAAATTGACATGCAAGAAGTAGATAATGCGTTTCAACAGGCGAAAAAGGAGCTCAGCCAAAGGTACGACCTCAAGGATTCGGGTGCGACGGTAGCACTCGACAAGCAGGCAAAGAAGATTACGATCAAAGCGCCGAGCGATTTCGTCGCAGGTCAAGTTGTCGATGTGCTCTCATCGAAGTTTGTGCGTCGCAAGGTCGACCTTGCGGCTATCAAATGGGGAGATGCCCAGGCTTCTGCAGGTCAGTCTGTTACGAAGACGGCCGATATCGTCGAAGGTATCGACCGCGATACGGCTGGAAAGATCAACAAGGACATCAAGGGCCTGAAGCTCAAGGCGAAGGTGCAAATCGAAGGCGATCATCTGCGTGTGAGCTCGGCTTCGCGTGACACGCTCCAAGAGGTTATCGCGTTCCTGAAAGACCAGGATTACGGGCAGCCGCTTCAGTACATCAACTACCGCTAGGGGCAGTTCGTGCTCGATATATCAAGAACAGCTGGAAGAACCGTTTCGTTCGTCACGATGGGATGCGCCAAGAACGAAGTAGATTCGGAGCACATGGCCGCCCGACTTGTCGAAGCAGGCTACGAAGTTGTCGACGATCCAGAGACTGCAGACGTAGTCATTGTCAATACTTGCACGTTCATTCAAGCAGCAACCGAAGAAAGCATCGATGCGATTCTTGAGGTTGCCGGTTACGATTCGATCTCATCTGGGTCTGCGCATCTCGTGGTTGCAGGTTGCATGCCTGCGCGTTATGGTGACGACCTTGCTGACGAGCTGACCGAAGCTTCGTGTTTCGTGCCGTGCTCTAAGGAAGACTCGATTGTCACCATCGTCGACGATGTGCTCGACATCGAACGCGACGATCATTCATCGCTCGATATCCCTGGCTATAAGCTCAAGCGTTCTGGCTTGTCGGCCTACGTGAAAATCTCCGACGGGTGCGATCGTTTCTGCGCGTACTGCACAATTCCATACATTCGTGGCCGTTACCATTCGTTCCCTGAGGACGAAATTACTGCTGAAGTACGTGGCCTCGTTGAAGCGGGTGCGCGTGAAATCGTCCTTATAGCTCAGGACACAGGTCGTTGGGGCCAAGATTTTGCAGAGCCGTCGACGCTTGCGAACCTCATGGGAAACCTTGCTGAACAATTTCCTGAAACGTGGTTCAGGGTCATGTACATTCAACCGGAGGGCGTAACAGACGGATTGATCGAAGTCGTTGCGACACATGACAATATCTGCAGTTATTTCGATATCCCACTGCAGCATTCGAACAGGGAAATCCTGCGATCGATGAATCGTAAGGGTGACGGGGATGAATTCCTTGCCCTGATTGAAAAGATTAGGCAACGGATACCCGAAGCGACGCTCAGGACAACGCTTATTGCTGGATATCCTGGAGAATCAGACGAGCAATTCGAAGAGCTCTGCGAGTTTATCGAAGATGCTGATCTCGATTACATCGGGGTGTTTGCATATTCTCGTGAAGAGGGGACGCGCGCCTATAAGCTCGATGGTCAAATCGACGAGGACGAGAAGCTCGCTCGAACCCAGCGTCTTCGCGATCTTGCAGACGATGTTTGTGCACCGCGTATTGCGGGTCGACTTGGTCAAGAGATGGACGTCCTTGTTTGTGGCGTAGAAGAAGATGGGCAGCTATTTGGGCGCGCCATGTGCCAAGCTCCAGATGTCGACGGAGTCACCTACGTTCATGATTGCCAGGTTGGAGAGATAGTACGGGTCGTCATTGACGATGTATTGCTCTATGAGATGGAAGGTTCCATTGTCCGATGAGCGATGTCCAGAAAAATAACGAGACAATCTGGACTCCGTCTAACGTGATAACGATCACGAGAATTCTTCTCGTGCCGGTGTTCGTCGCTGCACTGTTGTGCCCATGGCCTGAATGGCTCGGCCTCCCAGATTTTGGTGATCAATGGAAACGGATAGTCGCTGCTGCCATATTCGTGCTGATTTCAGGTACGGATTGGCTCGATGGGTTCCTTGCGCGCAAATACGATCAGGTCACCGATTTCGGCAAGTTCATGGACCCCCTTGCGGACAAGATTCTCGTCACCGCCGCTCTGATTGCGCTTGTCGAGCTTGACGCATTGCCGACTTGGGTCGTTCTCATAATCTTGGCACGTGAGTTCATCGTTTCCGGCGTTCGCATGATGGCAGCCACAAAAGGCGTTGTCATAGCTGCGAGTTGGCTTGGAAAGTCGAAGACCGTGTCGCAGATGATTGCGATCGTGCTGTTCACAATCAAGGATTCGCATGCGGATATTCCAATAAGCCAGGCTATGGCCGACCCGCTTTGGCTGTTCAGCTGGATTGTCATGATAGTCGCGATCGTGCTGACGATCGCATCGCTTATCGACTACCTTTACAAGGCTCGTGTGGTCATCGGTTTGGTCAAGTCTGATTCCGAGAAGGAACGGCTCGTGGAGACTATCGCCGATGCTGAGGACTACGCCATCGAAGTTGTCGGCAAGCTCGAAGAGTGCGGGTGGACTCTTGCCACAGCTGAAAGTCTGACCGGTGGTTTGATCGGGTCGTGCATTACATCTGTGCCAGGTTCGTCGACAGTGTACAAGGGTTCGGTTGTGAGTTATGTCAACGAAGTGAAGCAAGGATTGCTCGGAGTGGGGGAAGACGTTCTTGATTCAGATGGCGCAGTGAGCGAGAAGTGCGCTTTGCAAATGGCCGAAGGTGCTCGTAAAGCCCTCAATACCGACATTGCAGTTTCCGTGACAGGAATTGCGGGGCCAGGCGGTGAAGAACCTGGCAAGCCGGTTGGAACAGTCTGGATGGGTGTTTCCACAGAAAAGTGCTTGAAAGCTCATATGTTCATGTTCGAGGGATCACGCCAGGAAGTGCGTGTTCAGACGGTTTCCGCTGCATTTGATGCGATTCTCGAAACAATTCAAGCTGAATCCTAGAAGGTTTTCAAACGAACAATCTCAGAATCCCAAGAGAACGCCCATACAGGTTTGCTGCATGGGCGTTTCGTTCGGGATCGACCATTTCGCGGTGTTTTGACGGTTGCGCGAATGGAACAATGCACAAGAATATGGCAAGTAAGCGAACAAAGGTTTGACAACAAACATCTGTTCGTCAATAATGTATTTGTCGGAATTCGGAAGAGAAGGTGCCATGAACGAAGAAAAAACAACAATCCTGAAGATGACCACCGATCAAATCGAGTCCAAATTCGGTAAAGGCTCGATTATGAAATTTGGAGATAGCGGCAAAGACCTCACCGTCGAGGCCATCCCAACTGGTTCACTTGCGCTTGATGCGGCTCTTGGCATCGGAGGCGTTCCCCGCGGTCGCATCATCGAGATATACGGTCCCGAGTCAAGTGGCAAGACGACTCTAGCCCTACAGATTCTTGCCGAGTCTCAGGCGCTTGGTGGAATCGTTGCATTCATAGATGCCGAGCATGCTCTTGATCCAGTGTATGCCGCCCGCTTGGGTGTCGACATTGACGAAGTGCTCATTTCCCAACCTGATTTCGGCGAGCAGGCTCTTGAGATTTGCGACATGCTCGTCCGTTCGGGTGCAATTGATTGCATCGTCATCGACTCTGTTGCAGCCCTCGTTCCAAAAGCCGAGATCGAAGGTGAGATGGGCGACACGACGGTGGGCTTGCAAGCTCGTCTCATGTCCCAAGCGCTGCGCAAGCTTGCCGGCTCTTTGGCCAAATCAAACACGACCTGCATCTTCATCAACCAACTCCGTGAGAAAATCGGTGTCATGTTCGGTAATCCCGAGACAACCACCGGTGGTCGCGCACTCAAATTCTTCTCGACTGTCCGCATCGATATTCGCCGCATCGATTCAATCAAGCAAAACGGCGAAGTAGTCGGCAACCGCGTGAGGGCGAAAGTTGTCAAGAACAAAGTTGCACCTCCGTTCAGGCAGGCGGAATTCGATCTCATGTACGGTCAGGGCATTTCAAAAGAAGGATGCATTATCGATATGGCAGTTGAAGCCGGCATAGCGAAGAAGAGCGGCGCCTGGTACACATACGGAGAGGTACGGCTTGGCCAAGGTCGCGAAGCAGCAAAGCAAACGCTCGCTGAGAATCCCGACATGAGAGACGAAATCGAAAAGAAGGTACGTGAACATTTCGATATTCCAATCATCGAGCGCTCGCGTGAAGAAGCCGAGGCGCTTACGCCAGTCGAGAAACCTGCGAAGAAGCGCTAGCATGTCAAAGCGCGAAATCATCGATGGTCTCAAAGCTCAAATTGGGGCAATTGAGTCAAATGCGCAATCGATAGTTTACAAATCCAGCTCCTCGCCGAGAACGAAATCTAGTTGTGAGGAGCTGGATCCTTCAGACTCTGATCGTGCTCTCAAACGCATTGTTTCCTGGGTGAATGTCAGTGAACGATCGGAACATGCTGTCCGTGAAAGGCTTGAGCTGGAGGGGTTCACCGATGAGGCTATCAACGAGGCTGTCGAGCGTGCTATCGGTTACGGTTTCATAGACGACATGAGGTTTGCTGCATCACTCATTCGAAGCAGGTTGAGAAAGGGAAGAGGCGATGCGGGGATACGTCGCGAGCTCGCTGCGCACGGCATCGATTTGGATGATGTTCCCGGATGGCCGTACGAGTTTGTTGAAAGTGATGATGAGCAGCTCGAACGAGCCCTTGCATATCTCGACCGTCATCCAACGCGGTCGAAAAACAAGAGGGAAGGAGCCTATCGAAAGCTTGTTCAGAATGGTTATCCAGCTGCCATTGCATCGAACGCAGCAAGGCTCTGGTCTGAGGGCGCCGAATAGGCGCTCTTTTTATGTCGTTACGTAACATATCGCGGCAAGTTTTCTCAGAGCGTTTTATCATAAGCTCGTATGAGAATACGAACCCGCAAGGGTGTTTATATAACCAGTTGAATATCGACACCAATTAAGAGATTCAAGTTCTCATGCCCTTGGGTATGCGAAAGCATGTCCTGGGTTGAATGCATTCATGATGAGGTTAGAAAGGGGAGAAGATGCCCGAATTCGTAATCGCAATAATCGGAGCCGTCGTCGGCATCGTCCTCGGTTTCGTGATAGCACGTTACTTGGTCAACTCTTCTGCTAAGAAAAAGGAGCTGGAGGCTCAGTTGATCGTAGATGATGCGAAGCGCATGGCAGATACGATTCGACGTGAAGCAGAAGTTGAAGCAAAAGACGAGGCATTGAAGCTTAAGGCTGAAATCGAAACGGAGCGAAAAGAGCGTCAGCGCGAGGTGCGTGAAGCTGAGCATCGTGTTCAGCAGCGCGAGGAATCGCTCGATCGTCGTACGAATTCTCTCGACCAGCGTGAGCACCAAATTTCTTCTATGCAAGGTCAGATCGAGAAGAGACAGCGGATGCTCGAGGAGGCCGAAGAAGAGGTCAACAAGCGCCTTGAAAGCGTTGCGGGCATGACTCCCGAAGAAGCGAAGACCGAGCTTCTCAATACCCTCAAGGATGAGGTTGCAATCGAGAGCGCTCAAATCATTCGCGATTCTGAGGCGCGCACGAAAGCGGAAGCTGACAAAACGGCGCGTTCCATCCTCAGCCAGGCTATGCAGAGAATCGCTTCCGAATACACCGTCGAGAATACCGTTTCGACCATCCAGATTCCTTCTGATGATTTGAAAGGCCGCATCATCGGCAGGGAGGGTCGCAACATCAGGTCGTTCGAGCAAATCACCGGCACGAATCTCATCATCGACGATACGCCCGAATGTGTGACCATTTCATGCTTCGACCCCGTTCGACGCGAAATCGGTCGTGTCACGATGGAGAACCTGATTGCTGACGGACGCATTCACCCCGCACGTATCGAGGAGATGTTCGCGAAAGCCGAGAAGCTCGTGAACCAGCGTGTGCAAGAAGCAGGCGATCAGGCTGCCTTCGATACTGGCATCCACGATATGCACCCCGAGCTTGTCAAGACGCTCGGCCGTTTGCGCTATCGCACTTCTTATGGCCAGAACGTCTTGAACCACTCGCTCGAGGTCGCATACCTTACCGGCGTGATGGCCAGCGAGCTTGGTCTCGACCCTGTTCCAGCTAAACGCGCAGGTCTTCTGCACGACATCGGCAAGGCAATCGATCGCGAGGTCGAAGGCAACCATGCCGTCATTGGCGCCGATCTTGCGAGGCGCTTCGGCGAGAACAACGCGATTGTTCACGCAATCGAGGCTCATCACAACGATGTCGAGCCCAACAGCGTTCTCGATGTCCTCGTGCAGGCAGCGGATGCTGTATCGGCCGCGCGTCCCGGTGCCCGCAAGGAAACGCTCGATGCGTACATCAAGCGCCTTGAAAAGCTCGAGGAAATCGCCATGTCTTACGAAGGCGTCGAGCGCACCTATGCAATTCAGGCTGGTCGCGAAGTGCGCGTGATGGTCGAACCTGAAAAGGTGGACGAAGCCAAGACTGTCGTGCTTGCACACGACATCGCCTCTCGCATCGAAAACGAACTCCAGTATCCTGGTCAGGTAAAGGTCGTCGTCATTAGGGAGAGCCGCGCAATCGGCGTTGCGAAATAGCAGATGTCTGACAAGTCACTCGAATCATTCGTAGAAGAAGTCAGCGGTACGAGCCATCTCAGAGTCGAACACGACTTTGGGGATGGCTTCGTCCGTCTTAGGACGTCAGAAGCAGAACGCAGGCAGGCTATTCAGGACATCCGCAACGTCGAGAGCATTGTCCTCGAATTGCTCAGGAATTCACGTGATGCGCACGCAACGAAGATATTCGTTGCAATGTCACGTGAAGGTGCGAAGAGAAGTTTGACCGTTGTCGATGACGGCGACGGTATACCAAAGTCCATGCATGGGCATGTTTTCGAGCCTCGCGTGACATCCAAGCTCGATACGTCGCATATCGATGCATGGGGTATGCATGGCCGCGGCATGGCGCTCTATTCGATTTCGGTAAATGCAGACAATTCCGAAATCATGCGTTCAGACGTCGGCTTGGGATGCGCTATTAAAGTCGATGTGAACACAGAAAAGCTTTCCGAAAAATCCGATCAATCGAGCTTCCCGACCTTCACGCTTGCTGAAGGTGGGACTGTGCTCGTGCGAGGTCCTCGAAACATACTGAGGACGTCATGCGAGTTTGCAATTGAATCGCGTTCAACATGTTCGGTTTACGTTGGTTCACCGGTTGAAGTCGCAGCCACACTGTTCTATTACGGCTCTGCGACGCTATCAGCTATTGATAAAGCCTTCTGCCGCGATGTTAGCCAGCTGCCGCTCTCGAAGATGCTCGCAACAGCAGGAGAGCCAGAGGAGCTTAGAGTGCTCGCGCAAAGCATGGGGCTCGAAATGTCCGAAAGGACTGCACGAAGAATCATGAACGGCGAGATTGCCGCACTGGACCCCATTCTCGATTGTGTTGAGATCACGCGTGATAATAAGCCTGCTGCGAAGAAGCGAACTCAAACTAAACAGGGTCGCAAGGCGATTCGTTTCGACAAGAACGATACCAATTTGCTGAAGTCGACTGCGCGCGAAGCCTTCGGCGAAATCGCGCGAAGATACTATCTCGAAGGCGATATTGAACCCCAAATGCGGGTCTCATACGACAAAATCACCTTGACATTGCCCATCATTCGCAAGGATGACTAGCATATTTGCTGCAATATAGTTAAAATATCCCATTACAACAACATTGACAGAGCATATCGAACGAACGAAAACCGCTCTTGAAACGTCTACATTAGAGGACTGGTATGCAGACAAGCGAACAATATGCTGGCACGAGCTGCCTCAAGGTTTCATCGAAATCATCTCCTGCTTCAGTAGCGGGAGCAATTGCCGGCATGGTAAAAGACGGCGTGCCCGTTGAAATGCAGGCTGTGGGCGCAGGAGCCGTGAATCAAGCTATCAAAGCAATTGCGATATCGCGTGGCTTCCTGTCACCTGTGGGAATCGAAATTGCATGCGTCCCGTCGTTTGCCGATATCATCATCGACGGTGAGTACCGTACGGCAATTCATTTCGCAATCAAAGCCCAGTACCTGCGTGGCACTATGGATGACGACGAGGGCTATTCAAACACGCTGTTTTAAGGTCGCGCCATGAATGGTACAACCTCTTCCTTCATGGATTTAACGTTCCATGTCCAAACATTTGGGTGTCAGATGAACAAGCACGACTCCGAGCGTGTCACGGGCATGCTTGAGAGCCTTGGGTCCTCATGTGTCGAAACGATAGAAGACGCTGACGTTGTCGTCTTCATGACTTGCTGCGTGAGGGAAGCAGCCGATGTTCGACTTCTCGGGCAGGTTGCGTCTATGAAGAACGTCCCGCTGCGAAAAGGCTCGCCGCTTGAAAAGCGCATCATAGCAGTTGGCGGATGCATTGGTCAGCGCGATGGGGATAAGCTATTTGGCGAATTGCCCCATCTCGACGTTGTATTCGGAACCAACAATCTCGCATCGTTGCCGGGAATGCTCAAGGGTGTCCTAGAGGGCGATCGACATATCGTCGAAACTTTGGAGGAATCGGAATCGTTTCCGACTGACCTGCCCATCACGCGAGAAAACTCATGGGCTGCTTGGCTCCCAATTACCATTGGGTGCAACAACTTCTGCACGTACTGCATAGTTCCCTATGTAAGGGGTCGAGAGAAGTCACGAACGCTCGAAGATATCGTTGACGAGGCCAAACGCTACGTTTCTGCAAGGGTGAAAGAGATCACGCTTCTTGGTCAGAACGTGAATTCGTATGGCCGTGACTTATATGGGAAACCACGGTTCGCCGATGTCCTTGAAGCTGTGGCTGATACGGGTATCGAAAGGCTCAGGTTCGCGACGAGCCATCCGAAGGATCTCACGGACGAAGTCATTGCGAAATTCGGTACGCTCGATGCCCTGATGCCGGCATTGCACCTCCCGGCGCAATCGGGGTCGGATGCTATTCTCAAGGCCATGCACCGCTCGTACACCGTTGAGCATTACCTTGGACTCATCGAGAAGCTTAGGGCAGTGAAGCCTGGCATCTCGTTGTCGACCGACATCATCGTCGGGTTCCCCGGTGAAACAGAGCAGGATTTCATGGGAACGTACCGTCTCGTCGAGGAGGTTGGGTACTCTCAGGTATTCACGTTCATCTACTCAAAACGAGAAGGCACACCCGCGGCGTCGTATTTCGACGATACGCCGCGCGAGGTTATCCAAGAGCGATTCGATCGGTTGCGCGAAGTTGTCGAGCGTGGGGCATACGATTTCAACCAAGCTCAAAAAGGCCACGTTGTCGATGTGCTTATCGAAGGCGCTTCGAAGAAGGATTCCAGAATTGCGACCGGGCATAGTCCCGAGAACATCAATGTTCATGCTCCGATTCCCGAAGGCGCCGTTCTCGATGATTTGGTAGGAAGAATCGTTCCTGTGAAAATCGAAGAGGCGCGCACATGGTATTTGCGCGGCACAATGGTGTAAGTCCGCATGGATCGAGACCATCAAAAACCTGTCGTATGCGTCGTTGGTCCAACTGCTTCAGGGAAAAGCGCCCTTGCCCAGCTCATAGCGCTCGAGCTTGATGGTGAAATCGTAAGCGCCGATTCCATGCAGATATATCGCGGTATGGATATCGGAACAGGGAAGGTTCCCGAATCGCAGCGCGTCGTAAAGCATTACGGGCTCGATCTAGCTGATCCTGGTGAACCATGGTCAGCAGCTCTTTTCCAGGAATATGCTCGCAGATGCTTCGATGAAATCGAAGCAAAGGGAAAGTGGCCGATACTCTGCGGTGGGACGGGTTTCTACGTTAGAGCCGCAATTGACGATTACGACTTCCCAAAAGGCGAGCAGGTTGACAACGAGCTTCGAGACACCTTGAACGCAGTTGCCGAGCACGAGGGTGCTCACGTGCTGTGGGAACGGTTGCGCGAAATTGATCCAGAAAGCGCTGCCATCATTCCCGAAAATGACGTCAAGCGCGTGGTGAGGGCATTCGAGCTGCTCGATGAAGGTTTAAGCTATGCCGAACAAAAGGAAAAGCTTGCGCAAATTGGGCAATACAAGCCCGCTATATTCATAGGGCTTGCCGTTGATCCAGATACGCTCAGGCAAAGGATTCGCGATCGTGTTGACGAGATGGTAGCCGAAGGCCTTGTCGAAGAGGTTGAAAGCCTTCTCGCAAGAGGATTCAGAGAGGGCGTGACAGCGCCACAAGCGATTGGATACAAGGAAATTGTTCAGGCCCTGGATGAAGGTCGCAATCTTGAAGAAGCATATGAGGAAATCAAGGTTGCAACGTGCCGATATGCAAAGCGACAGCGTACATGGTTCAGAAAAGACAAGCGGGTGCACTGGATTGATGCGACGGCGCTCGACATTGATTCCATGCTCAAAGAATCGCTTGAAATCATCTCCAACATGAGCAAGGCTGACGAAGCTTAGAGAATTGAGAATTCAGCCTATAATCTGCATGGAGAATCGCTGTTCACGCCATATGAGAAGGCCAGCGCTATAAAATGAATATTGACCGGGCATGCGCCCGGTTTTCGTTAGGTTTAAGCGAGAATCGCTGGGAAGGCAAAGGAGCACATGTCCGAGGGAGAAGGCGTACAGAGGGAAGACGCGGTTACTGATCGCGTTTTGACCGTGCCGAACGTGATTTCGTTCGTGCGGTTGCTCATGGCGCCCATCGCGCTTGGCTTGTTGCTCACTGGAAACGATATTGCAGCAGCGTTGCTGTTCGGCATATCAGCTGCCACAGACTTCATTGACGGGCAGATTGCACGCCGTACGAACCAGGTTTCACGTGTTGGACAGCTGCTTGACCCCGCTGTCGATAGAGTGCTCATGATCTGTGGCGTTGTCGGTTTGCTCGCCGTGAATCGATTGCCCGTCTGGGTGGTCATCGTCGTTCTTGCACGTGATGTGTTCCTCCTCTGGGGTGGTTCTTTCTTGCTGAAGAACTTCAAAGTGCGCGTGCCTGTTGTCTATTCGGGCAAGGTCGCGACGACGTTTTTGTTCTTCGGCTTGTTCGGATTGATGATAAACATGCCGATTGTTGGAGGGCTTGGGCTCTGCGATATTTCATGGCTTCCCGGCTTCAACCATGATCCATGCTCGTGGGGGATTTGGGCTGTATACCTTGGCTTGATCGTTTCCCTGTTTACAACTGTTTACTACATACGAGCAGGTGCGCAAGGCATGAAGAATGCTAAGGAGAGTTCCCGGTAGTGGCAGCTGACGAAAGGAAAAGAACCAGAAAGTCGGTCGC
This sequence comes from Eggerthellaceae bacterium, assembly GCA_045614225.1. Lineage (GTDB taxonomy): Bacteria > Actinomycetota > Coriobacteriia > Coriobacteriales > Eggerthellaceae > UBA9715. The sequence continues at coordinate 119,223 of JAZLCO010000048.1, read as the reverse complement.
TGGCAGCTCCAGTGGTCAAAGGGCGCGCACGTCAGGCTCGCAGAGGCCTGATGGCTCGTCATGGCGTGATGCGCCAATAAATACTCGCTCGACGACTCAGCGAAGGGCGTCTGGAAAAACGACCAATACTTCTGGAAGTCGTGTTAAATCATCCAGAGCTAAAAACAAGACTTCAAAGAAGAAAACGTGGAACGCAAAGAACGTCGATATTCCCGGCGCACTGGCAATCATCGGGAAGGCCATACTCTCCAGCCGAGTTGCGACCATCATCGTCGCGGTGGTTCTCGTGTTCGCTGTCGGTGGCATTTGGGATACCGTTTCGAATTGGGAGAAATCCTACGGAAACGTTACCGTCAACGGGATCAACGTTGGCGGGATGACCAAGCAGGAAATCGTCGAAGTCCTTGATGGCGAATACACGTCCAAGATCCGCGACGCAAAGGTCACGATCTATGCAAGCGAAGAGGCGATGAATGCAGAGTCTTCCGAGGTGGAGGACGCCGAACGGGTTGCGCAAGCAGAAGAGGTTTCTGTCGAAGAAGCCGATGCTGCTGTAACGGAATGGCAGACGAACGTCTACGACCTCGGCGGATCAATGCCATATGAGGAAATCGCAGACAAAGCGCTCGAAGCAGGGCGGCATGCTGGGCCGTTCGGGCGTCTCGGCGTCATGTTGTTCGGCAGTGAAATCCCTCTTCAAGTCCGATTCGACGAGGCAAAACTTGAAGATTTCGCCGCAACGGTAGACAAGACGATCGGCGATCCGCGCATAGATGCGACGGTTGCTCTTGAAAATGGTGCAGCACACCCGGTTGAGGGCAAGCAAGGCGTCATGGTCGATCGCAATGATTTCGCAAAGAAGATTTCCGATTCAATGCTCGGCATTTCCGGCAGTTCATCGTTCATTGCTGAAGCAGTTGCTGCTCCTTCGCGTACAACGTACGAGCAGGCGCAGCAAACGAGCGACGGCATCAATCGCTCAATAGCTGCTGGGGCGACATTCACCTATGAAAACGATAGCTGGACCGCATCTCCTGAAGACCTCGCGTCATGGACGAAGGTCGAGGTAAAGGAAGCCGATAACGGGTACGAGCTTGTCGCATCTATTAACGAGGACGCAGCCATTCCTGCTGTAGTTAAGGGCGTAAAGGCCAACGTGACGTCTGAGGATGTCACGGTGAGCATCGCGAAGTTTGCTGACGAAATCATTGTTTCAACTTCTGGCGATGGTGAAATCCCGCTTGTCGCACCAGCTGTTCAAGAGCTTGGCGTTGCACTTTACGGCGAAGATGGGAAGACGTTCAGCGACACGACCGCTTCATCTCCAGGTGAATTCGCGATAGAGACATCGAACGCCCCGGGTGCTTTGACATTCGACGAAGCGGTCGATCTTGGTATTTTGACCGTTATCGGCGAGTACACGACCGAGTTCTCGAACTACGAAGGCACCGAGAACCGCAACCACAACATTAGAACGGTTGCCGACATCCTCAACGACACCATCATTGAAGCCAATGGCGGTGAATGGAGTTACAACGATCACTCCGGCGATACGACGAAGGATCCACCGTTTGCTTCTGCCGGTTCGATTATCGGTGGCGAGCATGTCGACTCGATCGGTGGCGGTATCTGCCAGGTCGCGACAACAGTCTTCAATGCTGTGTTCGAGGCTGGTATGCCCGTTTCCGAGCGTCATAACCACACTGAACACATGCATAGCTATCCTGACGGCAGAGATGCTGCAGTAAGCTACGGCGAGCTCGACCTCAGGTGGGTGAACGACACGCCGAGCGACATCATCTTGAAGATGTCCTACACCGATCACTCCGTCACAGCTCGTCTTTACAGTGTCTACACCGGACGAACCGTTACATCCGAACAGGGTGAATGGATCATGGGAGAAACCTATACGACCAAGTTCGAGGAATCGGATTGGCTGTCTGCCGGTCAGTACTACACCGATACCGCCGGTGAAGATGGAAGCAGCATCACCGTGACGAGAAAAGTCACCGATGCGAGCGGGGAAGTGCTCATAGATGAGTCCTACACCTCTGTTTACCAGCCGAAGAAGGAAGTCATCATTGTTGGTCCAGGCACTGATACCGAGCCTCTTGCGCATAAGGCAGATGACGAAGACGAGGGCGTTTCATGGTAAGGGGTGCAATGAACAGCGCTTCATGCGCCACAACGGCCGGATATGCAAAGCGCGCGAATATTGCGTGTGCGCTCGTAGTCGCATTCCTGCTTTCCCTAATCGCACTATGCGCATGGCCGGCACAGGCTCATGCTGAAGTGCTCAAAGCCGATATCGTGGGCGGAGCGACGGTAGGCGAAAGGGGGCTGTCTGTCGCGGAATGCCCTTCGATAGATGCCGAGTTCGCTGTCCTCATGGATTCGGATGGAAATGTGTTGTTCTCCCGATTGGGTGACGACGAATCTCAAATTGCATCTTTGACGAAAGTCATGACTGCTATCGTTGCTATAGACAACGCTCCTGCCGATCTTCATATAAGCGTGAGCGAAGCGGCGGCCTTGATTGGCGAGTCCAGTGCTGGGCTCCAAGAGGGCGATGTCATGGATTTTGAGACAGCGCTAAAAGCCCTGCTTGTGCCGTCGGGAAACGATGCGGCACTTGCTATTGCAGAAGCCGTTGGGTCTTCGATGATTGCTTCGAACCCGGGTCTCGGCGACGATCCAGTTGAGGTGTTCGTTGCTGCCATGAACGCGAAAGCTGCTGAGTTGGGATGCACAAACACGGTGTATGAGAACCCGCATGGTCTCGATGATGAAGAATACGCCGGCGAGCTGCATAGCACGGCACACGACCAAGCGCTCGTTGCTCGCTGTGCAATGTCCTATCAAAGGATTCGCGAAATCGTTTCGGGTGGTTCGACGACGATTCAGGTCACCCGCGAAGGTGCGAAGGAGTCAATCGACCTTGAGACGACCGACTTGCTTCTCGAAATGTATGACAAGGCGATTGGGATCAAGACGGGAGTAACGCTCCTTGCAGGTCCATCGTTCATGGGCGCTGCAAACAATGAAGGACGCGAGTTCTATTCGGTAGTTCTCGGGTCGAGCGATGAGTATCAACGATTCATCGATACGCAGACGCTTTTCGAATGGGGCTATGAGCACGTAGCAAACCTGAAGCTTGCAAATAGCGACAAGTACGCATCGATGGGCCGAGGAGCCGAAGCCAGGGAAGTTCCAGTGATTGCAGATGTTGCCCATCTGGACTGGCCTGACAAGACGGTGTCTGCAACAATGGCAGACCCAAATGCCTCAATCACCATCTTCGACCTCGAGGGAAATGTGAGCCAGGTGGTCGAGCTCAACGAGCTGCACGGGAATGTACGCGCGGGCGACAAGGTCGGCACGATAACATTCAAGCAGCACAACGAAGTGATTGCCCAGCAAGACCTCGTTGCATGCCAAGATCTGGCTGCTCCTAATCCGATTGAGGCGTTAGTGATATGGTGGCAAGACGTTACTGGCGGCTCGAATGCGATCGACCCTGCCGATAGGTCTGAGGTATACAATGTAATGCCGATTTTGGACGACAACGTATTGAGTCCCACGTAGTGTTGAGACGGCAATGAAAAGGAACGAAAATGACGAACGTTTGCCCAATTTGCAATAACGAAATTCCGGACAACGCATACGTATGCCCGAGTTGCGGGTATCGTGTCATGGGTTCAACGCAGAGCTTCACGCCCGTTGCCATGGGCGGCGATGTGCTCAAACAGCTCAGTGAAGATGACCAGAAGTTTGAGTTGAGGGTTGTGCGCGGCCCTCAGACTGGTATCGATATCGAGCTCAAAAAAGGCGACCTCAGCGTTGGCCGAGATCCTCAGTGCGATATCTTTCTCAACGATATGACGGTGTCGCGCGAGCATGCCATCATCGAAGTGCGCAATGACGCGTGCATCATCAAGGATTTGAACTCATATAACGGCGTTTGGGTTAACGATCGCATGGTTGAGACATGTGCGCTGAAATCGGGCGACTTGCTGCAAATCGGAGCGTTCTGCCTCTTGTTCAGAGAGCGACCGTAAGTGTCAAGTTGAGAAACAAAGACGAGAAGGTTGGTATGTGTATGCAATTAATGTCAGGCAACGAGGCCATTGCCCGTGGCGCATGGGAAGCTGGAGCGACTATCGGTGTCGCATATCCCGGTACGCCGTCAACGGAGACGATGGAATCGTTTGCAACCTATGAAGGCGTTTATGCTGAGTGGTGCACGAATGAAAAGGTGGCCGTAGAAGTAGGCGTGGGAGCGTCTGCTGCCGGCGCACGCGTTCTCTCCACCATGAAACACGTCGGTGTCAACGTTGCGGCTGATCCGCTCTTCACTGCTGCCTATACAGGCGTCAACGGCGGATATGTGATTTTGGCCGCCGACGACCCCGGCATGTATTCCTCGCAAAACGAGCAGGACTCGCATTTCTACGCTCGTGCCGCTCATGTGCCCATCCTCGATCCTGCCGATGCATCTGAGGCGTTGGCATTCACCAAGAAGGCCTATGAGCTTTCTGAGCGTTTCGATGTGCCGTTCATGATTCGTTCGACGGTGCGCGTTTCTCACACAAAAACGCCTGTTGATACTGGTGAAAAGGTTGACTACGAACTTAAATCCTATGAAAAGAATCCAGCCAAATGGGTTATGATGCCTGCTTTCGCCAAACCTCGCCGCAAAGTGCAGCTCGAGCGCATTGCCCAACTCGAGGAATGGGTTGAGCAATGCGAATTCAACGAGGTTGTGAAGCGCGGCAGTGAAATCGGCGTCGTTTGCTGTGGTGCCGTCTACCAGCATGTGATCGAAGCACTGCCTGAGGCTTCCGTCTTGAAGCTCGGCGTGACGTGGCCGCTTCCGAAGGAGAAGGTTACGTCGTTCGCAAACAGCGTCGATGCGCTCTATGTGATCGAGGAAGGTTCCGATTACCTTACAAGTGAGGTTTGCGCGCTCGGTGTCGAGGTCGCAGACTTCCCCTGCGACTTGCCGCGCGATGGGGAATTGAGTCCGGGTCTCATCAAGCGCGCGTTTGGTTTCGAGGCACCGGAACATATCGAATCTCCTGGCGATGTTCCCGGCCGTCCGCCTGCTTTGTGTGCTGGATGCCCGCATCGATTGGTCTTCAAGGAGCTTTCGCGTATTAAAGCGATAGTGACAGGCGACATCGGATGCTACACGCTCGGCACGCTCCCGCCGCTCTCAGCAATGGATACCTGTGTCGACATGGGCGCCTCGGTGTCGATGTCGCATGGTTTCGAGCTGGCCCTTGCAGGACGCGAGCATCAGCCGGTCGTGGCGGTCATCGGCGATTCGACGTTCGGGCATTCCGGTCTGTCCTCGCTCATCACGACGGTCTACAACAAGGGCGCTGGTACGGTGTGCATCCTCGACAATCGAACGACGGCGATGACTGGTCGTCAGGGAAATCCGTTCAACGGCGTCACGCTACAGAACCGTGAGAGTCGTGAACTTGACTTGGTCGGCGTGCTCGAAGCGCTTGGCATCGAGAACGTTTCGGTTGTCGACCCGCATGACATGAAAGCTGTGAGGGGTGCGCTGAAAGTAGCAACCAAGGATCAGGCTGACGAATTGTCGGTCATCGTATTCAAGGCTCCATGTGTGCTGCTGCACCGTCAACGCAAGCCGCATTACTTCGTCAATGGCGATTGCCGTTCGTGTGGCGTCTGTGCAACGCTCGGCTGCCCTGCAATATCGAAAGATGCAGAAACAGGAATTGCATACATTGACGCTGCCATGTGTATCGGTTGCGGGCAATGCGCGCAATACTGCGCGTTCTCGGCTATCGAGCAGGTACCAGCATCTTCGGAGAAGGGCGGTGTACGATGAGCGCGAAAACGGTTCTTCTCTGTGGTGTTGGCGGTCAAGGCACGATTCTCGCTGCCGATCTGCTTGCGCGTGCTGCGTTGGCAGCGGGTTTCGAGGTTAAAGTTTCGGAGATTCACGGCATGGCCCAGCGTGGTGGCGCCGTAACGACAGTCGTTCGCTATGGTGACAAGGTCAACACCATGGTTGCCGATGTGGGTGAGTCCGATATCGTCGTTTCCTTCGAGACGACCGAAGCTTTGCGCAACATTGCTTTCCTCAAGAAGGGCGGCTATCTCCTCGTTGCAGATGAAACGATCAAGCCGCTGCCTGTTGCATGCGGGTTTGCCTCGATGCCAGCTGATGCGCACCGCAAGCTCGAAGACGCTGGCGCCGTGCTCATTCCAGCGCATGATCTTGCCGTTAAAGCTGGTAATGCCAAGTGCGAGAACGTCGCGATTCTCGGCGCACTTGAGTCGCAGCTTGGATTCGGTTTGGAATTGTGGAGCAAAGTCATCGAAGGCCGTGTGCCTCCGAAGACCATCGAGTCGAATGTGAAAGCTTTCGAGCTCGGTTTCGCTTTCGCAAATGAACGCGCATAACGAAAAAGGTTTCACCAAGCGCCCCGTCGGTAGGTTTGCGCCTTCGCCGACGGGGCGCATGCATGCCGGCAATATCTTTGCCGCGCTTATGTCTTGGCTCATCGTGAAGTCGCAGGATGGTGCAATCATTCTGCGAATCGAGGATCTTGACGTCGAGCGATCGCGATCATCCTATGCAGATCAAGTATGTCGCGATTTCGAATCGCTTGGGTTGACGTGGGACGAAGGCCCATTCTACCAGCACGATCGTGACGAAGCATATCAAGATGCCTATCAATGTTTGGTAGAGAGCGGCATCGTGTATCCATGCTTCTGCACGCGAGCCGATTTGCATGCTGCATCGGCGCCGCATCGTGGCGAAAAGCTCGTATACCCAGGTACTTGCCGGAATCTTACTGCGCAGGAGGTCGAAGAGCGGAGCGCCAACAGGAAGCCAGCTTATCGTGTGAGGGTTCCTCATAGAGTGTATGAATTGGACGATCTCGTTCAGGGTAAATACGCGCAAGACCTTGAAAGCGAATGCGGCGACTTCATCATTCGCCGTTCAGATGGCCTGTTTGCCTATCAGCTTGCTGTAGTCGTTGACGACGCGGCGCAGGGCGTTAATTGCATTGTGCGCGGTATGGATCTACTCGTTTCGACTCCTCAGCAAATGTTCCTACAAGAACAACTTGGTTTCGAGCAATGCGATTACGCGCATGTTCCGCTTATGGTAGGAGAGCGTGATAGGCGTCTGTCGAAGCGTGACCGCGATGCAGCGCTTGATGAGCTTCTGGCAGCTTACAAGACACCCGAAGGGGTTATCGGACATGTTGCTTTTGTAGCAGGGCTAATCGATTCTGACGAGCCCTGTGCGGCTTCTGATTTGTTGGAAGACTTCGATGTTGCGAAGCTCGATTCGATCTTTCCCGACAAGGTGCAGATTCTCTGGCGCTAAAGCACGAGCGTAACTGTGGCAGGTGCTAAAAGCGCTGCACAATAGAAGGCTCCTAGGACGATGTTGACGCTGAGAATCTGGGGCATGGCTTGGAGCCTGCGCTCTGGTGTCATGGGGTTGGCAAAGAGGGCTTTGACCAACGGATAAGCGGCAAGCAACATGAACGGGACAACGATCAAGCCAGGTGTCGCAACGACTGCAACGTTGATGATGATGTCCACAATCCAAACGATAACTGCGATGTGATACCACCGCACTGCAGCGTCACGTCCAAGCAGTACAGGCAACGTCTTCCTGCCCGAAGGGACGTCTCGCTCGATGTCGCACGTGTTGTTCGTGAACATGATCAAGCCTACACCTATGATGGTCGGGATGGCCAAAAGCAGCATTGCGAAATCGAGTTTTCCCGTCACGACTTGATAGACGGCGAGTGGAATGAGCCCGCCCATCACGATACCGCTGACCGCCTCGCCGAGAGGCAGATACGAAATCGGCGATTTGCCTGCAGAGTACAGCACGACGAAAAGCGCGCCGATGAGCGCGATTACGAGCGGAACGAAACCAGCCTTGACAATTGCATAAATTCCAAGTGCAAAAGCGCAGACAAGCATGCCGATTGCAAGTTTGAGAGCCGCTTTGGGATCGACGTCGTTGTACACGAGTACAGCGTCAGAGGGGTCGACATAGTCGTCAGCTGAATCAGATCCCTTGACGAAGTCGTAGTAGTCGTTGAACGTGTTAACGGCAGATTGCATGAGCGTAACAATAACCAGCAACGTCAGGCTCATAGTGACGGACAGTGGGGTCGAGTTGCTGGCAACACACAGGGCAACAAGCGTCGGCATGATGGCAGCCGGCCATGTGTGCGGCGCTGCAAGGTTTATTGCCATCTTCAGCGTCAACGGATTATGTTTCGCCATCTACTTCCAACCTCCGAATGAGCCGATTTGACTTGAAAAGGATGAAACGCAAACGGCTCGAAGTGCAATCAATATCAAGAAACGATTATAGCCATGAAACCCCCATAGTTCCTGGTGTTTCTACTGGTATAATTTTCGAGTTTATGTTTTGACCTGAAAGAGGCAACGGTGGCTAATACCTACAAGAACACGATGAACCTGCCCGCAACCGATTTCCCGATGAGGGGCAACCTTCCCGAAAACGAGCCGAAGAGGCTTGAGAAGTGGGAGCAGGAAAAGATTTACTGGCGCGTTCTCGAAAAGAACGCCGATGGAGAGCCGTTCATCCTGCATGACGGCCCGCCGTATGCAAACGGCCCGATTCATATCGGCCATGCATTCAACAAGATTCTCAAGGATTTCGTTAACAAATCGCATGCGCAACGCGGTTTTTATACTCCGTACATTCCCGGTTGGGACTGCCATGGCCAGCCGATCGAGCACATGGTCGAGGAAACGCTCGGAACCGAGAAGTTCCGCGAGACTTCGCTTCCCGAGATTCGCAGGCTGTGCCGTGAATGGGCGGAGAAGTACGTCGACGTGCAACGCGAGGGTTTCAAGCGCCTTGGCGTTAACGCCGACTGGGAGCATCCGTACCTGACGTTCATCCCGAACTTCGAGGCGGGTAACGTCGAAGTCTTCAAGAAGATGTACCTGGACGGCGCGATTTACCGCGGTCGCAAGCCCATCCATTGGTGTGCTCATTGCCACACGGCGCTCGCCGAGGCCGAGATCGAATACGGTGACGAGGTCAGCCCCGCAATCTTCGTGCGCTTCGAGATGACGACGGTTCCTGCCGGTCTCGAGGCATGGGAAGGCAAGCTTGACGTTGCCATCTGGACGACAACTCCTTGGACGCTGCCCGCTGACGATGCGGTCATCCTTCATCCGGAGGAAAACTACGTTGCAGTTGCCTATGACGGACGCGCCATCATCATGGCCGAGGCGCTCACCGAGAAACTCATCGAGAAATTCGGTTGGGAAGGCGCCACTGTCGTCGATGGATGGAAAATGAACGGCACCGAGCTTGCTTACAACCGTTACAAGCAGCCGATCTTCGCCGATCAGGGTGAAGAAGGCGTCTTCATCTACGCCGATTACGTCACCATGGAAGACGGCACGGGCATTGTCCACACTGCTCCCGGCCATGGTGTCGACGACTACTTGGCTGGCATGAAGTTCGATGTGCCGGTCATCATGCCGGTCGACGATGACGGCCATTTCTACGAGGGCGAGGGCATCGGGTTCGGTGGTCCGTTCAGCGGGATGGAAGTCAACGAAGCCAACCCGGTTATCATCGAATGGCTCCGTGAGCGTGGTATGTTGATCATGCACGAGGACATCAATCACAGCTACCCGCATTGCTGGCGTTGCCACGAGCCCGTCATCTTCAGGGCCACGAGCCAGTGGTTCGTGTCGATGGATGAAACGGGGCTGCGCAAGGCGGCTTCGAAGGCTATCGAAGAGGATGTTCAATGGATTCCCGCTTGGGCATCTAATCGCATCGGTGCCATGGTTGCCGAGCGTCCCGACTGGTGCATCTCGCGTCAGCGTTCGTGGGGCGTTCCCATTCCGGTGTTCACGTGCTCGAAGTGCGGCGAGACCGTTGCGACTGAAGAAACGTTCGATGCGGTCATCAAGCTCTTCTACGATAAGGGCGCAGATGCCTGGTTCACGCTCAAGCCTGCAGACTATCTGCCGGCAGATACCTGCTGTGCGAAGTGCGGTGCCGGGGTCGACGAGCTCGAGCCCGAGAAGGACATCCTCGATGTATGGTGGGAGAGCGGCGTTTCTCATGTGGGCGTCTTGAAGCATCGTGCCGACGAGGGCGTAAGATGGCCCGCTGACATGTATCTCGAAGGCTCCGACCAACACCGTGGATGGTTCCAGAGCTCGTTGTTGACGAGCGTGGGCGCCTATGGCGAGCCTCCGTACAAGAGCGTCATGCACTGTGGTTTCACGGTGGATGAGAACGGCGAGAAGATGTCGAAGTCCAAGGGCAACGGCGTCGATCCTGCTGATGTTATGAGCAAATTCGGTGCCGACGTCCTCAGGCTCTGGGTTGCATCTGTCGACTATTCTCAAGACGTCTCGATTTCCGACAACATCCTCAAGCAGGTTTCCGATGCCTATCGCAAGTTCCGCAATTCGCTGCGTTTCCTCTTGGCGAATCTGAGCGATTTCGGTACCGAGGACATGGTTGCTTCGTGGGACGACCTCGAGCCCATCGACAAATACTTCATGGCAAAAGCCTACAGCTTGCTGCGTGAGTGCGAGGAAAGCTACGATACGTACAAGTTCTCGGGCGTGTACCGCGCTTGCTACGACTTCGTCAATGATCTGTCGAGCGTCTACATGGACGTCGCAAAGGATCGCCTCTATTCCGAGGCGCCTGAATCTCCGCGTCGTCGTGCCGTGCAGACCGTGCTCATGAACATCCTTGAAGTCCTCGTCCGCGTTCTTGCGCCTATCCTGTCGTTCACATGTGACGAGGTTTGGGAGTATTACCCCGAAGCGTTGCGTCATGGTGATGATTGGCCGACGAATGTCCAGCTTGCTGGTTGGCCTTCTCGCGACGACTTCTATCCTGCTCTTCCTGCTGACGACGGCGCAGCCGACGTCGAGAAGTTCTCAGTTGCCATGGGCGTGCGCGAGGTTGTCACGAAGGCGCTCGAGGAGTCGCGTGCAAACGGTGCGGTGAAGAAGAGCCAGGAAGCCGCCGTCAAGGTGACGGTTCCGGCAGACATGATTGCAGATGTTTCTTCATACGATCCTGCCATTTTCGAAGAGCTGTTCATCGTTTCGGGAGTCGAGTTCATCGAAGGCGACGAACTTGCTTGCGAGGTCGTGCCGGCTGAGGGCGAGAAGTGCCCACGTTGCTGGAATTATCGTGAGCTCGGTGGAAACGAGAACCATCCTGCTGTGTGCAAGCGCTGCGGTGATGCGCTCGACGCGATCGGGTTTGACGAAAGCGAGTAGAGATTCGCATTGGCGTCTCTAAATAACACAACCAAATCTAAGGGGACGGCCGCGAAAGCGGTCGCCTTCTTAATCATCGTCATCTTATGGGTGTTGGTTGACCAACTCACCAAAAGCCATTTCGCTGACATGCAGCCTGGTGGCATACTGGCCGGTCCATTCATGGGGCTAGTCGATATCAGGCTTGTGCACAACACGGGTGGTGCTTGGGGAATATTCTCCGATTCGACGTTTGGGCTGGGTGTCTTTTCGCTGATAGTTTGCCTTGCAATCGCTGTGTTTTTCTTTGCGACGATCAAGCAAACGAGCAGACTGCAGACGATAGCTCTTGCACTCATTGTCGCCGGTGGAATCGGGAACGCCATCGATCGGTTCATGCAGGGGTATGTTGTCGATTTCATCGAGTTCAGTTTCTTCGATTTCCCTGTGTTCAATGTTGCTGATATAGGTGTGACGTGCGGCTTCGCGTTACTCGTCATCTCGATGCTCGTGATGATGAGGACTGATGGAAGCGAAGGTGACCGCTAATGCCATCACGTTGCTATGTTGCCACCGCACAAGACGAGGGAGTGCGGCTCGACACTCTCATGGGCGAGCGAGGCCTCTATCCCAGCAGATCAGCTGCAGCACATGCCATAGATGATGGGAAGGTGCTCGTTGCAGGCAATCTTGCATCGAAGAAGACAAAGGTTCACGCTGGTGCAGCAATCGTCTATGAGGTTGACGAGCAGGTAATTGACACTCCGCTTGTCGGCGAGCCTATCGATTTAGACATTCGCTACGAAGACGACGACATGATCGTGTTGTCGAAGCAGGCTGGTCTCATCTGTCATCCATCTGACGATCACCGCGACGGCACGCTTGTGAACGCGCTCATCTATCGTTACGGTGCAGACAATCTTTGCAACGTTCAGGGCGAAAAAGATCGCTTGGGCATTGTTCATCGCCTCGACATGGATACGACGGGTCTTATGATGGCCGCGAAGACCGATGTTGCTGGTGAAGCGCTTATGGCTGCAATCCAAGACCATGTCGTGGACCGACGCTACAAAGCGCTCGTGCATGGTGTCATTTCGCTCGAGAAGGGCATGATCGACGCGCCGATAGCACGTCATGCCAAGGATCGGACACGCATGGCGATCCGAGATTGCGACAGTGCGCGTGAAGCGATCACGACATTCACGGTGCTTGAGCGGTTCGAGCCGGGTCCGAAAGACAACGGGTACACGCTCATCGATTGCAAGTTGTTCACAGGCCGTACGCATCAGATTCGCGTGCATATGGAATATGCGAAGCATCCGCTCGTCGGCGATCCGCTCTATACTCACAGCATGCCGAAGGCCGATTCTGCAAACTTGGGTTTGAAGAGGCAATTCTTGCATTCGTTCATGCTCACGCTCGACCATCCCATAACGGGCGAAGAGATGCATTTCGAAGATGATTTGCCAGACGACTTACAGGCTGTGCTTGACTCTCTTGCCGATAGGAAGATGTAAGGTTCTCTACAAGCTGTTAGCACAATAATCTTTCATGCCATCGTTATAATGCACGTAACGATCAATATCTGAGGTGGTGCGAAGATGAAGAAGACGGTCCTGCTTGGCGTTACCGGATGTGTTGCGGCATACAAAGCATGTGAGGTCGTTCGCGGTTTGCAGAAGGCTGGCCTGCGTGTGAAGGTCGTCATGACCAGGAACGCCACCGAATTCATCAATCCAGGGCAGTTCCGCGCGTTGACGCGCGAGCCTGTGGCGGTTGGCACGTTCGATGACGCACCAGGTGACCCCATCCACCACATATCGCTATCAAAGGAAGCTGACGTGTTCCTCATAGCGCCCTGCACGGCAAACGTGCTGGGGAAGATTGCGAATGGGATCGCAGACGATCTTCTAACAACGACAGCATTGGCCACAACCGCGCCAATCGTGCTGGCTCCTGCCATGAATGTCAACATGTACGAAAACGAAGCTACACAGCAAAACATGAAGACGCTCGCCGAGCGCGGGGTCCGAATCGTTGATGCAGGCAGTGGATATCTCGCCTGTGGAGATGTAGGGAAGGGCAGGCTCGCGGAACCTGCAGACATCGTTGACGCGGTTCTCGATGTGCTTGAAGTGAGTCGTGATATGACGGGGAGACGCGTCATCGTGACAGCTGGGCCGACAGTAGAGCCGATTGATGCCGTTCGTTTCATCTCAAACCCGTCATCTGGAAAGATGGGATTTGCGCTTGCTGAAGCGGCAGCTGATCGCGGTGCTGACGTCGTTCTGGTGACCGGTCCCGTTAACCTCGATGACCCTGATGACGTCAAGGTTGTGCGTGTAAGAACAGCGCAGGAGATGTTCGATGCCGTAGATGCGGTGTTCGAGGATTCTGACATAGCCGTGTTCTCTGCCGCCGTAAGTGATTTCAGGCCTGAGCAGGTCGTTGATCGAAAACTCAAGAAGGGTTCGGATGACGATGCACTCACCACAATCAAGCTCGTCGAAAACCCCGACATACTTGCGACAATGGGCGAAAAGAAACGAAGCGGCCAGTATGTGATCGGTTTTGCTGCCGAGACAGAAAACGTCGTGGAGAATGCCCGAAAGAAACTTGAAAACAAGCATGCAGACATGATTGTTGGGAACCAGGTTGGGGAGTCTAAGGGTTTCGGCACCGATGACAACGAGGCGGTCTTGGTAACCACCGATGGTGAGATGCAGCTCGAATCAATGTCAAAACGCGCACTTGCTGACAGAATCTTCGATGAAGTTTTAGGAAAATAAAAAAGAAACGGCCCCGTGGTAGGGACCGTAATTTACATGGTCGGCTGGACAGGATTTGAACCTGCGACCCCTTGACCCCCAGTCAAGTGCGCTACCAAACTGCGCCACCAGCCGTTCAGCGAGTTGTAATAATACTGGTATCTGCGTCCGTTTGCAAGGTTGTCTTTCATGTTGAACATATAGTTGCCAAATTTCCGATGACGGTATAGCAGCAACATGCATCTTGGGCGGAATGTCATGCTCTTATCATTTATGATATTGACGTCAATGGAACTCATCGAGAAAGGTTGACATTTATGAAGAGAGCAACATTCTACAAATGCGCCAAGTGCGGAAACATCGCCATCAAGGTTGTTGATGGTGGGGGGACGATGAGCTGCTGTGGAGAGCCCATGCAGGTTCTCGAGGCGAACACTACGGATGCAGCTAAGGAAAAACATGTGCCGAGCGTTTCGGTTGAAAATGGCATTCTCTATGCTCAGGTTGGCAGCGTTGCCCATCCCATGGAAGAAGACCATTACATCGAGTGGATTTACGTTGTTACCGAACAAGGCGTTTTCGCTCGTTGCCTGAAGCCTGGCGAGGCTCCTGAGGCGACCATCGACCTTCAAGGTCAAACGCCTATCTCGGTGTTCGAGTATTGCAACAAACACGGTCTGTGGAAAACAGATCTCTAAGAGCAACGCTGTCTTATAGCGAAAAGACAGGGGAGCTTCGGCTCCCCTTCGTTATTAGTTTCCGCGTACCTTTCGGGCGATGCGATCGGCAACTGAAATCTGTTCTCGTTTATCAGGCCCCCAGAACACGAGCGAAACCATACCTGGCCCAACATGCGATCCGATAACCGGGCCAATCGTCCCCTCGATGAAAATCGGCTCTATTCCATCGTCTTTAATCAAGTCCTCAAGCTTCTTCATGTCTTTCTCGCAATCGGAGTTTCCCACGCAGATATATGGTTGCGCGGCTGTTCTGTCTGCGCTATCGAAATAGAGCTGTGCTAGCTGCTTGAGGCCCTTCTTGCGGCCGCGTGCGACCCCTTTTACGGACAGGGTGCCATCTGCGGGAATCGTGATGATTGGCTTTACATCAAGCTTCGACCCGACAACGGCAACCGAGCTGGGAATGCGCCCGCCACGATGCAGGCATTCGAGGTCTTCGACCATGAAGTAGACATTCACATAGTATTGAGCTTCGAGTGCCCAGTCTTTCATCTCCGCTGCTGACAAGCCACGTTCCTGTTGTCTGAGCGCTTCGAAGACCAAGAGGGCTTCTCCAGTTGAAGCGAGGTGCGTGTCTACGACATGTAGTTCGAAATTGGGATAGTCGTTCTTGACTGTTTCAGCAACGAGGCATGCTTGGTCGTAGCTAGCAGACAATCCAGAGCTGAAACACAGGTAAACAGTCGGAACACCTGCTTCTGCCGCAGCGACGAACATTTCTGTCAACACTCCGATAGAGGCTTGCGCTGTTGTAGGCTGTTCACCCTTGCGCATGCGCCCATAAAACTCATGTGGAGTTGTGGACTGCCACAGGTCGTCAAGTGTTTCAATGCCATCGAAGAAGTAGGGGAACTTGACAAGCTGAACCCCCTGTCGGTCAACGAGATCGAAGGGGAGGTCGCAACAAGAATCGATGATAAGGTTGCATTTGAAATTCATGGTAATCTTTCCTTTTGGTCAGATTTCACGTCGGATGATTGTATCAAATGGCGTTGTACAATATGACAAGTACGCAACCTTTACGGAAAGGACGCTTCATGTACATCGACGGCAAGCTTCAAATTGCAAAAGCAACCGAGCCAGTTTATCTATACCCCCAACTTGCGAACAGGCATGGCTTGATCTCGGGCGCCACTGGTACTGGCAAGACCGTTACTCTGAAAACTATTGCCCAGTCGATGAGTGATGCGGGCATTCCGACATTCCTTGCCGACATCAAGGGCGACGTTTCAGGCGTTGCGGTAGCAGGTGAGGCGACTGAAAAGCTTGTTATCAGGCTTGCCGGTCTTGGGATTACTGATTACGACTTCCATGGTTGCCCGACGAGGTTCTGGGACGTATACGGGGAAGCAGGCCTTCCCGTTCGCACGACAATCACAGAAATGGGCCCGATTCTGCTTGCTCGCTTGCTCGGTCTCTCTGAGGTTCAAGAGGGTGTCCTCAACATCATTTTCCATATCGCCGACGACAATGGACTGCTGTTGCTTGATCTCAAGGATTTGCGCACGATGGTCAACTATGTCGGCGAGCACGCGAAGGAATACACGCTTTCGTACGGCCAAATAGCCACGCAATCGATTGGTGCTATTCAACGTGCGTTATTACAGCTT
Organism: Eggerthellaceae bacterium; assembly: GCA_045614225.1. Lineage (GTDB taxonomy): Bacteria > Actinomycetota > Coriobacteriia > Coriobacteriales > Eggerthellaceae > UBA9715. The sequence continues at coordinate 102,810 of JAZLCO010000048.1, read as the reverse complement.
CAGGACGCAGGGGGTGACGTCTTCTTCGGCGAGCCCGCTCTCGATATCAACGACTGGCTTAAATGCGATTCTGAAGGTAAAGGCTATATCAACGTGCTCGATTGCGTCCGTCTCGTACAGTCGCCCTTACTGTATTCGACATTCCTCCTCTGGATGCTTTCCGAGCTTTACGAGCAGCTGCCAGAGGTTGGAGACCTTGACAAACCGAAGATCTGCTTCTTCTTCGATGAAGCTCACCTGCTGTTCAACGATGCGCCCAAGGCGCTTCTCGACAAGGTCGAGCAGATCGTGAAGCTTGTGCGTTCGAAGGGCGTCGGCGTTTATTTCATCACGCAGAATCCGGCTGACATTCCGAATGCAGTGCTCGCACAGCTTTCGAACAAAGTTCAGCATGCGCTGCGTGCGTACACTCCCGCCGAGCAAAAAGCCATCAAAGCTGCTGCTGAGAGCTTCCGTGTGAACCCTGATTTCGACACCGAAACAGTTTTGACCGAGCTTGCTACGGGTGAAGCGCTCATAAGCTTCCTCCAGGAAGATGGAACGCCCAGCATCGTGCAGCGCGCCATGGTCATTGCGCCAACTTGCTCGATGGATCAAGCACCCGCAGATGCGAAGGAGTATATCGTCGCAAACGATTCGTTGAACTCGAAGTACGACGTTACCATCGATCGTGAGAGCGCCTATGAGATCCTGAATGCCACTGCTATTGCAGCAGCTGAGGCAGCCGAGGAAGCGCGTCGTCTCGAGGAAGAGGCGAAGCAGCGTTTGGCAGAAGAGAAGGAAGCCGAAAAACAACGCATTGCAAAAGAGAAAGAAGCTGAGAAACAGCGCATTGCCGAGGAGAAGGAAGCGGAACGTCAGCGCATCGCGCAGGAAAAGGAAGCGGAACGTCAACGTATAGCTGCCGAAAAGCAAGCAGAACGCGAGGCGCGAGAAGCTGCAAAGAAGGCGGAGCAAGAGGAAAAGGAGCGCATCAAGAAGGAGGAGGCCGAGGCTAAAGCCAAGACCAAGTTCATTGATGCGGCGCTCACTTCAGCAAGTCGCGCAATCGGCAGTGGTGCGGCTCGTGGGTTGCTCGGCATCCTGAAGAAGCTGTAATTCGTTCATTTTTACAAACTTAAATTAGAGGAGAGCTTGTGGCTCTCCTCTTTATTTGAACCGTTCAAGGTGGCAAAACATACCGTTCACTGAGCGAAAAACCGATTACCGAGCACAGATGGAAGTGACGGTCTTTCTCTTCAATGAACGGCTTGTTTATCTAAAATAGGGAGTAATAGCACTGTCTAGGGTAAAGGGAGAGAGACGTGACACTAATCGCATTTCTTATCATCTTTCCTTTGGTTATTGCGGCATTGCTGCTGTTGGTCAAAGGAGACTGGCCACGAAACATCATCGTGGGCATATCTGCTGCGGTCATAGCTGTAGCTTCGATACTGCTCGCGGTGCAATACCTCGGAACGGCTCATAGGCTTTTCGAGTTCTCGTCGGTCATCGTCGATTATATTGGCACGGCAATAAGTATTGCTATCGCCGCCGTCATCATTTCTTTTGGCGTCAAATACAAGAACAAGCTTGCCACCGCTCTTGCAATAGTGCAGGTGGTAGGGTCGCTCGTGTACGAGTTCGGTTTTGCTCATGCCGTGCATGAGCCTGCCGGTCTCTACGTTGATTCGCTGTCGGTCATCATGGCGCTCATCATCGGCGTCATCGGCAGCGGCATCTGCGTGTACGCTCTCGGATACATGATCGATTTCCAGGCACATGAGCCAGAAGGTGCCAAGGACAGGCGCCCCACGTTCTTCGCGCTCATGTTCCTGTTCCTCTCGGCGATGTTCGTCATCGTGTTCTCGAACAACATGGTGTGGATGTTCACCGGCTGGGAGGTCACGACCGTCTGCTCGTTCCTGCTTATCGGCTACACGCGTACAGATGAAGCCATCAACAACGCATTCCGTCAGATCATCATGAATCTGCTTGGCGGCATCGGGTTCCTCGTCGCCCTCTACATCGCGACGATTCAGATGCACACGATTTCACTCGACAGGTTCATCCTCGAAGGTCTCATGCATCCCGAGATTGCAGCGTTGCCTGTTTGCGCGCTTGCTTTCGCCGGCCTTACGAAAGCTGCTCAGATGCCGTTCCACACATGGCTGCTCGGCGCGATGGTGGCTCCTACGCCCACTTCGGCATTGCTCCACTCCTCGACCATGGTCAAGGCGGGCGTCTTCCTGCTCATCAAGCTCGCTCCGCTCTTCCTCGTGTGCCAGGTTCCCGGCACCATGGTCATCCTCATCGGTGGCATCACATTCATGCTCTGCTCGTTCATGGCAATTTCCCAGACGAACGCGAAGCGCCTCCTCGCATACTCGACGATCGCCAATCTCGGCCTGATCACGGCCTGCGCCGGTGTCGGCACCCCCGAGGCGATCTGGGCTGCGATATTGCTCGTCATATTCCATGCAGCTGCCAAGTCCTTGCTGTTCCTGTGCGTCGGCACCGCCGAACACCACATCGGCAGCCGCGACATCGAGGACATGGACCTGCTGTTCGAGCGCATGCCGCGTTTGGCGCGCTTTATGATGCTCGGCATCATGTGCATGTTCATCGCACCGTTCGGCATGCTGATCGCGAAATGGGCCACGCTCGTCTCGTTCGTCGAGACGAAGCAGGTCGTTCTCATCATCTTGCTGGCGTTCGGTTCTGCGGCCACGTTCATGTTCTGGGCGAAATGGCTCGGCAAGCTCTCCGGCATTGCAGGCAGGCCGCAAAACGTCGAGATGACGGTTCACCCATCAGAGTGGATCTCCCTCATCGTCATGGCTGCCATCGCGATCGTAGCCTGCATCGTGCTTCCGATCATGTCCCATACTATGGTTGAGCCGTATCTCGTCGGAATCTACGGCCAGCTTGGCCAGGACATCTCGGTTGACAATCTGTGGATATCGTCGATCCTTGCAGTCTTCGTACTCGTCGTGCTGTTCGGGGGCGTCAACTCCTCCAAGAAGAAGCGCGTCGGCGTCTACCTTGCAGGCGTGTCGACCGATTCGGACACTCGCACGTATCGCAACAGCCTCTCCGGCGAGAGCATCGCTACCTCGCGTAACCTCTACCTCGACTCTATCTTCGGCGAGGCGCGCATTAGGCGCACGGGCGAAATCGTCTGCGCAATCGTAATCATATTCGCACTCGTGGCCAGCGGCGTCGTTCCGCCCATGTTCTACTAAGAGGAAGGTGATGCGAAAATGACCTTCATAAACACACTCATTGGCACAGTAGCATTCGCGATTCTGGCACCAATTGTCGGGTGTCTGCTCGCGGGGCTCGACCGCATCATCTCTGCGCGCATGCAGGGTCGTGTCGGTCCTCCGCTTCTCCAGCCTTATTACGACGTCCGTAAACTCATCGACAAGGATGACGTTACGGTCAGCGGCGTCGACGGTGTCTACATGACCTGCGCACTCGTCTTCACCGCATTTGCCGGTGGCATCTTCTTCAGCGGCGGCAATCTCCTCATGAGCGCTTTCATCATCACGATGGCTGCTCTGTTCTTCATCATGGCCGCGTACAGCTCGCGTAGCCCGTATGCCGAGGTCGGTGCAGGGCGCGAGACGCTCCAAGTCATGTCGTACGAACCGATGGTTCTGCTCATGGCCGTGTGCTTCTTCATGGCAGCCCACTCGTTCAACGTGGGAGATGCGTTCAAGCTGAATATGCCGGTCATCACTCTGATTTGGCCTGCGTTCATCGGCTTCTTGTTCATCCTCACGATCAAGCTGCGCAAGTCCCCGTTCGACATCTCGACTTCGCATCATGCTCATCAGGAGCTCGTAAAGGGCACGACAACCGAGATGAGCGGCAAGACGCTTGCGAAGGTCGAGATCATGCACTGGTGCGAGAACGTGCTGTTCCTTGGCTGGACGGGCATGTTCTTCCTCTGGGGCGGCCCGCTATCGATTATCTTGGCGGTCGTCGTCGCCCTGGCAGCTTGGTTCTTCGAGATTTGGATCGACAACAACTTCGCACGCGTGAAGTGGCAGCTCATGCTGAAAAGCGCGTGGATCGTCGCATTGGTGTGCGGCGGAGTGAACGTCGTCTTCCTGGCGATGCTGTAGAGGGGGAGTGAAATGGGATACGCAACTAAATCACCGTGGGTCATCCACTATGACGCATCAAGCTGCAATGGCTGCGACATCGAAGTCCTCGCAGCACTTTGCCCTGGGTTCGACGTCGAGCGTTTCGGCATCATCAACACCGGCAATCCCAAGCATGCGGATATTTTCCTCGTCACTGGATCGGTTAACGAGAGGAACATCTCCGTCGTCAAGCAGATATACGATCAGATGGTCGAGCCGAAGGTTGTCGTTGCATGCGGCACATGTGCCTGCTCAGGCGGTATCTTCCACGATTGTTACAACGTAATCGGCGGTGTTGACCAGGCTATTCCGGTTGATGTATACGCACCGGGCTGCGCCGTGCGTCCCGAGGCGATCATCGACGGCGTCGTGCAGGCACTCGGTATCCTCGACGAGAAGTCGAAGGCGCTCAAGGCTGCGAAGAGGGGTGCATAACATGGCAATCGCACAAGAATTCATAACGTTGCCGCTGGGCGAGCTGCGCGCCACCGCCCATCGGATGAAGGACGAGGGCTACCGCTTCATCCAGACTCATGCAGTCTACAACGAGCCTGATGTCGATCTGTACTACTCGTTCATGAAGGACGGGAAGATTACCAACTGGCGTATCGAAGGCGTCACCAAGGAAGACGCTGTACCGTCCATCACCGACATCTTCCTCGCTGCTTTCGTGTTCGAGAACGAGGCGCGAGAGCTGTTCGGCGTGGACATGCGCGACATAGCAATCGACTTCCAAGGAGCGCTCTACGCCCCGGCGGAAAGCGAGCCGATGCGCGTTATCACACCCGAGCAGAAGGCGGCCATCGACAAGGCGCGAAAGGCTGCGGCGGCGAAAGCAGCCAAGGAAAGCGGTGGTGCCGATATTGCAGATGCAACGACAACTTCAGCTTCGTCTACGGGCAAGAAGTTCGTTATGACACCTGAGAAACGTGCACGCTTCGAGGCGAAACTGGAAGGACGCACGCCCGAACAAATCGAGAAGGCTCGTGCTTGCCTCGCTGCGAAAGAGGCAGCTGCAAGCGCTCCTGCCGCAACTGAATCAACTGCCCCGGCAGAGAAGCCGACGCCTGCAGCCGCAGAACCTGTCAATGCTCCTGTTGTTGAAACTTCGCAAGAAAAGGACGCCGACCTTGAAGCGAAACTCAAGATGATGGACAGCGAAAAAGCAGCAAAGGTGCGTGCCGCTCTCGAACATCGCGGTGCACCGACAGCTGCTGCTCCTGAAACCGCTCAAGCAGAGGTGGCGCACTCGAATGACGCTGACCTTGAAGCAAAGCTTTCGATTATGGATGCCGACAAGGCCGCTAAGGTGCGAGAAGCTCTCTCGCGACACGCTACGATGAAGGGAGGGGAGTAACGATGGGACAGAAAACGATAATCCCCTTTGGTCCCCAGCATCCGGTTTTGCCGGAACCCCTGCATCTCGACCTCGTCGTCGAAGATGAGGTGGTCCTCGAAGCCGTTCCACAGATCGGCTTCGTGCATCGCGGTCTCGAACGCCTTGTTCGCACGAAGGACTACAACCAGTTCATCTATGTAGCTGAGCGCATTTGCGGAATCTGCGCATTCGGCCATTCGATGGGCTATGCGGAGACGATAGAAAAGCTCATGGACGTCGAGATTCCCAAGCGTGCGGAGTACCTGCGCGTCATATGGCACGAGCTCTCGAGGGTCCATTCTCATATTCTGTGGCTTGGCCTTGCAGCTGACGCATTTGGCCATGAGGCGCTGTTCATGCACTGCTGGCGCCTGCGCGAACGTGTGCTCGACCTGTTCGAGAAGACCACGGGTGGTCGCGTCATCTTCTCTGTCGTGAAGGTCGGCGGCGTCAACCGCGACATCGACCGTGGAACGCTTGACGAGTTCGTGCGCGTGCTCGGGGGCATCAAGGACGAGTACAACCAGATTTGCAACGCATTCTTGAAGGACCCGTCGGTCTACAATCGCACTGCTGGCGTTGGTGTCATCCCGACTGAGGATGCACTCGGCCTGTCGATGGTTGGTCCATTCGCCCGTGCTTCAAACGTCAACTTCGACGTGCGCATGCTCGGTAACGGAGCATACGGTGACCTATCAGACTTCCAGCTGGTGACCTCTGCAAACTGCGACTGCTATGCGCGCATGGAGGTACGTGCTGCCGAAGTCGTCCAGTCCATCGAGATTATCAAAGAGCTTGCTGCAAAGATTCCCGAAGGCGATATCGCCGTACCCGTCAAGGGCGCTCCTGCTGATGGTGCTGAGGCGTGTAACTCGCTCGAGCAGCCGCGTGGCGAATGCTTCTATTTCGCCAAGGGCAACGGCACGAAGAACCTCGAGCGCATGCGCATGCGCACTCCCACCTCGCAGAACCTCGCCGGCATGGCCGTCGCGCTTAAGGGCTGCGACATCGCCGACGTGAACATGATAGTGCTGACGATTGACCCCTGCATCAGCTGCACGGAAAGGTAGGACCATGGGCGTATTCAAACTAGGAAAGATGACGTTCGGGTCCTTGTTCAAGAAACCCGAGACGGTGAAGTACCCGTTCGAGACGAAGCCTCAGCCCCAGGGCTTGAAGGGTCACATCGTGCTCGATGCAGAAAACTGCATCCTGTGCGGCATGTGCGAGAAGAGCTGTCCGACTGACTGCATTACCGTTAACAAGGATAATCGCACCTGGAATATCATCCCGTTCCAGTGCATCCAGTGCGGTTACTGCACGCAGGTATGCCCGAAGAAATGTCTCGCAATGGATCCGAATTACTGGGCAGCCTCCGTTTCGAAGAGCACGAACAGTGTTCCCGTTCCCGATCAGAAGAAGGACGATCAGAAACCAGCGAAAGCTGCTCAAAACAATGAGCCTGTTGCAAATGCAGAAAAGGCACCCGAGCCTGCAAAGCCTGTTTCAGATGCTGACGTGAAAGAGCCTGTGGCAATTGACGGTGAACTCGAGGCAAAGTTGGCTATCATGGATGCTGACAAAGCAGAGCGAGTTAGAAAGGCGTTGTTGAGCCGCTAGGTGTGATGACAAACTTCGACGAAACACGCGAACGAGCAATTCTCGTAGGAATCGACCGACCGGGTTCTCCCTGGCCGGTCGATTCTTCGCTTGAGGAGCTTGCAAGGCTTGTCGACACGGCTGGCGCTGATGTCGTTGCGACAACGACCCAGCGGCTCAACGCACCTAATCCCCGTACGTTCGTCGGGAGCGGAAAAGCAGAGGAGATTGCTGAACTGTGCCGTGCGCATGCCGCTGACCTCGTTGTATTCGACGACGAGCTCACACCATCGCAACAATCAAACCTCGAGCGTACGGTTGACCGAGATGTTAAGGTCATTGACCGAACGGCGCTCATTCTCGACATCTTTGCATTGCATGCTACAACACGAGAAGGCAGGCTCCAAGTTCGTCTGGCTCAAAACGAATATCTCTATCCGCGTTTGCGCGGCATGTGGGCTCATCTGGCTTCGAACCGCATGGGCGGCGGAGTCGGATCGCGTTTTGGCGAAGGCGAGAGCCAGCTTGAGGTTGACCGTCGCATGGTGCGAAAACGCATCACGTCCATCAAACGCGAACTTGCCCAAATAGAGAAAGTACGGGGCCTGCAACGTGAAAGCCGTTACAAGAGCGGTACGTTTAAGATCGCCTTGGCCGGTTATACGAATGCAGGAAAATCGAGCCTGATCAACAGGCTTACAAACGCAGACGTACTCGCCTATGACAAGCTGTTCGCCACACTTGATTCGACTACGAGAAAGTTGAAATTGCCGGAGGGGCGTGAGGTCACCATTACGGATACGGTTGGCTTCATCAGAAAACTTCCCACTTCGCTCGTCGAATCGTTCAAGTCTACGCTCGATGAGATCAACGGCGCTGATTTGATTTTGCATGTTGTCGATGGTTCGTCTGAAGAGCTTGGCTATCAGATAGATACTGTCGAGGAGATCCTTGGGCAAATCAATGCGGAAAGAATTGAACGCATCGAAGTGCTGAACAAGAAGGACCTCATCGAATCAGATATTGCGCTTGCAAGGCTCGAGAGAACGCATCCAAATGCGGTTATCGTTTCGGCTGAGACAGGCGAAGGAATCGACGAGCTCATAGAGCGGATTGCGAAGGTTGCGGCATCGCGTGATGACTATATCGACGTTGTCGTACCGTACAGCAGGGGAGATTTGGTCGCGCTTGCGCATAAGCGGTGCCATATCGTGCTCGAGGAACATGAAGAAGGCGGGACGCATCTTGCGATGTACGCCCCGCCCGATTGCGTGCATATGTTCGATGAAAGCCGCTTCTAGATTCGCCTGAAAACCGCAACAACTTTTCCAGCGATCGAGCAATCCCTCGTAATGATGGGATCCATCGAAGAATTCTCGGGCTGCAAGCGGATATGGCCCTTCTCCTTATAGAAGCGCTTGACCGTGGCGCCATCTTCGATGATGGCGACAACAATATCGCCGTTGTTAGCAACGGGCTGCTCCTTGACGACAACGTAATCACCGTCGTTGATGCCGGCTTCGATCATCGAATCACCCCTGACGGACAACATGAACGAAGGAGCATCGCCCACGATGTCTGTGGGAAGCGAGATGGTGTCAGTGATGTTTTCCTCAGCAAGAATCGGCTCGCCTGCTGCAACGTTGCCAACAAGTGGAACGTCGACGATCTTGCTGAAACTTGGCCTTACAACCTCAGGAACATTGGCTTGGTTGAGCGCATGGTCCGGAGGAAGTGAGATGGAGCGCGACTTGAGAGGGTCTCTGACGATATAGCCCTTTTGTTCGAGCGTCTTGAGATGGACGTGAACAGTAGAAGGGGAGGAGAGCCCAAGATCTTCGCAAATCTCGCGAACCGTAGGTCCATATCCCTTCTTTTGAATGCACCGTTCGATGCTCTCCATAACGGCTTTCTGGCGTTTCGTGAGTTTCTCACCCATTATAACCAGCCTTTCTAGAACAAATGTTTTATTTTCATATTGACAAGAACCTTTGTTCGTCTTATTATACACACGAACAAAGGTTCTATGCAAGAGCAGGAGCAAAGAAAATGGGCAAGAGCATGACGAAATTTTACGTAGACGGCACAGCAGCTCTGAAGCCGAAGCGGTATTCTCAATCGCTCGATGACAGCACGTTCGTTGCATTCAGGGGTTCCTCTCAGCATAGCCATATGCGCCCGCAGCGAAACCAAGTTAAATCCGGGTCAGCTCCTCACGCAAAATCAATTCTGCAAGATGTGCTTGAGCGCAGCGAGATGGCATGCAGCTTGCTGACCGAAGATGTGAAAGGCGTTTCATACGGCCGTCTCACGTCAGGCAATATTGTGTCGATTTCAACGGCCTGCGCAATCATTGCGATCATCTCTATAGCCTTTGGGGCATAGCTAGAGAATGTGGTTGGCGTTACGTTTATCGAGATGGCAAAAAATTAACAACAATATCTTGTGTCTCAGGTCTTTTCAAACGCCTGTAAGTGGTATCCTATGCGCATATGCACCCCAAACGAAGGAGAATTATGCGCTGCCCATCATGCGGTCATCCTGAATCCAAGGTAGTTGACTCGAGGCCTTCGGATGATTATTCGACAATCAGGCGGAGGCGCGAGTGCCTGAGTTGCCGTCATCGATTCACGACGTACGAGCGTCTTGGCGACAGCCCGTTGCTCGTCATCAAATCGGATGGTTCGTCTGAGACATACGATCGCGCCAAGCTTTTGCGTGGTGTAACCGTTGCATGTGCAAAACGCCCAATAACACCTGATCAGATTAACAATTTGATCGATGGTATTGAAGCAGAGCTCAGGCAGTCACCGAAGAATGAGACGACTTCAAAAGCCCTTGGAAACAAAGTGCTCGAAAGACTTGAGAAGCTTGATGATGTTGCGTACGTACGGTTTGCCAGCGTGTACAAAGACTTCCAGAACATTGAGGAATTCGCATCTGCATTGGAGGATTTGAGATAGATGGCTGCAATCGCGGTTCCGATACAGCGAATTGATAAAACGCTCGACATGCCAGCGTATGCGTATCCTGGCGATGCTGGTCTTGATTTGCGTGCGGCAGAAGCTGCTGTTCTGAAACCGTTTGAGCGAAAGCTCGTATCTTGTGGCATCAAAATGGCCATACCGCGTGGTTACGCGGGCTTCGTCATGCCGCGAAGCGGTTTGGCGGTTAAGCATGGTATTTCAATAGTCAATTCGCCGGGACTTATCGACAGCGATTATCGTGGCGAGATAAAAGCAATTCTTGTTAACCTTGATCCGGAAAACGATTTCGTCATCGAGCACGGCGATCGGATTGCGCAAATCGTCATCCTCGAAACACCAACGGTCACGCTTGAGGAAGTTGACGAGCTTTCATCGACTGAGCGTGGTTCTGGAGGCTTTGGCAGCAGCGGAATGCGATTATAAGCGGCTTCAAAATAGTCTTGTGCTAACAGTTTGCATGAGAAGCATATTTTGCCCTGTTTTTCGATATCTTGGTCGATTTCTGAAAAACGGGGCCTTAAATCGCATCTGAAGGCCCGAGATTACAAATGACCAGGTCAGAGGCTTATAAGAAAGAGCATACATGAGCGACGATTTTAATAGAAACACTCAAAACGAGGATGAGAACCAACGCGATCCTCGGAATAGCCGTGTTTTCCAAGAGCCAAGTCAAGATAGCAAGCAAAGTCCTGAGCCACCAGTCAGCTGGAAGCCCAATGGAGCACAAAATCAAGCACCACAAACGAATGACATGAATTTGAAGCATCAGGTTCGAATCGGCAGCGTCATGTTCACGATTGACAACGCTGATGCCGTTGAGTTCAAAAGCGCGCGTAACTACAACATTGCGGCGCAAATCGTTGCGCTCGTGTCATTGATCATCGGAGGAGTTTTTGCAAGCACAGTTGCGCTCATATTGGCGATCATCAGTTACCGAAAGTTTTCAGGCATTGCAGGACACATGCAAGACGAAAGCGTTGTGAGGGCTCTCAAACGCGCGGGCATGATGGCAATAGTCATGAGTTGCGTTGCGTTGGTTCTAAACGTGGTGTCGTTGATCATACTGATGCCGATGGTCATGCAATTTGTTCAAACGGGAGATTACAGCGCCTTGTTCGGGAACGGGCCTCTTGCGGGATCTGGCTCCACGAGCACTACGTGGGGATAGTCCAAAAAAATGACCTATAAAAGGTCCCCTGCACATTTCAGTACTTTAAACTAATAACTGATAATATATGTTATGTAAACTTACGATGATTTTAAACACAAGTGATGTATATGGGTCACTTCCCTAATGAACTGGGGCATTGCGCTACTCTTGGGCAAGATAAACCTTTCTCAGTAAAGAATAAACGCGCTTAGCAGATTTGGAATACCTATGTCACGAATGAATGTGTACAATGATTCAGCGTACGTCTACTGAGGAGTTATTTATGCAATTCGAAATCGTTACTGATTCCAGCTGCAATCTGCCCGACGAGCTTATCGACGAGTACGGTCTGCACATCCTTCCGCTCACGTTCATGTCTGATGGCGAGCAATTCAAAAGCTATGTAAAAGGTGAAAAGAGCGACTTGAAACGATTCTTCGACATGATGCGGAATGGAAAGGTGTTCACTACTTCCCTGCCGAATCAGGAAGAGTCTCTCGAGTTGATCGAAAGCCTACTCGCGGGTGGAAAAGATGTTCTCTATATAGGATTCTCAAGTGGTCTCTCTGGTACGTATCAGGCAATTGCAAATCTGATGAACATACTCAAGGAGAAATATCCTGAGAGGAAGGTTTTCCATACCGACACATTGGCTGCTGCCATGGGGCAAGGTCTTATAGTTCATAAAGCTGCAAAAATGGCTCAAGAAGGCGCTACGATTGAGGAAACGTGGCAATGGGTTGAAGACAATAAGTTGAACTTAGCCCACTGGTTCACTGTTGACGACTTGATTTATTTGTTCCGTGGTGGTCGTGTTTCGAGGACGAGCGCATGGGCAGGTTCCTTGCTCAAGATCAAACCGGTGCTCCATGTTGACGATGAAGGGCATCTTATCCCAATGGACAAGGTGCGTGGTAGGAAGAAGTCAATCATCGACATGGTCGACCACATGGAAGCATCGGCCCTCAAGCCCGTCGAGGACCAGGAGATCTTTATTTCGCATGGCGATTGCGAGGATGATGTCGAGTTCTTGAAGAGCGAGATTACGAAGCGGCTTGGTTGCACGAATTTCACGGTCAATATCCTTGACCCTGTTATTGGCGCCCATGCTGGTCCAGGAACCCTTGCGCTGTTCTTTATGGCAGACAAACGTTAGAGCAATCCTGAAATCAAATGAACGAGCCCCGGAGACTGATTCACCGGGGCTTATTTGTAATCAGCAGGGTTCTTTGATGACGACCCGGTATCGATTCCGTTCAATCTCAATTCACGGCCGAATTTGAGGGCAGATTCTCCAAAACGATCTTTGATGCTGTCGGTAGCATTCGAGAGATTTCTATGCTTCGTATCCGCATTCGCCTGAAGCTCATCATCGAAGAGTGAAGGCTGTGAAGTGTCTTCTGCTTCAAAACCCGTGACAGCGACACCAACAAGCCGAAGAGGAATTCCCTCTCCCCAGATTTCGTCGAGCATATGATGCAGCATTTCAATGAAGACATATTCATCGTCGCTCGGATGTTTAAGAGGTCTTTGGACGCTTTTGAACGAAAGGTCAGAGAATCTAACTTTCAAGGTAAGCGTTGAGCCTTTAAGGTCTTTCCTCCTCAGTCTTCGACCGACTTTTGCAGCCATGATTGCAATAGCCGCTTCAATGTCTTCGCGGTTTGAAAGGTCTTCTCCAAAGGATGTTTCGTTCGAGACCGACTTAACTGAATCGTCTTCCTCAATTGGCGAGAACTCGAGACCTCTAGCACGTGCAAGCATAACCATTCCGGTTTTGCCAAGCAGGTTCTCGATGAGCTCATCATCAGCACGTGCAAGCTCACCAAGCGTGTCAATTCCAAACTCATGGAGCTTAGCTTCGGCGGAAGGGCCAATGCCGCTCAAAGCGCGCACAGGCTGCTGTTCCATGAAGTTCAATTCACTTCCTGGCATTACGACGGTCAAGCCTCTTGGTTTGTCCATGTCAGACGCGAGTTTTGCAACAGCTTTAGTCGTGCCCACTCCTATCGAACAAGAAATGCCCAACTGCTCGACGCGGTTTTGAATCCTTCGAGCAATTGAAACGGGATGTTCTCGATTTATCGCAGTCGGCGAAACGTCGAGAAACGCTTCATCGATGCTGACCTGCTGCATGTGCGGGGTTTCGTCATGCAAGATCTCCATGACGGCATTGGACATTTCTCGATAACGGTCGAAATGCCCAATAGTCCATATGGCATCGGGGCAAAGCCTGTCTGCAGTTGACGACGGCATTGCAGAACGGACACCATATTTACGCGCTTCATACGAGCACGTGGACACCACTCCCCTTCTCTTCGAACTGCCTCCAACGATGACGGGCTTTCCGCGCCATGCGGGATGGTCGAGTTGTTCAACGGAAGCAAAAAAGGCATCGAGGTCGACTAGGAGGATTGCGGGTCCTTCCCAGGGAATGGCCTCAAGGGCGGTGACAAAAGAATTATCTTTCATATTTTCGAATTGTACCAGTGAAACTGTGATAGTATAAAAAACCCGTTTCATCTGGGAAAACGTACGACGTAATAACAAATTGCAAGCACAAGATGTTCCGCAAGTTGTCGTTTTCTGCAACAAGATGATGGGTAGTGTACCAATTTAGGGAGAGGCAAAGGAGGCATAGTGGAATTCGCAAACGAAACGTCGCGGCATTCGGCGCTTGCGCTCATCCCCGAGTTTCCCGAGCAAGTCCTCTGTCCTCCCTATGAATTGCGTGATGAGATATCTTGGATCGACTTCTCGGGGACTGACAACCCCTTTGGCATGCCCCAGAGTTTCAATGATGCGATTGTCAGCGCATTCAAAAGCGGTATCGCGTCGTACCTACCTGACAGGGAGGCTCACACCCTGCGTAGCGTTCTCGCCCGCACATTTGGCATGCCGGTCGAATCATTCCTTGTCGGCTCAACGGTTTCGAACATGATCTCAGCTGTAGCACAAGCTTTCGAGCCGGGAGTCGTTGGCGTGTCCATGCCATGCCCAATTGAATACATAATCACTTTGTCGAACCTTGGCCATTCGATCGAACGTATCTCAGTTCCTGCGACGTTCGTCACGCCTCACGCAGATGCTCTTGAAGCGCAGGGTATGCGCTTAGATGCTGCGTTACTTGCAAATCCGAGCTATCCGACGAGCCGGTTGCTTTCAAAGTCAACGTTGCTTTCTTATCTTGATATGTGCGAATGGGTTATCGTCGATGAGCGCTCGATTGAGCTCACGCTCGGAGGCGAATCAATGGCGCCGCTTGTGCGCGATTACGATAACCTTATAGTAATTCAGTCTTTCTCTGAACAATATGCAATGCCTGGCGTACACGTCAGTTATTGCATCGCGCAACCCGACACTATCGCGCATCTAACGCAGTTTTTCGATAACACATGTGTATCTATGTTTGCTGAAGTGCTTGCAGAGCCCTCGGCAATCGAGCATCCAAAACTTGATAGCGTCCGAGCATTTCTCGACAGCGAAATTCCTTGGATGCAGTGCATGCTCAGCCTTATCCCAGGAATAGACATCTTCCCTGCTGAAGCAAACTACGTCATGTGCACGTACCACAACGGCGATGGAATGAAACTCGCAGTCAACGATGTTAACCAGTTGAGCTCGTTACTCCAGCTCGAGGGATTTCTTGTGCGCAAGCTTGCTGGAACGCCAGGTCTCAAGTCGAATGGCTATTTCTGTGTCGCGGTAAGAACTCGGCAGGAAAATGAAAAGCTCATAGCAACGCTGAGGCGCATAATCTCGCCTTCAAGCTAAGGTATTGCACTAGATCAGTTAGTTGAACTTGAAGATCTTCTGCGCGAGATGATAGCCGCCCAATCCCAGCCTGCGCCCAAACCTGCTCGGAATATTCGTGCTGAAATTGAGGACGTTCCTCCTGATGCGTCCATACATCTTTGGCCTGCGTGCCTTCAGGTAAGCCCATATGTCCTTGCGCTTCCCTTCGGCCTCGCTCGTATTGATCATGCGGAGGAAAACCGAGCAGATGCACATCATCATCGAGAGGTAGTTCAGCATGTAACGTCGGAGTCTCTTGGACTCGACATCCTCGTCCAGATCAACTGAGTCGATCATCACGCGCGTAATCCGAAGTTGTTGGTCAATGCGCGATTTCATGATGTCTTCGTTGACAGACTGACCCTCGCGACCGATGAAGTAACGGTACATGTCGACATCGAAGTAACGTATCGATTTAACGGCAGGCAGCGGCACGTAGACGAAGATGTTGTCAACGTAGAAGCAATGCTCTGGAAGCTTGAGCTCGATGTCGCGCAACATCTCCGTGCGATAGATGACAGAGTGCATGAGGAGATACTGGCTAGGCTTGAAACGCCCAATCTCATCCCATGTGCATTCTCGATCAGTTGGGAAAATGTGGCCATAGCTGATGGGAGTGCGTGTGCCTTCGTAGACCTTTTCATAGACGTAGTTACCGATTACAAGATCCGTTGCTTCGCGAAGCTCGCTCTGTCGGCGGAGGTAGGGCATGATTTGAGCCATGGCTTCTTCATCGAGCCAGTCGTCCGAATCAACTACCTTGAAATAACGCCCACGAGCATATTCGAGACCCGTGTTGACGGCAGAACCGTGGCCGCCATTCTCCTTATGGATTGCGTAGATGGTTTCAGGGTAGCGTTCATGCCATTCGTCAGCCTTCTGAGCTGTGTTGTCCTTCGTCGAGCCATCGTCGACAATAAGAATTTCGATATCGCCGCGTCCATCATCGCAAGCGAGTAGCGACTCAATGCACTTGTCCATGTACTCGGCCGAGTTATAACACGGCACGGCGAACGATATCGTTTTCAATCGATCCCCTTCTTGTCGTTCATCGGTCACCAGATAAAACAACCGCGGACTATTTTATAGAGTTGGGCTTTTTCAAACTGCATTACCATACAATTGCGACAAAACGCGCAATCCTTAACCACAATGCCAAGGAGGAGAAATGAGCGCATTCCTTCAATCTGTTATCAATCGAGCCAAGCAGGACAAGAAGACGATCGTGTTGCCGGAGGGCGATGACCCCCGTACACTGGAAGCTGCTGAGCGCATTCTTGCAGATGGTATTGCAAATCTGATAATCCTTGGCGATGTTAGTGCAATTGAGGAAAGCGGGAAAAACCTGGAAGGCGCCCGCATCATCGATCCGAAAAGTTCTGAATACAAGGCAGAGCTTGCAAATGGTTTGTATGAGTGCAGGAAACACAAGGGTATGACGGAGGAAAAAGCCGCCGAGATCATCGAGGATGTCCTGTACTTTGGCGTCATGCTTGTAAAGGCTGGCATGGCCGATGGCATGGTTGCAGGCGCTTGCCATTCGACTGGCGACGTTCTTCGTCCGAGCCTTCAGATTCTCAAGACAGCCCCGGGAGCTGCACTCGTCAGCTCGTTCTTCATCATGGTCGTACCCGATTGCGAATTCGGTGCAAATGGCACGTTCCTCTTCTCAGACTGCGGTTTGGAGGTGCAGCCAGATGCCACCAGACTTGCAAACATTGCAGTTTCATCTGCAGCGTCTTTCAAATCGCTGGTCGGTGAAGAACCTGTCGTAGCACTGCTCTCCCACTCTTCGTATGGATCGGCCAAGAACGACGATGCTTCTAAAGTCGTCGAAGCGGTTGCGATTGCTAAAGAACTTGCACCCGAACTCGCTCTCGATGGCGAGCTTCAGCTCGATGCCGCTATCGTTCCTGAGATCGGCAGCTCGAAAGCACCAGGCTCCTCCGTTGCCGGTCATGCGAACGTGCTCGTATTCCCGGATCTCGATGCTGGCAACATCGGCTATAAACTCGTGCAGCGACTTGCAAAAGCTGAAGCATATGGCCCTGTTACACAAGGTATTGCCGCGCCGGTCAACGATCTTTCCCGCGGTTGCAATGCTGATGATATCTATGGCGTCATCGCCATCACGTGCGTTCAGGCTCAACAGTAATTGCTATTAAGCGCAAGAAGAGAAGCGGCCGTCCTGGTGGGCGGCCGCTCGTTTTTTCAGTGCAAAAAGATAGCCTAGTACATGAACAAGTCGAGATTGTAGTCGATGTCCGGATCCCCGATGAGGTCGTGCACCAGCTCGTAGGTGTCACGTGCAATCATGAGCTCTTCGTCGGTCGGTATGATGACAATCAGCACATCGGAATTGTCTGACGATATCTCGCGCTGGCGTGCGCCTGAACGATTGCGCTCTTCGTCGAGTATGATGCCCATGGTTTGCAAACCTGCAAAAATCATGCGGCGCATACGAGCGCTGTTCTCGCCCACACCGCCGGTGAGGACGATGCAGTCGACGCCGCCCATGACAGCGATGTATTGGCCGATAAATTTCTTTGCAGAGTTCGAATACATCTCGTATGCAAGCATGGCGCGTTCGTTACCACGCTCAGCTTGTTCATCTACTTGACGCAGATCGTTGCTGATTCCCGAAACACCGAGAAGGCCAGATTTCTTGTTGAGCAGGTCGTTCATCTCCTGTGGAGAGAGGCCTTCTTTTTCCATGACGTAGGTGACGATGGCAGGGTCGATGGACCCGCAGCGTGTGCCCATCATGAGACCGTCGAGCGGCGTCAAGCCCATAGACGTGTCGACTGCAATACCATGGTCGACTGCGCTGATGGAGCAGCCGTTGCCAAGGTGGCATGTGATGAGCTTGAGGTCGCGGAGATCTTCTTCGAGGAAATCGGCGGCTTGCTCGGCGATGTAACGATGCGAAGTGCCATGTGCTCCGTATTTGCGGATAGCGTACTTCTCGTAGAGCTCGTAGGGCAATGGATACATGTACGCCTTAGGCGGCAGTGACTGGTAGAAAGACGTGTCGAAAACTGCGACCATCGGCGTGTTCGGCATGTGGTGCTGGCAACCGCGAATTCCCATGATGGCTGCCTTGTTATGAAGCGGTGCAAGTTCAGCCATTTCATCAATCTTGGCGATTACGTCCTCATCGATGATGACCGAGCGGTCGAAATACTTTCCACCTTGAACGATGCGATGGCCAACAGCATCGATTTCATCAAGCGAATCAATTGCTTTGGTTGGACCCTCTGTAATCGCATTGAGCACGAGTGCGACTGCGTGATCGTGGTCGGGCATGTATGCTTCCTCGGTGATTTCGGCATCGCCGAGACCGTGTTTATGAACTGCACGATCAGAGCCAACGCTGTCGCAGAGGCCCTTTGCAAGAAGTTGCTGGGACTCAACGTTGATGAGCTGGTATTTAAGCGAGGAAGAACCTGCGTTGATTACGAGAACGTTCACGTAGATCTCCTTTTGGCTGCGTTTACGGTTGCATATATTTTAGCGAGATGTGTATTTAGAAAAATGCGCGTGAATCACCATTCGGCAAACGGCAAGCTTGTACCAGCTAATTTGCAGTTATGACAGCGTGGTGTCTCGAATCTGGTCGTCTTGCTGACCTGACAATTCGCCCATGAGCACATCGACTTTTTGCTCAGCTTCGGATAGTCGCTTTTGAAGTGAAGCTATGAGCGCCACGCCGCGTTCGTACGCTTTCAGCGTGTCTTCGAGCTCTAGCGTGTTGCTTTCGATTTGTCGGATGATGCCGTCGAGTTCAGCTGATGCTTCCCTGAAAGTCATTTCGTCTACGGGCCTTGCGTTATCCATGTTTGATCTCCTTGTTTCGTCCGAACAAATCGATTTCGTCAATATCTCCAACCGCGCAATCGAGACGGCCATCTACGAGCGACACAATTACGCGTTGCCCGATTTTTGTCTGTTCAATGCTGGATATTATCTTGCCACTATCGTCACGTGTTACCGAATAACCCCTGGCAAGCGTTTTGATTGGCGAGAGGTCTTCAAGCCTTGCAGCACTGCGAGCGAGCTCCGCTTGAGATCTTTCTGTGATATGCGGACCTACGGAGACAAGGCGCTGCCTTGCCGTAGCTACTGAAGTCGCATTCTTCTCGAGAACTGCAGGTACAGCACGGTTGAGGCGCTCCATCGATGCGTCAAGGGCTTGAGCCTCTGATGAGAACAGGAACGCGGGATCGCGGAAAGCAGGTCGATCTGACGCGCGCTCGATAAAAGCTTTTTGAGCCGCTATGACGCGACGCATGCCCGTTGCAAGCGCATCAGCTTGCGATTGGAATTGAACGTCGAGGGACTCACGCGAAGGACTCACCGCCTCGGCAGCTGCTGTTGGTGTCGAGGCTCGATAATCCGAAACCATGTCGGCGATTGCAGTATCGACTTCATGCCCTATGCCAGTGACTACCGGGACAGGGCATGCTGCAATAGCCCTTGCGAGATTCTCGTCGTTGAAAGGCATCATGTCTTCGAACGAACCGCCTCCCCTGACGACGAGAACGACTTGCGAACCTGCATTTACCACGCAACGAAGTCCCTCGATGATGCCTACAGGCGCTTGAGCACCTTCTACCGGCACGCCGGCAAGGTAAATGGTTGCGACAGGAAACCTTCGGCGAAGAGTGCGCAGCACATCGTGTACCGCAGCGCTGCGTGGAGACGTCACAAGGCCTATCTTCTCAGGATAGAGAGGCAGGGGCCTTTTGCGAGCAGGATCGGTCAAGCCTTCAGCCTGGAGTTTCTTTGCGATGTTGGCAACTTTGAGCCTAAGATTGCCTTCACCTGCAAGGGTGATTGAGAACACATCGAAGTTCATACGACCCTTAGCAGCATAGAGCGTGAATCGACCCTCAAGTTCGACCATCTGACCGACGGTGAGCTGCACTCCGCTTGCACGGTAGCGGTTGTTCCACATCATGCAAGGAAGGCTGGCGCTTGAATCCTTGACGGTGAAATATGCCGCCTTGTAGCCCGCTTTTATTGAGACTTCGGAAACTTCTCCCAGCATACGAACCGTCACCGATTCGAGCGACCGCTTTGCGAGCGCCATGGCTGCTGAAACGCTTAAAGCGGTAGAAGCAGAGTTTTCGCCGCTTTCGAATATGTCGTTTTGCGAGACCGTAGGAGAAGCGCCGGCCGTGGGATAGCCCCGTGAAACCATTGCTAGTTGTTGCGCAGGCCGAGGAGGTACACGAGTTGAAGCAACGAGGCAAGCGCAGCTGCAACATACGTCAAAGCGCAGGCTCTCAGAACCGAATACGAGGCCGTGAGCTCGTTTTGAGGCATGTTGATGGCTTTCATGTAATCCATGGCGCGATGCGATGCATTGAACTCAACAGGCAACGTCACAATCTGGAACAGGACGACCAGCGCGTACATGATGATGGCCAAGTCGATGAACTGAGTCATTTGGAAGAAAATGCCCATGAGCAACACGAAGATCCAAGCATTCGATGCCAGGTTAGCAACGGGTACGATGGCGCTTCTCACATTGAGAGGCAAGTATCCTTGTGCGTGCTGGCAAGCATGACCGACTTCATGGCACGCTGTTGCATATGCCGTGACCGTGCAATAGTCGAAGACGCTCGGCGAAAGTGCGATGGTTTTCGAACGCGGATCGTAATGATCTTGGCCTTCGTTACCCTTGACGATGCTGACATCTGAAACCCCATACGTGCGCAACATCTGCGCTGCTGCTTGAGCACCGGTCAGGCCGCTTGAAGAGCGAAACTTCGAGTATTTGTTCAATTGCTGTCGTACGTATCCTGAAGCTCCCATACCGAGTGCGAGGGTGACGATGATGAGCAGCCAGTAGTAGGTCATGACATTTCCTTTCGGTCAGTCTGTTTTCCTATGATTATAGCTTTATTGAAGAGAAAACGTTTGTTCGTAACCTCTTCGTATTCTAGTTTTTGCTAACTGATACATGTCCGTCTTCAATTGAAAGCGAGAGCCGTCCCTCGAGCAGATCGACAAGCTCTTCTCCGATAAGCTCTCGCCTCCACCCCTTGAGGATATCGACATTCTCGTAATGGCCTCGAGCGATCTTGACAAGGTCGGAATGGCTTGCAAGCGTGGGTATGGCAATGTCGTAGTCGCGGGCTCGCAGCCTGACGATTGCCATGAGCAGATCGACGTTTGCGTCGACGTTTCGCTCGCTCTTGCCAGGTTGAGGGATTTCAGGCCATGCTTCAGGAGATGAATCGAGAGCAGCAGACGTCAACTCGACTATGACACGGGCGTCGCGCGTTGTTATGCGCTCGCGTATGCCCCTGACCATGAACAAGTCGTCGATTTTTCTTGGTTCGCGCTTGCAAGCCTCGACGATTTGCTCGTCGGTCATAACCCATTTTCGGGGCACGTTTCTCTTGCGCGCCTCGATCTCGCGCCATGATGCCATCTCACGAGCTGCTGCCATCTGTCGACGGTTAAGCTGCATGACGTGCTTGAGCTTCCTAAACCTCTCCCGCTCGTCTTCCTGATACGTTTCAGGTTTGCTCATATCCTCGAAATCGGATTGGAGCCAATCAAGGCGCCCTTTTTTCAAAAGGTCTTCTCGCATCTTGTCATACATCTGCGGAAGGTAAATGACGTCATCAAGCGCGTATTGAAGCTGAGAATCAGTGAGTGGACGTGAAGACCAATCAGTGAACGAATCCATCTTCTTGAGCTTGACGCCGCATACTGAAGAAACGAGGGGTGCGTAGCCGATTTGCTGCGTTTGCCCCAAAAGCGATGCAGCAACCTGTGTGTCGAAGATCGGGTGAGGCAGGCATTCCAGGTCGTAGAACATGATCTCGAGGTCCTGATGACCTGCGTGAAAGATCTTCACGATATTATCGTCTTCGAAGAGTTCGCATACGATGCGAAGGTCGTCGACAGCAAACGGGTCGATGATCACGCTCTCATCGCGCGTGGCCATTTGGAGGAGGCAGAGTTTGGGATAATACGTCTTCTCCCTGAGAAACTCTGTGTCGATCGCCAATACATCCGAGTTCTTCGACCGCTGCACGAATGCGGCGAGCTCGTCCTGCGATGCAATGTACATATGGTAAATCTCCAACTTGAGTTATTGTTCGTTTAAGTTACCATCATATCATCAATGCAATGTCGCGACGAAGATTGGGGTCTTCGTGAAACTGCTCATCATCATCAACATAGCTGCAGGGTTCGGCGATGGATCTGTGTACGATTACCTCCGCATGGTTTGCGAGGATGGTGACGAGCACGCTTTGCGGTGCACAGACGGAACAACCGATGTGACAAAGCTCGTGCTGGATGCAGAAGATTTTGACGCAGTTGTCGTTGCTGGTGGCGATGGGACGGTTGCAGCAGTCACGTACGCTCTTGCAAATACGGGCATTCCGGTGCTCCCCTTCCCTTCCGGAACTGCGAACCTTCTCGCAAACAACCTTTTCTCGCCGTACGAGCCTCACGCTCTTGCTCGGATGACACGCGAAATGGAGACGCTCGATTTCGATTTGGGAGAGATTGAGGCAGATGGGAAGCGCTTCGGTTTCGGCATAATGGCAGGCGCAGGTTACGATGCGACCATCATGCACGACGCGCAGCCGTCAAAGAAGCTCCTTGGGCCATTGGCTTATTTCCAGGCTGCGGTATCGAACCCCACCCCAACGGTGTCAAGAGTAAAGATTGAAATCGATGGTGAGCTGCTCGAACGTGAGGCATTGGGTGTCTTGCTCGTTAACTTCTCGCGTATTCAATTCGAGATTCCCGTAACCCACGGAAACAAACCGCGAGACGGCGCTTTCGAGGTTGTTATCTTGAAATCAGAGAACGCCTTCGGGCTCATCCCTGCACTTATTGCGTGTATTCGCGATCGAGAAGGCGAGTTCCCCGATAGAACCGATTCGGTTGAGGTTCATACCGGACGTAACGTTTCCGTGTACGCAGACCCTCCCCTTCAGATTCAATACGATGGCGAATTGCCGGGTCTGACGACGCCGTTCAAAGCTCGAGTGCTCGATGGAGCTGCGCGTTTCATATTGTCGGGTGCAGGATACGAGTTCTTTACGCGCGAGAAGTAATCCGCAATGACACAAGAACCAGACTAAACAGGTTCGCGTCGTTATGCCGAAGTGAGGCGCACGCCCACATAGCAGGCTTTTTCGGGCAAACCGGAGATCGAGTAGATCTCGTCAAGCTGAAGCGCCGAAACCTTCCACACGTAGGTGCCGCTCTCTGTCTCGATTGTGCCGGTAGAGAACGTGTTGCCTGAGTCGTCGACACCTGATTCGGTCATGCTCGCAGTGTCGAACCCTTCTTTGATAACTGCGTTTTGAACAGCAATCTGTGGATCGCCAGTTTTGAAATCGCAGTAGCGGACGATCATGGTCGAGTTTTCCCGATCAACACCGAGGGTCCATGAACCATTGAGGAGCTTCGTTGCTTGCGTTGCTTGCAGCGATCCGATTCCGTTCGCGTAAAGCGCGGCGGCTTCCTCTGCAGTCATGTCATCAGGAAGCTTGCAAACCATCAAATCGTACGAGTCGTTGAGCTCGGTCATATCGTAAAATTTCAAACCAGTTTCGTTGAGGCTTGCCATGATGGTTTCGTTGTCGAGTGGCATAAGGACCGCAACGTTTGGAAGTGTATCAATCGATGCAGGTCGTGCTAGGTTTTCCTCGATGGTTTTCTCAAAAGCCGCTGCTTCTCGGTAGGTGTTGAGCACGGTTTTGTCTACGATCATATAGCCGATGAAAATGGCCGCTACGACTATGATTGCAGCAATGACCCGTTGAGCCTTCGGCATCGAAAACGGACGCCTAAGCCCCTTGGCATCAAGGTAAGCGATGTTTCCTTCTTGATCCGTATAGCTCTTGCGATTCGTGTAGAACAGTCGATCCGCAAGCGAGTCGTGCAAAGCCATGGTATGCATCCTCCCAGGTATGTGCTCTGCGCATTATATCAAATCTGGAGAATTCGATAGTTTTTCGGAAAACCCTTTTGGTATACTGTCTCCGCTCCAGGGGAGTAGTTGGCGTGCGATGCACGTGGCGAAGCCACCAGCAAGGTGCGAAAAAGGCACCTGGTTAGTCTTAAACAGCGAGACCTGTAGCTTGAGTCGAACGGCTCGAGCTACAGGTTTTTTTTGATGTGAGAGGTGAAAATGTTCGACTTGTCCATTTTTACGACGGCAGAGGCTTGGATCTCGTTGGTCACGCTCATGTTTCTTGAAATTGTGCTCGGCGTAGACAACATCGTCTTCATTTCCATCACATCAGCCCGACTGCCTCGTGAAAAGCAGCAAATCGGACGGAAGCTCGGGCTTCTCGGTGCGATGATCATGCGCATAGCTTTTCTCTCCGTTGCATCGTTCTTCGTGCATATGACCACGAAGCTTTTCAGCATCGATCTTGGATTCTATTCGCATGGTGTTTCGGTCCGCGATATCGTGTTGTTCGTCGGCGGAGCGTACCTGATTTACAAGGGCGTTGTCGAGCTTCTGGATATGATGGCGCTCAAAGACGAGAAAGTCGAAACGAGCTCGAATCCGAACGCGCGGAAGATCACTTTGCCGCGCGCGGTTGGGACCATCATGGTCATGGATATCGTGTTCTCGATCGATTCCGTCATCACGGCCGTCGGCCTTGCAGAGCATCTCATCATCATGATCATTGCCGTTATAGTCGCTGTGCTCATCATGATGGTCTTCATAGACCCCATCGCAGACTTTATCGATCGAAATGCCGAAATGAAAATCCTTGCATTGACGTTCATCGCAATGATCGGCCTCTTGCTCGTTCTCGATTCCCTTGGCATCAATTCCGGCATCGAAGTGCTCGATATGCACATGGAAAAGCTCATGGTCTACTTCGCCATGCTGTTCTCAGTCATCATGGAGCTCGTGCAGATACGCTACAAGAACAACCTCAAGAAGTATCACGAAGAAATCGAGGGCGACGAAGACTAGGCGTCTGTGCCTCGAGCTAATTAACACCTGAATACACAGTGTGCGACTTCATATCGAACGTGTCGCACAACAGCAGTTCTAGCCCTCGTGAGTGAGGTCTAGAACATGGCTCTCAAAATTGTCAGAGGTTGAAGCGAAACTATGACGCGCGGGATGCGTTGTCTGGGTTCATGGTCATGGACTGGAATCGATTCTCCATGAACTCATCGTCGTAGTTCTCGTTACAGAACGACTCGATGGCAGTTGGATACTCATAGTCCATCGTGCCTGCCGCGCGCTCATACCAGCAGTCGAGTGCAGCAAGCGTCAAAACGCAGTCAATCACCATGAAGACCGTGCATATAGAGGTGACAACGTAGCGCCAGTTCCACGGAATCTTGTTAACAAGCTTCAGCAGCAACGGCGTGGCGAACTTAACCCACAATAGTCCTAGAACACCCCACATGCACATGAACATGAAGTTGGTTCGTCCATTGATGTTGAGGAACGTTCCTGAATAGTCCCAGGCAACGATACCGAATGCGACCTGCATGAACCAGCTGACGAAGTATTCGAATGCGCCACCGATGACGGCGCTGACCAAGAAGATCAAAATAGGGCTCTTCTTGTGGAATCGGTTGAGTGCAATGGTCATAAGCACGGCGCCCACGCCATATATGGGGCTGAATGGGCCATACAGCAAACCGGCACGGTCCTGGTAGACACCGGGATCTACAACAATCATGTGCCAGATGACTTCGACAACAAGACCCGCGACGCAGGCAACCACGAAGATCCAGAAGAGGTTGAAGAAATTCAGCTTGATATAGCCTTTGCCCGTGGTATCACGGCCCAATGTTCCATCTTCGGCCTCAGATCTCCATTCAAGTTCATGCAGGCGTCGCTGCAACCTGCGTTCTTGGCGAAGAGCTGGGTCTGAATATGTTTGCAGCGCAATTAGGATGACCATGTTGACGCCGGGGGCGATGAGCTCGCGCGACAAGCCGGTGAGCATGAAATGGCAAATCATGACAATTACTTCGATTGCAATCATGATGTTGCAGATGAGCGCTGCCCTCTTGCGTTTGCCGCGCAAGAGCCTCACGCCGAGCACGACGAACATGGCTGACAGAATCACCGACAATGCGAGCGCTATGATTGCGATGACGAGCGTTGTTGTAGTGTGGGGTTCGAGGTTTGAGAAATCAACATCGCCGAAGAACACGGCAAGCACAGCCAAAATGAATGCAACGACCTGGATACCGCCAGCGAGAATGCTCACAACGCCGTATATACGCACGAGCAATGGGTATTTTTCGGTTTCGTCAACCTCTTCGAAGCGATTATTGCTTTGTTTTTCATCCGCTGCGGCCATTAAGCGCATCCTTTCATTGGCTATTTAGAGCCCGTTAATTCTAACCTGATTATTTTGTTTTCGACAGGTTAAAGTCAACCAAGTGGACTGACCAAATAGGATGCACGAGTATTGGTACGTGGCCATTGACATATTTGGAAACGAGATAAAGTCAGACGTGCTGACCTATCGCGTGACTGATTTGCATAAGACAGAGCCTGTCTCCATTGATCGAAGATGATGGAGACAGGCTGCTTCCATTTCGTCTTTTGCTATGACGCTACGAGTAGTGAATACGTCGTGTTGAAACGTAAGCCCTAGAAACTAATAGAGGTGCGTTGTTGCTGTTAAAATCCGAGTTGGATTTGAACAACTTGGCGCGGGCATCTGGTGGGCGCAATAAGCAAAGAGGCCAGAAGCATATGCCTCTGGCCTCGTAATTCATGGTGGGCGTTACAAGATTTGAACTTGTGGCCTCTTCCGTGTCAGGGAAGCGCTCTCCCCCTGAGCTAAACGCCCGCTCTGGGATGACACTACCGTGTCAGCGATTGGATAGTCTAGCAGATTGATTGAATCTGTCAAAAGCGAATTGCATAGGTGCTCCATATTCATCATTTCGCCATCTTGCTCCAGTTTTTCAAAAATGTCCTTGCATCGTCAATTCGGTTGAGCTAGTATATCTCCTTGCCGACGCGGACATGGCTCAGCTGGTAGAGCACCACCTTGCCAAGGTGGGGGTCGCGGGTTCGAACCCCGTTGTCCGCTCCAGAATGTTGAAGGCCGGTCAGTTTAAAGCTTGGCCGGCTTTTTTTAACATATGGCGACGTGGCCAAGTGGTAAGGCAGAGGCCTGCAAAGCCTTCACCCCCGGTTCGAATCCGGGCGTCGCCTCCAGAACTCCAAACGCCCCTCAGGGGCGTTTTTCATTGCGCGTGGTTTATCATACGCACAGTCAATAATTTCCTTTGTAAGGAGCTTCAATGTCGGAAAACGGCATGGCCGTATTCTTCGATGTGGGAAACACGCTGTTGAAAGCCGATCCTCCTGTGCCTGAAGTTTTTGCTCGTGTTGCACGACGTCTTGGATATCCGATCACCGTGCGAGATGTTGAGCCCTTTATGGCTGAAGTTGATGAATTCTACGAATCCGAGTATCTCAAAGACGGAGATTTCTGGTGCGACCACGACCGTGCGGTGAATCTATGGCTCGACATGTACACGATCCTTGCGAATCGCTGCGAACTCAAAGGCGATATCCCCCACCTAGCGCAGGCGGTGTACGACGAATACCTCAATCCTAGCAACTGGTCGCTATTTGGGGACGTGCAAGCATGTCTTAAGGGACTTAAGCGTCGTGGGTTCAAACTGGGTGTCATATCGAACTGGGACGCCACATTAGAGCATTTGCTGAGAAGTATCGGCTCCCTTCCCTATCTCGATGATGTTGTTGCCTCTGCTGCCGTGGGCTATCGGAAGCCTTCGAGTGCCATATTCGAGATTGCACTCGAACGAATGGGCGTCGATGCAGCTCATGCCATACATGTTGGTGATTTGCCCGAAGCAGACGGTGACGGCGCGTTCAATGCTGGACTCCGCCCTGTGATAATCGATCGAAATGGCCGATTCCCAGATTGCAGATATGAAACCATTCCAGTTCTCACTGATTTGGTGAGCCTTTTGTAGGACAGGTTAGAGAAAAGCAAAACGACTCACAAATGAAGAAGCGCCCCGAAGGGCGCTTCTTAAGTTTCTGGTGTCGGAGGCGGGACTTGAACCCGCAAGCCCGAAGTTTGGGCACTAGCACCTCAAGCTAGCGCGTCTGCCAATTCCGCCACTCCGACTTGGTGCTGCGTGAGCAACGCAAGCTATTCTAACCGAACGATGCCCACTTGTGAAGAAGAAAATTAATGAAGAATCGTTCCTTGTGGATAAACGAACATGAGCGCCACAATCGAGAGGAAAAAGACGATCGCGAACACGATGGTGATGCGGTCGAGATTCTTCTCAACGATGCTCGTTCCGCCTTGCGTTGAATAGAAAGAACTGGAGATCATATCGGAAACGCCCGTCCCCTTGCCAGAATGCAGCAAGATGAAGACGATGAGGCCAGACCCGGAAATCACCAGGAGGATCAACAATATTACAAGCAGCGGGTTCATATCATTCTCCACGTTCGATTACTTCGTTTACTCGCAAGTTATGAATTATACGTCAAACTTGTGAATTAACTAATAATCGACCAACACTTCACAAACTACCTGGCAAAAGCTTACAGGCAGGCTTCGATTAGCTGTACGAACGATTCCTTCTTCAGCGCTGCGCCACCGATAAGTCCACCATCGATATCAGGCTCAGCGATAAGCAGGCTTACATTGCCGGGGTTCATGGAGCCGCCATAGAGCACGCGCATCTCGTCAGCAACCTGGGCGCCGTACATGTCGGCGATCGTCGCGCGAATAGCTGCGCATACTTCCTGAGCCTGTTCAGGCGTTGCGGTACGGCCGGTGCCGATAGCCCAAATCGGTTCATACGCGATGACGCAATCTTTTGCTTCGCCGGGCTCGATGCCTGCGAACGCGGCTTTGACCTGTGCACATACGAAATCGAGCGTCGTGCCTTCATCGCGAATGGCGAGCGATTCACCCACGCAGATGATGGGGTTGATCTTGGCAGCGAGAAGCGCCTTGGCTTTCTTGTTCACACCCTCGTTGGTCTCGCCGAACATCTCGCGCCTCTCGGAATGGCCGATGATGCACCATCCACAACCGATTTCCTTGAGCATCGGAACAGAAATCTCGCCCGTATAGGCTCCAGATTCAGCCCAATGGACGTTTTGAGCGCCAACGCCGATCTCGATCCGGTCGAACTCGAAAACAGTCTTGACGGGTTTGAGATCGACGAACGGCGGGCAGACGACGACGTCACAGTTCTTCAGCCAGCTATCTTCGTACTGATTCGAGATATCCTGGGCAAGAACGACGGCTTCACCGATCGTTTTGTTCATCTTCCAATTGCCTGCCATCATGTATTTACGTGCCATAAATATTGCTCCGTTCTTTGTCGGGTTCAAGAAAACGGTCCACCAGTATGTATAAACTGGTGGACCGCAATAGTGCCTTAAGCGAGTGCAGCGACGCCGGGAAGCGTCTTTCCTTCGACAAGCTCCATGGAAGCACCGCCACCCGTGGAGATGAAGGTCATCTGGTCAGCGAGCTTGAACTTGTTGACAGCTGCAACGCTGTCACCGCCGCCGATGATGGTGTCAGCTTCTTTGTTGGCGCCTACGGCCAGGGCAACCTGCTTGGTGCCCTCGGCGAACGCATCCATTTCGAACACGCCCATCGGGCCGTTCCAGAAGACCGTCTTGGCTTTGGAGACAGCCTCGGCATACAGCTTGCTGGTCTCGGGTCCGATGTCCAAGCCCATCATGTCAGCAGGAATCTCGCTCACAGGAACAGTCTTGATGTTCGCATCTTCAGCAAATTTATCAGCGCAAACGACATCGACCGGAAGCAAGAACTCGACGCCCTTCTCCTTTGCCTTCTCGAGGAGACCAGCTGCCCTTTCGACCCAGTCTTCTTCCTTGAGCGATGTGCCGACTTCGTAACCCTGTGCAAGCAGGAAGGTGAAGCACATGCCGCCGCCGATGACGAGCGTATCGCACTTGTCGAGAAGCGCCTCGATGACCTGAATCTTGTCAGACACCTTGCTACCGCCAAGAATGGCGCAGAACGGACGCTTCGGGTCGTCGAGCATACCAGTGAGCGTCGAGACCTCTTTCTCCATGAGGTAACCTGCATATGCGGGCAGAAGCGAAGCAACACCTGCAGTGGAAGCATGGGCGCGATGGGCGGTACCGAATGCGTCGTTCACGTACACCTCACCGAGCTTGGCAAGCTCTTCGCAGAACTCGGGCACGTTCTTCTTCTCGCGCTTGTCGAAGCGGAGGTTTTCGACGATAAGAATCTCGCCATCGTTCAAAGCAGCAGCTTTTGCGGTCGCATCCTCGCCTGCGATGTCGCTTGCGAAAGCAACAGGCTTGCCGAGAAGCTCAGAGAGTCGAAGCGCAGCGGGACGAAGGGAGAACTCTTCCTCGAAGCCCTCACCCGACGGGCGTCCACGATGGCTCATCAAAACGATGCGAGCACCATCGTCGACAAGTTTCTTGATGGTTGGAAGTGCAGCGCGAATGCGCGTATCGTCGGTAACGACGCCGTCTTTGACCGGCACGTTGAAGTCTACGCGTACGAGAACACGCTTCCCTGCAGCATCGAGCTGGTCGATTGTTTTGATGTTTGCCATGTTTTCTCCTATCTATCGAAAGGGCGAAAGCTTAATCCTGCGCCCCATGCAAACAAAGTTCCTCATCAAAGCATTATCTTGACGATATCTTTGACTCGGTTGGAGTAGCCCCATTCGTTATCGTACCATGATATGCACTTGACGAGATTGCCCTTTCCACCGAGCACCATGGTCAGGCCGGAATCGAATACTGAAGATGCGGGATTTCCGATTACGTCTATTGAGACGATGGGGTCTTCGGTGTATTCAAGAATGCCCTTCAATGAACCTTCAGATGCTGCCTTCATGGCTGCGTTGACCTCAGCAATCGTCACGTCTCTTTCAAGTTCGGCAGTCAGATCGACCATCGAACCATCGGGAGTGGGAATGCGAATTGCAAAACCGTCGAGCTTCCCGGCAAGTTGAGGAAGAACCAGCGAAACAGCGCGAGCAGCAGCGGTGGTTGTTGGAATCATCGACTGCGCTGCAGCGCGGGCTCGACGGAGGTCTTGATGCGGTAAGTCGAGAATGCGCTGATCGTTCGTATAAGCGTGTATCGCGTTCATGAAGCCGCGTTTGATTCCAAAGTTTTCAATGAGGACTTTTGCAAACGGAGCAAGGCAGTTGGTCGTGCACGATGCGCTCGAGATGATGTTGTCAGTAGCAGGATTGTATGTGCGATCATTCACTCCCATGATGATGATCTTGTCCACGTTCCTGCCGATGGCAGTGATAAGCACCTTCTTTGCGCCGGCATCGAGATGGGCCTTCGCCCGAGCTCCGTCAGTGAAGAAGCCAGTTGACTCTATGACGATATCGACACCGAGGTCCCCCCACGGCAAGTTGCCAGGTTCGCGTTCTGAAAGCACCTTGATGACATCACCGTCTGCAACAATGCTGTCGCCCACTGCTTCGACGGAATTGAAAGCTATGCCGTGAATCGAGTCGTACTTGAGCAAGTGAGCCATGGTGGCAATGTCGCCAAGATCATTAATGGCAACGACATCTATGTCGGGGTCTTTGGCCATAACACGATAAGCGAGACGTCCAATACGGCCAAATCCATTAATGCCGACTTTAATAGTCATAGTATTTCCCCTTAGATTATTTCCTTGTAACAAAGGGACTTGTACATTGTACCCCGACTGGTGCACTATCGCGCAGGCGCAAGCGAATTGATGGAAGAAGTGATTCTACGACTGAAGCTCTCGAGCCATCTGCTCGATACGTCTCATACGATGATAGACGGCAGACTTTGAGAGCGGTGGATTAGCTCGTTCTCCAAGTTCTTTCAAGGTAGCGTCGGGATATGAGACTCGAAGTCGTATGATTTCCTGCAGTGCAGGAGGGAGTTTTTCGAGGCCATATGCCTCAAGTACCGACCTCATCGCGTAGATCTGATCGACCGATGCGTTTGCCGCTTTGACTTGATTTGCAATCTCGGCGTTGGTTTGACGGTTGACGTCGTTGCGAACGCTTTTCACGACTCGCGCGTTCTCCATTATTAGCGCGCTTTGATGCGCGCCGGTTACAGCGAGGAACTCCAGAATAGACTCGCCGCTTTTGAGATACACGACAAATGAGCTGCGACGCTGCATGATTCGAGCCTTGATTCCCCTATCAGCCATGATGGCTACAACATCTTCAGCCATTTCCTTCGATTCGACCGTTATCTCGAAATGGAAATCGCCACGGGGGTCTGACACGAAACCACTTCCGAGAAAGGCTCCGCGGAGATACGAAGCTGCACAGCACTGCTTTGAGATCAGCTTGTCAGCGACACCGAACTCGAGCCCGTTATCGCCGAGCACGCCCATGTCGTGCAAAGCTTCGGGAAGCTTTGCCTGGGCAGGAACGCCGATAAGGTAGTTCGGTGTCTTGTGAAGCACGCTTCTCCGCGTCGTCAGCTCAGTCTTCAGGTTATACGTCTCGTGAAGCAGCCTCCACGTCAAACGGGCAACATACGGCGCATCGGTCACAACCTCAAGCCGGTAGCGGTCTTTACCGCTGAAGAACAGCGTTCCCTCGATGCGTATGATTGCAGCAAGCAGCGCGCGCTCGCAATGCGAGCATCCGGGCTCGACACGCGTGAGCTCCTCTTTGACGTCGGAGCTGAACGACATTACTTGAGCACCTCCGCAAATACCTTGCGCAATTTGACGGGATCGTGCCATGTGGGCTGCTCGCGGTCGACGAGGTCACGCTTAAGCACTCGCGTACCATGTTTCTCTATAACGGCTGTTTCATCATCGTCGATGACGAGAAGCCGCTTGAAGCGACCGTCATTTTCTTCCTCTGGCAATGTGGATTGTGCAAGCATGTAGTCGACAAGGCCGCGCATACCGTGGGCACACAGCGCTTCATAATGTTGAAGCGGCGTGAGGCCGCGCGTTTCACCCTGCATATCAGCAAGTGAGCATACGAAAACAGTTGCGCCCTTCGACGCACGAATTGCATCGATGATGCCTGGAACGATTAGGTTCGGAATGATCGAGGTAAACAAAGAACCAGGCCCTAAAACGATAAGGTCAGCGTTGCGAATAGCCTCGCATGCAGGTTCGTAGGCGAGGATTTTCGAATCCGATTCAAGCGCAACTTTCTTCAAAGCGTTACGCGAATGGCAAGCCACAGCTTGGCCCTCGAGCGTTCGACCGTCGCTCGTCTTCGCTACGAGAGTGACACGGTCGAGTGTCGAGGGGTACACCTTTCCACGAGCATCGAGCAGCTCTTCGCAGATAGCGATGGCTTCAGGGAAGCTGCCGCTCGTTACTTCGAGAGCGGAAAGCATTAGATTGCCAAGGGTGTGGTTGTTTGCGAAACCGAACCGCACCTTGAACGCCTTTGTAAGTGGATCGTCCGTCTTTCCCGCCATGGCCGTTATGCATTTTCTGATGTCTCCAGGAGCCGTGGCACCAGCCTTGTCTCTCAAGATGCCAGTCGATCCCCCATCGTCTGCCATGGCGACAACCGCCGATGTTTGCGCCCCCATCGAAAGCAACGTGCGGATAGACACGGGTGCGCCAGTACCACCACCGATGACGACAGCTTTGACTTCATGATCAACCCGTTCTTGCGACGGAGCGGCAGAGAGTGCTTCAAACGCCGCAGTGTCTGACGGGTCGTGGCTGAACGGCTTTGCAACGAGGTTGCTCATAGATGAACCTTTCAAAACGCCGTTTGGCTACTTGTCTTCAGGGCGCACGGCAAGTGCGAGGTCGCGATGCGCCACACTCACGCGATAGCCGCATCTACGCAGATAATCTCCGGTGACCTCTGCGAGGGCGACACTTCGATGCTGACCTCCAGTGCAGCCAACCGCAATGGACAGCTGCTGCTTGCCTTCGGAAACATAGCCTGGCATCACGCAATCGAGCAGCGCTTCCCAGCGCTTGATGAACGTCTCGGTATCGCTGTTGTAGAGAACGTAATCGCGAACCTTGTCATCAAGACCGGTCATGGTGCGCATTTCGGGGTCGTAGTAAGGATTCGGCAAGAACCTCACGTCGATGACCAGATCGGCATCTGCGGGGTTGCCGTGTTTGAACCCGAAGGAATACACCGATACGGCCAGACCTTCGCGTTCGTCTCCATGGGCATAAAGATCTTTGATCTTCTCACGCAACTCTGCAGGTAAAAGGCTCGTCGTATCGATGACAAAATCAGCATGTGCACGGATTTCCCGCATGAGCGCCCGCTCGCGTTCTATGCCAGACGAAATGGTCGCACCATCCGAGCACAGCGGATGGCGGCGTCTGCTCGACTTGTAGCGGGCAATGAGACGGTCGTTATCTGCATCGAGGAAAAGGATGCTATGTCCAATGCCCTGCTTCTCGAGGTTGTCGAGGGTGCTTTTCATGGTAGAGAAGAACTCATGAGTTCGCGCATCGCAGACGATGGCGATCTTCTTACGGTCGCCACCAAGGTTTGGAAGATCAGTCATCAAGACGAGGTCATCGATGAGACTTGGTGGCAAATTGTCGACACAGTAGTAACCGAGGTCTTCGAAAACATGCATTGCTTCCGTTCGGCCGGCACCACTCATGCCGCTGACGATCACAAGTTCGGGCATGTTTGACAGTTCAGCCATATTTGACCTCCTTCTAACTGGTCCGTGCAGCCTCATTATACTGCTGCAATACGAGGTAAACCTCATCGGCGACTTCCTCGGGGAGCACGTGCGCGTCCTTGATTTCTTCGAGAGAAGCAGCTTTGAGGTTTCTGAACGACTTGAAATGCTTGAGGAGCGCCTTCTTCCGTATGGGCCCCATACCGGCGACATCGTCAAGTATGCTTGCAGTCATCCCCTTCCCTCTCAGCTCCCTGTGGAAGGTAATTGCGAATCGGTGTGCTTCGTCGCGTACTTGCTTCACAAGGTAAAGCGAGGCAGAACCACTTGGAAGAACGACCGGTCCGCTGTCCTGCCAGGGCACGAAAAGCTCTTCGTCTCGTTTCGCAAGGCCGCATAGCGATATGTCGTTGCGCCCAAGTTTTTCGAACATCTCAAGTGCAGCGCTCAACTGCGGCTTACCGCCGTCAAGGATGATGAGATCCGGCTTGCTTCCAAAGCGCCCATCGGCCATCCGCTCATCCGAATAGCGACGTCCTAAGACCTCTTGCATGCTTAAGAAGTCGTTCGCTTCTTCAAGAGGTGTCTTGATCTTAAAACGACGGTATTGGTTCTTATCGGGCTTGCCGTTTGTGAACACAACCATTGAGGCAACCGTGTAACTGCCATGTATTGTCGAGATATCGAAGCATTCGATGCGATGCGGTGGCCCTGGAAGAGCGAGTGCGCTTTCCAACTGCAGCAAGGCCTCGTTGACGCGTTTGTCCTCATAGTTCGTCTTTACCTTGTATCTAAGCAAGGTATGGCGCGCGTTGCTTTCAGCCATCTCGACGAGCTCGGCTTTCTCGCCTTTGAGTGGTGCGGTAAAGCGCACTTTTGCTCCATGCTGGTTCGCAAGCTTTTCGGTAAGCCAAGCCGACATGGCTTCTTGGTCCTCAGGAGATGTCCTGACAACGATTTCACGAGGTATCGACGTTGTGGTGTCGTAGTAACGCAAGAGGAATGCATGGAGCAGGTCATCATCAGGCACGTCGTGCCCTTTGTTCAGGATGAACTCGTTGGAATTCATGATACGCCCTTCGCGAATCATGAAAACGTGCACGCCTGCAATCGTTTCTTCCCGGTAAAAACCGATGATGTCTGCGTTCAGGTTACGAGACGAAACGGCATGTTGCTTGTCCGAAAGCGCATTCACAGCGTCGATTCGTTCCTTTATACGAGCGGCGCGTTCGAAATCAAGCTCCTCGGCAGCAATCAGCATGTCCTCAGTCATGTCGCGCACGAACTCGTCATGATGACCGTCGAGGAAACGTGCAACTCGTTTTACATTCTCTGCGTACTGTTCGGGCGTTATGGAGCCGCAACATACGCCTGGCCCAAGACCGACATGTGCATCAAAGCATGGTCTTAGCGTTCCATTCTCTGAAAGGAATGCATCGATGTCCCCGTTCTTCATTTTTCTTGCGAGCCGACGCCATTCAGCGCACGATGAAGAGCATATTGGAACGACGCGTCGAACAGCATCTACCATCATTCTCGCAGCGCGACTGTCGGTGTAAGGACCGAAATACCGGGTGCCAGATTTGTGCTTCTCACGCGTGTATTTGATTGACGGAAACACGTCATCACATGTCAAGGCGATAAACGGGTACGACTTATCATCTTTGAAATCTGCATTGAAATACGGTGCGAACTGGTTGATGAGATTCTTCTCGAGCACGAGCGACTCATGTTCGTTTTCGACGACGATGTACTCGAATGAATCAATCGCTTCGACGAGCAGGGGAATTTTCGCACGATCGTCTTGAAAGTTCACGTATTGACGCATGCGGGCGCGGAGCTGTTTCGCCTTTCCGACATATATGACAGTTCCCTCGGCATCTTTCCAGAGATACACGCCAGGTGAAGCAGGAACGCTTTCGAGCTCTCGTTTTATTCTTTTGATCTTTTGTTCTTGGCTTTCGACTACTGTCGATTCATTACCGTTCATATGACCTCCTAGAGCCATGTGATGGTCTTGGAGGTTAGGACATTGCTCGGTGAGATGATAATCGTCTGAACTTGCCCAATGATCGGAGAATCAACGCAGAACGTTCCATCATGGTATTCACCATGTGAAGAGAGCTCTTCATCCGATGTGCAGATGATGATATCAACCGAAGACAAGGTGTTTGTAAGCATACGAGCATCGTTGACGAGAAGAACGACGAAATCAACGCCGCGCATCTTGAGGTCGGCTGTTCGCAATTGCGCTTCAAGTCGCGGAGTTGATCCGTCAGCGTAATAGATTCCAATGAAGAAACCATTCTTGTTGAGCACAATCGGAGGGTCGTAAGCATAGGGAGCTTGGGGTTTCAGCATGAATACCGTTGCGCCCATTTGGCGGTAATACGATGCGGCTTCATGCATTGAAACAGGCTCGTTTTGCTCGGGTTCTTCATCTGGTTTCTGCATGCCGCGGTTTTCGTCATCAAGCAAAGGTTGGTTGCTTGAAATGCGGTTGCGTTCTGTGCTCGGAAGGGTCTGACCTTCGTAAAGTATCACCGTGTATCCGTCCATCTGACCAATCGATTCGTCGATGTTAGATGCAGCGATGTTCCAATTGTGGCCGATGAATATATACCAGACCATTGCAGCGAGTACGATAAGCCCGAGCAATGCCAGCATTACGAGAGCGACTATTTCACGAGTCCTCTTACCCATGCTGCAGAATTATACGATATCGACTAGAGCATGCGGCTCAAGAACTGACCAGTGTAGCTCTCCGGGATACGCGCAACCTCCTCTGGAGTTCCCGTTGCCACAATGCGCCCGCCTCTATCACCACCGTCAGGTCCAAGGTCAATTATCCGGTCGGCAGACTTGATTACGTCGAGATTGTGCTCAATGACGAGGACGGTGTTGCCGGCATCAACGAGGCGTTGCAAAACGGCGAGAAGCTGCTTCACGTCCTCGAAATGCAAGCCGGTCGTCGGTTCGTCGAGAATGTAGAACGTCTTTCCCGTTTGCTTCTTTTGAAGCTCACTTGAAAGCTTGACGCGTTGCGCCTCGCCACCAGAGAGCGTTGTAGCAGGTTGTCCGAGTCTGATATAGCCCAACCCCACGTCATGTAGCGTCTGGAGCTTTCGCTTGATGCCGGGGATGTTCGCAAAGAACTCAAGAGCCTCTTCAACCGTCATGTCAAGAACATCGGCGATTGACTTCGAGCGGTACGTCACTTGGAGCGTCTCGCGATTGTATCTGCGGCCTCCGCAGACCTCGCAAGGGACATAAACATCTGGCAGGAAATGCATCTCGATCTTGATTTGGCCATCGCCCTTGCAAGCTTCGCATCGGCCACCTTTCACGTTGAACGAGAATCTGCCAGGTGAATAACCGCGCGCCTTGGATTCGCTCGTCGAAGCAAATAGAGCTCTGATGTCATCCCAAAGTCCGATGTAGGTGGCAGGATTTGAACGTGGAGTTCGGCCGATAGGACTCTGATCGATATTGATGGTCTTATCGAGCTGTTCTGTGCCTTCGATTTTCCGGAAGGATCCAGAGCGTCTACGAGCATGGTTGACACGGTTGGCCAGCAATGGGGCAAGCGTGTCAGTTACTAGTGATGATTTGCCCGATCCTGATACGCCTGTTACAACAGTGAATGTACCGAGTTCAACTTCTATGTCGATATCTTTTAGATTGTTCTCGCTTGCTCCAATGAGCTTGATGCTTCCACGTTCGGGATTTCTGCGAGATTGGGGAATCTCTATGACACGACGTCCTGAGAGATAGTCACCTGTAATTGAGCCTTTTGTCTTCGCAATTTTTCCCGGCGTTCCAGCGGCAACGACGTATCCGCCGTTCTCCCCTGCCCCTGGCCCCATGTCAACTACATAGTCAGCGGATCTGATCGTATCTTCATCGTGCTCGACAACAACAACCGTGTTGCCTAAATCACGTAGTGATTGAAGTGTTTCGATGAGCCGCTCGTTGTCGCGCTGATGAAGGCCGATTGACGGTTCATCAAGGATGTAGAGCACGCCCATGAGACCTGCACCGATCTGAGTGGCAAGCCTAATGCGTTGAGCTTCTCCGCCTGACAATGTGGCTGTTGCGCGCTCGAGGGTGAGGTAATCAAGTCCTACATTAACCAGGAACCTAAGACGTGCGACAATTTCTTTCACGATGGGGCCGGCAATCTGCAGATCGGAACCCTCGAGCACGAGCGACTCGAAGTAAGAGAGCGAGTCGACTGCGCTCATCTCGCAGACATCGTGGATTGATTTCCCATTGATGGTGACCGCGAGGATTTCAGGCTTCAGTCGCTTGCCCTTGCATGTTTGGCAAGGCGTAGTGGCGAAATACGCTTCGAGCTTCTCTCTTTGGCGATCGCTACCAGCTTCTGAAAGCTTTTCCTCGATGGCCTTCAATGCGCCGTGCCAGTTGATGTACCAATACGTATTTCGTCCATCGACTGTGACGTAGTCAACGCGAACACGCCCTTTGACGCCGTAAAGAATGGCGTCTTGCGCCTTCTTCGGAAGGTCTTCCCACGGAGTGTCTTCAGATTCTCCAACATGGTGGAGGACCGCTCTGAGCACCTGGGGATAATAGTTGCCCGACTTGAACGGAGCAATCGCCCCTTCGGCTAAAGAAAGCGTTTGGTCAGGCACGACGAGCATCGGGTCTACTTCGTTCCTGCTTCCGATTCCAAGACAATCCGGACATGCTCCGTATGGTGCATTGAATGAGAAATCACGCGGCTGGAGCTCGTCGATGGAGTGACCGTGCTCGGGACATGCAAGAGCAAGCGAGAAGAGATGCTCGCCTGGCCCAAGCCCGCCAGTTGCGCCGCTTGAAGTGTGGGACGTTTCATCAACTTCGGCAGAATCATCGCCTAAGATTTTGACGAGCACCCGTCCTTCGGCAATGGAGGTTGCCATTTCAACAGACTCGGCAATTCGGGTGGTGGCTGACGCCTTAAGCACGACGCGGTCAACGACGACGTCTATGAAATGCTTGATCTTCTTGTTGAGGGTGATTTCGGAACCGTCAAGTCTCACGATCTCGCCATCGATACGCACGCGCGCAAAGCCTTCCTTGTTCAGGTCAGCAAAGAGCTTGGTGAACTCGCCTTTTCGGCCGGTAACGATGGGGGCCATGATTATCGCTCTTGTATCATCGCCGTGAGAAAGGCGCAGGATCTCGTCTGTGACCTGGTCAGTCGTTTGCTTCTTGATGACGCGACCGCATTCAGGGCAATGAGGGACGCCGATACGCGCGAAAAGCAATCTAAGGTAGTCGTAAATCTCGGTGGTCGTCCCAACCGTCGATCGTGGATTACGGCTTGTTGTCTTCTGGTCGATGGACACTGCAGGCGAAAGGCCGTCTATGCTGTCCAGATCCGGTTTCGACATCTGACCGAGGAACATGCGCGCATAACTCGAAAGGCTTTCGACGTAACGCCGCTGTCCTTCTGCATACATGGTGTCGAATGCAAGAGATGACTTGCCCGAGCCCGAAAGACCCGTGATAACGACGAGTTTATCGCGCGGAATGGTCAGATCAATATTTTTGAGGTTATGCTGCCTTGCACCCTTGATGACAATTGCGTTCTGCCCCATGGTTCTCCTCGATTCGTTGCACGAATCCGTATTCTACAGGAGATGTTAAGATGATTGCGAATAAAACATTTGTTCGCCATAAGGCGCTAGTACATCGCAAAAACACGACTGGAATTTATGCACGTGGATGAGCCTGAAGATGAGCCGTTTTGAGCCTGTTTGGTGATAGATGAGTGTAAATTTGCGTTGTGGAAAGGCTCGAATGACCGAGCATTTCTTGAACGCTCCTGAGATCAGCTCCGCCATTGAGCAAGTCAGTTGCGAAAGTATGACGCATATCATGCGGAGACAAGCTCGAATCGAGACCGGCAACACCTACGGCTTGCTTGAACATCTTGCGCATGGCATCAGCGCTCATCTGATTCCCTCTTGAAGAGAGAAAGACGTACTGGGATGCTTTTCCGCACGATAGTTCATCGCGTGCCAGGTCGAGATACGATGCAAGTGCATCGATGCAGAACTCATGCAACGGAACGATGCGCTCCTTGCTCCCTTTACCAAACAACTTGACGAGCTTCGAGTTGAAATCGATGTCGTTCATCGTGAGATTCGCTGCTTCCGAGATTCGAGCTCCGCAAGCGTATAGGAATTCGAGGATAGCCTGATTTCGCAAATCGAGAGCCGATTGTTGGTGCGCTTCCCCATCGATAGTACGTGGACCATAGACGCTTAGAAGACGTGCCATTTCTGCAGGCTTCAAGACATGTGGTAGATGCTTGGACTGCTTAGGGCCTGAAAGCGCACTCGAAGGGTCGGTATCACAGGCTCCAACGACGTTGAGCCATGCGTAGAATCCATGAAGGGAGGATAAATGGCGATTTATGGTCGTGCGTGCATAGCGTGCTGCATCAAGCTCGCCTAAGTAAGCGCGGATGTCTCGATGCGTTGCATGCAAAGGGTCGACGTTCTTTCGTTCGCACCATCTCAGAAAGGATTCCAAATCGCTACGATACGATCTGGCAGTATGAACCGAAGAACCTTTCTCTACTTCGAGCGACTCAATGAAACCATCGATGAGCTCATGTTCGGAAGGGCTGAGGGTCTTTCCCTTCAGCTCGCTTGTTGCGGTTTGCTCATCTGCTTTAGGCGCTTCGCGTTTCGATGCACGCGTCATCACACGTCGTGGCATGCACCCTCCAATATGCCTTGTCGAATCAATTCAGCACAATATGATTCAAGTGCATCATTGCCACGTTTTCGATAGGCTTCATACCTATCGCGCTTGTTTCGAATGGGATTATCAAGCGGCGGCAAAATTCCGAAGTTGACATGCATCGGTTGATAGTTTTCGGTCTCATCAGAAGTTGCATGGGCAATGAGCGCACCGAAGACCGTGTCTGTTGGTAGTGGCACAGAGCCCCTTCCCTTCAGCTTTGAAATGACCGAAAATGCCGCATGAAGCCCTGACCGTATCGCCTCGCAATACCCTTCGGTACCACCAAGCTGACCAGCGACGAATATGGGCGCGCATAAAGAAAGGGCCTTATCTGATACGAGCTGGAGACTCGAATCGAGCTGCTCCGGGGCGTTGATAAACGTGTTGCGATGCATGACGCCATATCGGACAAATTCAGCATTCTCGAGTCCGGGAATCATGCTGAAAACGCGCTTTTGTTCGGGAAATTTCAAATTCGTTTGAAATCCCACCAAGTTGTAGGACGCACCCGAAGCGTCTTCAGCGCGTAGCTGCACGGCAGCCCAAGGCCTACGCCCAGTCCGCGGGTCAGTCAGGCCAACTGGCTTCAATGGTCCGAATCGCGGGGCATCGCGACCTGCACGAGCTATTTCCTCAATAGGCTGACACGCTTGGAAGAGATCTTTAGATTCGAAGTCTCGCGAGATCACTCGATCAGCAGCGAGGAGCTCATCGATGAAACGTTCGTATTCCTCTTTGTCCATCGGAGCGTTTAGGTAATCGCCTGCTACCCCATTAGCTCCAGGTTCTTCGTATCGGCTCTGCCTGAATATCGTAGACATGTCGAGCGATTCGCCCATGACTATAGGAGCTGCGGCATCATAGAAGGCAAGGTATTCGTCGCCTATCAAGCTTGCAAGCGAAGAAGCGAGTGCGTCGCTTGTCAGAGGGCCTGTTGCCAAGATGACAGCACTCGATTCTTCAACGATCTCGTCAATTGAATCGACTTCTCGACGCACGAGATTAATGCGACTCTCAGACTCGATCAATTCAGTTACTTCTCGAGCAAATGAGACCCTATTGACAGCGAGCGCTCCTCCAGCTGGAACGGCATGCTTCAGAGCGGTTTTGTACACAACAGAACCAAGTGTCTCGAGCTCGTGTTTAAGCATTCCCGCAGCACTGTCGGGCTTTGTGCTCTTGAGTGAGTTTGAGCACACAAGCTCGGCGCAATCTCCCGTTTTGTGGACGGCCGTTGGATTCTCAGGACGCATCTCATAGAGCACGACATCGATATCGCGCTTGGCGAGCTGCAATGCAGCTTCGCTGCCGGCAAGGCCGGCCCCTATGATGGAAACAGGTTTAGCCATAGCCAAAAGTGTAACATGTCATCATTTGCGCACGGTCTTGTTTTGAAGAGTGGGACCCCAGCGCCCATCAGGCTGCCGTGCAATCTTGCCGCCCGCTTCTCCGAGCGCAATATGCTCCATAAGATAGCTTGACGGATCAACGGAACCGCAGACGCTTCTCGCAATTACTACAAGCTGATCTATAGACAGCGGTTCAGCGCGTATGGCAGCAATAATCGGGTCATCCTCTTCGTCATCGAGTACCATCTCGTCCGGTCTTTTGAGCATGGAAAACGTGTTGAACAGAGCGTCTTCGAAACTGTCCTCGTCAACGATGGGCGTTGCTCCTTGAAGGAGAAGCCTGTTGGATCCACGTGACGTATTCGATGTTATAGCTCCTGGAACAACATACACTTCCTTGCCGTAATCAAGCGCATCGTCAGCTGTGCCGAAAGTTCCGCTCGGCAATCCTGCTTCGACTATGAGTAGCGCATCTGCCAATCCGGCAATGAGTCGGTTTCGCTGTCTGAAGAATGCGGGACGAGGGCTTACATCCCAAGCATGTTCGCTCACCAGCGCACCACCTGAGTCGATGATCTCCTGAAACAATTGAAAGTGTTCTGCTGGGTAGATTTTGTCGCATCCGCCCCCAAGAAAAACTGCAGTTTTCCCGCCAACGTCGAGTGCGGCTCGATGCGCTTCCGAATCACAGCCCTTTGCTCCACCTGAAATGATGCAAATTCCTTTTTCTGCTGCAATTCGAGCAAATCTTCGCGCGCATGCTCTTCCATACGGAGTGGCTTTTCGAGCCCCGATAACAGCAAGCCCCGGAACAAGCGCTTCGGTGCTTCCTATGATGTAGAGCTTTTCGGGTGGATAGCGCACCGTTTCAAGTGATTGCGGGTAGAGAGCATCTCCACGCTGAACGATGCACCTTGCTCCTTGTAAGGGCATGATTCACCCACCTATCTTGTTTCTCAATCGATAGCCCAGCGCTTCGCAAATCTCTGATTTCCCAACACTTTTAAGTTGCTCTATATCTGCAATGGTTCTCGCAATTGACAAGGTTCGTACGATTCCCCGTCCGCTCATTCCGTTAGTCGCAGCGGCCTTTTCGAGAAAACGCTCGTCTTTAGCTGCAAGATGACACGAGTAGATGAGGCTTTGTGTTGTTCCATCGAGCTCTTCATGCGCATATCTCCAAGAAGCATACTCACGACCTTTCAAGACTTGAATCCGGAGAGACTCAGAGTTGGTACCACCTGTACGGGTAAGAACGCTTTCGGGAGGAACACGGCTAATGTCAAGATGCATGTCAATTCGGTCGAG
Source organism: Eggerthellaceae bacterium (assembly GCA_045614225.1). GTDB lineage: Bacteria > Actinomycetota > Coriobacteriia > Coriobacteriales > Eggerthellaceae > UBA9715. Next base: position 58,695 of record JAZLCO010000048.1, on the reverse strand, counting down.
CAAAGGGCCGCCAATGCGGTTCTGGTAATCTCTGATCCTCCGTTCAGAGCATGTGCATGTGTGTTCAGGATCTCCGAAATATCCGCACGGACATGGGTTTGAAGCGCTCACAAGTAGGAAATTAGCCGGGAATGTTACAGACCCATCGGCGCGGGCAATGGTGATATATCCAGCTTCAAGCGGTTGCCTTAGTTGCTGGAGAACGGATGGCTTGAACTCTGGCAACTCGTCGAAAAAGCAGACACCATGATGCGCAAGTGATATCTCCCCTGGCCTCACAGGGTTTCCGCCGCCTATCAGTGCCGGACCTGTAGCGGAATGGTGGGGAGCACGAAACGGTCTAATGCCAGATAGTATTCCAGCTACATCTTCACCAGCTACCGAATGAACAAGCGCAGCCTCAAGCATTTCCGAATGCGTCAATGGAGGCATGATCGAAGGAAGGCGCTCTGCGAGCATTGATTTTCCCGATCCCGGAGGCCCCATCATTAGAACGCCATGGTTTCCTGCTGCTGCAATAACGAATGCACGTTTAGCGATTTCATTACCTGAGATTTCACTATAGTCGTGTTCGGGTTTCACATTGCAGTCAGGGCAGTAGTGGAATCGTTCGTATCTGTTTGCAGCAATGTCGCGCAGCGTAAACACACCATGCTCGACAAGACCTTCAAATGGAACAAGGCCATCTGCGAATTGTGAACATGTGAGCGCCAGGCCATGATCACGAGCGCACAGCGCATAAGCAAGAAGCCCCTTCACTGGTCGCACTCCACCATCGAGTGAAAGCTCGCCTACAAGCAACGATCCTTTAACGGCGGAAGCAGCAATCTGACCTGTTGCAACGAGTATTCCAGCAGCAATTGCGAGATCGTAACCTGATCCAGTCTTCTTCAATGCACTTGGTGCAAGGCTGACGAGAACGCGGTCTCCAGGCATTTCGAATCCAGAAGATTTCAGCGCAACTCTAACGCGTTCTTTCGCTTCCTGTACGGCTGCATCAACCATGCCGACAATTTGGAATCCCGGCAGTCCTTTTGTCACAGCCACTTCTACATCAACAGGGATTGCTCGAACTCCAACAAGAGCGGCCCCTTGCACGGTGCATCGTCCGAACCTTGCCATCAGGCTACACCGAATGCGTTTACGATGTGCTTGATCATGGCCCTATCTGGACCAACGACGAGGATGTCGATGACATCGAAACGGATCCTTACGTCAAGCCAATCATGATCTTGCAGGTACCAAGCAGCGATCTTCTCGTACTTCTGGCGTTTCTTCTTTGTGACCGATTCACTTGGAAAACCCTTGTCGATGCTCGATCGCGTTTTCACTTCGCAAAATACGAGGCATTCTTCTCCCCACGCGATGATATCTGCCTCGCCAGCTACGCATGTCCAATTCATCTCGACAATTTCGTAGTCCTTGAGCATAAGGTAGCGTGCTGCAGCTTCTTCTCCTTTATGGCCAAGTTTTTTGTTTCTCACGCCGATTCGATCATCGTCCGCAGCGAATTCAAAGCATTCATCCATGCCATATCCTCTCGATTCTGCTTGTATTGCCGGAATCGATACTAGGCACGCAATCCATTCAGGAAACCGTAGTGGAGTCTAGAAACCACCACCCTAGGAAGAGAGTTAATTCGCTAGAAGAGCGAGATGTTTACACGTCATTTCCCACGCACGTCTGGTAAATGGTTTGAAACGTTCAAACGAGCTTTTCTGAAACTCAGCGGAAGTTTCTAAAACAGAGTCTCCTGCATGAATGACCTGCAGAAAGACGAACGATGGATAGGCGACAATCCATGAGTGCGAATCGCCTCGATGTGCTGTGGAGAAGCATATCCTTTATTCACGTCGAATTCGTATGCCGGATAGCGTTCTGAAAGTTCGATCATCAAACGATCGCGTTCAGTTTTAGCCACAATTGAAGCTGCAGCAATTGAAGCGCAGCGAGCATCGCCTTTCACGACATTTCTTTCACGCGGGTCTATATGAATTGGATTTCCATCGATGAGGACAACGGATACGTTTGGAAGCGCTGAATCGATATCTGCAAGAGCCAGGGTAAATGCACGACGCAACGACATGGTCATTCCATCCCGATCGATATCGTTAGGCGAAATGTAGGCAACTGTCCAGGCAAGAGCCTGCTCTTTGATAACCTGGGCAATCTCAAGTCTCTTTTCAGGGTTGATTTGTTTTGAGTCGTTGAGACATCGTATATGCTCCGAACGTGAGAGAACCACTGCTCCAACTGCAAGGGGGCCAGCGACACTGCCTCGTCCCACTTCGTCAAGGCCCACGATGATGTCCTCTGATCCTTCAGCGAAAGATTCCTCAAACACATAGAGCGATTCGAGTCGTTCACGCTCCTTCCGCTCCCCATCGAGTCTTTTCCTTGCTTTGGCTAATGCAGACTTGACGCCTTTGCGCGTGTCAGCAGACAAAGCACGTTCGAGCGCTTGGTATTCCTGCTCGTCAGCTTTGTCGAGCATGGCTTTGATTTGAGGAATCGTCATGTTCATGCAGGCATCTTAACAAAAAAGCCCGCACGATGTGCGGGCTTTACTTGTTGCGAAATCGCGATTAGCGGAAGGACTTTTCCTTGATTTTCGCAGCCTTGCCAACCTTCTTGCGCAGGTAGTAAAGCTTGGCGCGACGAACATCGCCACGGCGAACTACTTCAATCTTGTCAATCTTTGGAGAATGAACCGGGAAGGTGCGCTCTACGCCGACCGAGAAGCTGATCTTGCGGACGGTGAACGTTTCGCGGCTGGAGTGACCATGACGACGGATGACATCGCCCTGGAACACCTGAATGCGCTCGCGGTTACCCTCGACGATGCGGTAATGGACCTTGACGTTGTCGCCAACGTTGAACTCAGGAATGTCCTGCTTGAACTGCTGCTGCTCGATTGCGCGAATGATATCCATTTCTCTTCCTTCTATATGTTCGTGCCAAACCGCGTAGCGGTACTTGTCTCTAGACGCGATTTGTTAGTATATCCCCTGAACATCGGCTATGCAAGAAATAATGAAGCGAGACGCAAAATTCACAATCGATGCCAAAACTAGTGTCATTCTGAGTGAAAAGTTAAGCGCTTTAGAGAATGATCATCGTGAGTAATGCATAAGCGACAACGCCTGCGACAGCGCTCCAGAGAAGCGATTTAGTCAATCGAGCCACAATGATGACGATTACCGAAGCAACGAGCGGTGCTCCCGCAGGCCATATACCTGCATCAAACATTCCAGGTGTGAGCAGGTCATTTGCAACAAGCGCAGCAAATGCGGCAGGTGGAATGTACCCAAGCGCCTCCTCAACGCGCTTGGGGAGCTCCTTCCCCTTCAAAAGGAAAAGCGGCAAGACACGGCATGCAAGAATCGTCAATGCACATGTGATGAAGATGATCCAGAAATCTGTCCACGTTATTGGCTGCATGCATTACATCCTTTCCCGTATTCGAGAGAAGATGAATGCGCAAAGAACTCCAAACAGGGCCCCGAAGAAGATTGCGGGTCCAGAAAGGCCGATGAGCTTGCAAACAAAAACGCCGACGATTGCCATGATGGCTGCAACAACATTTGCCCCTGAGAGTTTTTGCGTTACGAGAAGGCAGATGAAAATCGATGTCATGGCAAATGAGGCTATCGCAAGCGGAATGCCAATTGCGTTCCCGATGAGCACTCCGACAACACACGAAATCGTCCAAGAGGATTGCGAGCAAAGGTTTACGAGCGTTGCACGCTGAACAGACCAGCCCCCTTGCTCGAATTGCTTGATGTTCACACCGAAGCTCTCGTCGGTGACTGTGGCGGCAAACCAGAACGAAAGTCGTTTTGAAACTTTCTCGCACCAAGGTGCGAACGCCGTTGCATAGAGCATCTGGCGTGTGTTCACGAACGAAACACTTGCGATAATCGATGCGATAGGTGAGCCGGCAAGCCACATGTTCGGAATCATGAACTGTCCTGCTCCGGAATAGAATAGTGCGCACATCAGGAAAACCTGAAGGGCATTCAATCCAATTGAAGCCGAAAGGATACCACAGGGAATGCCGATTGCGACATACCCGAGCATGATGGGTAATGCTGCCTTGAAAGTAGCCCGTATGTTGTCTGAACTGAACACAAATGGCGATTATACGTCAAAGCCTTGCGTCGCAATGTCGTATAAAAAAACCTTTTTGGTTATTTGAATCACAGTACGGCTGGATTCAAGCTCGTTAAATCGGAAGGCGAGAAAACACCTGCTTCCGTGACGATGCCCGTGATGTAGCGCGCAGGCGTTACATCGAATGCAGGGTTCCAAACATCAACTCCGTTGATTGGATGCTGTAACACCTCTTCAGGAGAACGCTGCTCGATGACAATCTGGGAACCATCTTCGAGTGCGAGATCGATCGTCGAACGTGGAGCAGCAACGTAAAACGGAATTCCGTGTTCGTAAGCAAGAACGGCCAATCCATAGGTTCCGATTTTGTTGGCGGTATCTCCGTTTCTTGAAATGCGATCCGCTCCGACGATCACCGCATCTACATTTCCTTGCGACATGAGGCTGGCAGCCATGTTGTCGCAGATGAGCGTGACAGGTATGCCTGCGCGTGCGAGTTCCCACGCCGTCAGACGAGCGCCCTGCCCCACCGGGCGCGTTTCGTCTGCAAATACTCGATTGATTTTCCCCTGCTCTGCAGCGCAGTAAACAATTCCAAGCGCAGTGCCGTAGAAATACGTTGCAAGGCTGCCCGCATTGCAATGGGTAAGGATGTTCGAGCCATCGCCGAGAAGCGCTGCTCCAAGGTGACCTATGGTACGGTTCGTGGCTTCGTCCTCAGCCTCCATGCGCAAAACAAGATTGATTAGCTTATTTGGAACGTCAGACCAATCGATGCCTTTGATTTCCTCGAGAGACCGATTGATTGCCCATCTAAGGTTGACCGCCGTCGGCCGCGCAGATGCAATTTCCTCTGCAACACGTTCAAGATCGCATTGAACTCCGTTGTTTGTCACGAAGAGTGCAAGAGCCGCTGCGCCCGCAATTCCAATTGCAGGCGCACCGCGAACGGCAAGTGCCTGTATGGCATCGACGACTTGTTTCCAGTCGGCAGTAGTTTCAATGACAAGCTCATCAGGAAGCTTCCGTTGATCAATGTAGGAAAGCGCCACCCTTCCCTCTTCTGTCATGAATTCGAGCGAATGAGGTATCCGATTTATATCGACCATGTTTCTAGCGCTTCTTTCATATAGCATCGTATCGAGTTGTTTAGAATGGTAGCGTAATCGAACACTGAGGAGCAAAGAGCATGAGCATCCACAAAAGCATAGCCGAACTGATTGGACAAACACCGCTTCTCGAACTCGTTAACTACGAACGTGAGCACTCGCTCGAAGCTACGCTTGTTGCCAAAGTCGAAATGGTGAACCCTGCAGGCTCAATCAAAGATCGTGTTGCGCTCGCGATGATCCAAGATGCCGAAGAGAGGGGTCTAATAGACGATCAAACGGTTTTCATCGAGCCGACGTCGGGTAACACCGGAATAGGGCTTGCAGCTCTAGCAGCTGCACGTGGCAACAGGATGATCATCACAATGCCTGAAACGATGTCGGTGGAACGCCGCAATCTCATGAAGGCGTATGGAGCAGAGGTCGTGCTGACAGACGGCTCAAAGGGAATGACGGGCGCAATAGAGAAAGCGGATGAACTTGCGAGATCTATCGACAATTCGATTATTCCCGGTCAATTCACGAACCCCGCAAATCCAGCCGCTCATGAAGCGACTACCGGTCCAGAGATTTGGGAAGCTACAAACGGCACCGTCGATATCTTCGTTGCTGGAGTAGGCACGGGCGGCACCTTGACAGGCGCTGGGCGTTATCTTAAATCCAAGAATCCCGACATCCAGGTTGTTGCAGTCGAGCCTCAAGGCTCCCCCGTTTTATCGCAGGGTCATGCCGGCTCTCATGGATTGCAAGGCATCGGGGCTGGCTTCGTTCCTGCCACACTTGATACGACGGTTTACGATGAAGTTATCACGATCGAAAATGAGGAAGCCTATGAAGCGGGTCGAGAGCTTGCTTCCAAGGAAGGTTTGCTCGTTGGCATCTCATCTGGCGCTGCCGTTGCAGCTGCACGAAAGATTGCCGAGCGGTCGGAGAATGCTGGAAAATTGATCGTTGTCATCCTCCCCGACTCGGGCGAGCGCTACCTTTCGACAGAAATGTTCAATTTCTTATGATGACGTCGCCGAACAAGAACAGAGTGCTCATGGCCATGAGCGGAGGGGTCGACAGCTCCGTGTCGGCTCTTGTCCTGCGTGATGAGGGCTACGAGGTTGAAGGCGTTACGATGAAGCTCTTCGACAACGATGATGCCTTCATCGAAGATGAGCAGACATGTTGCTCGACGCGCGATGTCGAAGATGCGCGCCAAGTATGCCTTGAGCTCGGCATCCCCCATTTCGTCTATAACTTTACCGGCCCATTCGATACTGAAGTTATCGATCGATTCTGCAATTCGTACCTTTCCGGTCAAACCCCAAACCCGTGCATTGATTGCAATCGCTATATAAAATTCGGTTCGCTTCAAAAACGCCGCAAGGAACTTGGCTACGATTATGTTGCTACAGGTCATTACGTGAGGCGCGTCTTCAACGAACAGACTGGGCGCTTTGAGATCAGATGCGGGAAAGATGCAAACAAGGACCAATCGTATGTCCTGTTCCATCTTGACCAGGAAACGCTCGCACACATGCTGTTCCCGCTCGGCGACCTCTCAAAAAGCGAAGTGCGCCGTCTGGCTCAGGAAAATGGTTTTATAAACGCCGGTAAAGCGGAAAGTCAAGATATCTGCTTCGTTCCCGATGGCGACTATGCTTCGTTCATTGGGAAGAGAACGGGAAAGACTTTCGAAGCGGGCGAAATCGTGAACCGAGAAGGCACTGTACTAGGAAAGCATAATGGGCTCATACATTACACGATAGGCCAACGCAAGGGCATCGGCGTCGCAGCACGTGAGCCTTTCTATGTCTTCAAGAAAGACGTTTCATCTAATCGGCTTGTTGTTGACACAGATGCCAACACGTTGTGTTCTTCTATCGAAGTGCATGATGTTAATTTCATCTCGCGAGCTCAACTCGACAAATCTGAGCAGTTCCTCGTGAAAACTCATTACCGACAAACAGCACGCCCGGCCATCGTCGAGCAAGTCGGCGAGTCCACAATATCTATTACCTTTGATTCACCTCAACGTGCATGTGCTCCCGGGCAGGCGGCTGTCGTCTACGACGGTGATACCGTAGTCTGCGGCGGCACAATTTTGTAAAGCCAATTAAACATGGTGCAAAAATGGGGCCCGTTTATTAACGGGCCCCATCATGTATCGCTTTGAAGCAATCGCTACTTCGCGAGTGCAGCATGAGCCGCAGCGAGGCGTGCAACCGGCACGCGGTACGGCGAACAGGATACGTAGTTCAATCCAACTTTATGGAACTTGGCGATGGAGTCGGGGTCGCCGCCATGCTCGCCGCAAACACCGGTGACGAGCTCGGGGTTGGTGGATCGGCCACCCTTGACTGCAATGTCGATGAGCTTGACAACGCCGTCGTCAACCGTTGCGAACGGGTTGACCTTCATGATGCCGAGCTCGGAGTAATCCTTGAAGAACTTGCCCTCAACGTCGTCGCGGCTGAAGCCGAAAGTCGTCTGCGTGAGGTCGTTGGTGCCGAAGGAGAAGAAATCGGCCTTCTCGGCGATCTCGTCAGCCGTGACGGCTGCACGCGGCAGCTCGATCATCGTGCCGATCTCGATGAAGGACAGGTCGACACCATCGCGCTCCTCGACTTCCTTGATGGCCTTTTCAGCCTCTTCGCGAACATAGATAAGCTCGTTTTCCATAGATACGAGCGGAATCATAACTTCGGGTTTCGGATCGAAACCTTCCTTGATGAGTTTCGCCGTAGCCGTGGCAATAGCACGTACCTGCATGGCGGAAAGGCCCGGCATCACGATGCCGAGGCGGCAACCGCGCAGACCGAGCATTGGGTTCATCTCTGCCATGTTGTCGGCTGCGGCGAGAAGCCTCTTGGCAACAGGATCATGGTCGCCCTTGGCTGCATCGACGGCAACCTTAATGGCGAGCTCGCGCGGCGAAGGCAGGAACTCATGCAGCGGCGGGTCAAGCAGGCGGATGATGACAGGCAGTCCGTCCATGGCCTTGAGCATCTCGTAGTAGTCGCCCTGCTGAGCCTCGTAGAGCTTGTCGAGTGCTTCCATGTACTCGTCGCCGCCCTTTTCTGCGAGGATCATGTCGGCAACGATCTGCTTGCGATCGCCGAGGAACATGTGCTCGGTGCGGCACAAACCGATGCCCTCTGCGCCGAAATCACGCGAAAGCTGAGCGTCAGCCGGGTTGTCAGCATTAGCGCGGACGCCAAGTGTGCGGATCTCGTCAGCCCACTCGAGGATGGTGTCAAGATCGCCGGTCAGCTCAGGTTGAACCAGGTCAACAGCGCCCAGAACGACAATGCCAGTTGTGCCGTCGAGGGAGATCATGTCGCCTTCCCTGATGACGATGTCGGTGCCAGCGATAGCAGCTTCCTTCTTCTCAGCATCGATCTTGAGAGCCTCAACGCCGCAGACGCACGGAGCGCCCATTCCGCGAGCGATGACTGCTGCGTGAGAGGTCTTGCCACCATGCGAGGTGAGGATGCCCTCAGCAGCGATCATGCCAGCCAGATCGTCAGGAGTCGTCTCCCAACGCACGAGGACGGTCTTCTTGCCCTGCTCGGCTGCTGCAACAGCCTCGTCAGCAGAGAATACAGCAGCGCCGACAGCAGCGCCAGGCGAGGCGTTCAGGCCGCGAGCGACGATGTCGTACTTTGCGTTCTTGTCGAATTGCGGATGTAGCAGTTGGTCGAGCTGCTCAGGAGCAACGCGCAAAACGGCCTCTTCCTTGGTGATGAGGCCTTCCTTCTCCATGTCGATGGCAATCTTCAACGCGGCAGCGGCGGTACGCTTGCCAACGCGGGTCTGCAGCATGAAGAGCTTGCCCTGCTCGATGGTGAACTCGATGTCCATCATGTCGCGGAAGTGCTTCTCGAGCATGACGAAGATGTCCTCAAGTTCCTGACCGGCCTTCTCGAGACCCGCGACATGCTTGAGTTCGGAAATCGGCGAAGTGTTGCGGATGCCGGCGACGACGTCCTCGCCCTGAGCGTTGACGAGGTAGTCGCCATAGAACTCGTTCGTACCGTCGGCTGCATTACGAGTGAAAGCAACGCCCGTCGCGGAGGAGTCACCCTTGTTGCCAAACACCATGCACTGAACGTTGACGGCAGTGCCGAGATCGTCGGCAATCTTGTTCTGCTGACGGTAGAGGGTCGCACGCGGGTTGTTCCACGAACCGAACACGGCTTCGATGGCAAGGCGCAGCTGCTCGACCGGATCTTGCGGGAACGAAACGACGCCGTCGACGACGAGCTCGGGATACTCTTCAGGATCGACGCTCTCGGCGAAAATGGTTTTGAACGTTGCAACGAGCTCGGCAAGATCGTCAGCATCAAGATCGGTATCTTGCTTGACGCCCTTTGCTTCCTTCGCGGCCGTGATGGCCTTCTCGAACTTGTCACCATCAATGCCCATGACGACGTTGCTGAACATTTGGATGAAACGACGATAGCTATCCCATGCGAAGCGAGGATTTCCGGTTTGCTTGATAAGACCGTTGATGGAACGGTCGTTCAAACCAAGGTTGAGAACGGTGTCCATCATGCCGGGCATCGACATCGGAGCACCCGAGCGTACGGAAACAAGCAGCGGATCGTCATCGTCGCCGATGCGTTTCCCCATACGCTCTTCGAGATCGATTCGATATTCTGCGATCTCATCCAGAGCACCTTCGGGCCAGGTGTTGTCAGCGTTTGCATATTCCATGCACGTCTGGCAAGTGATTGTGAATCCCGGAGGGACCGGCAAGCCGATGTTCGCCATCTCGGCGAGGTTTGCACCTTTGCCGCCGACCACGAACTTCATGTCCTTGTTACCTTCGGTAACGTTGTTGCCCTGCGCATCATGTCCGAACTTGTAAACGCGCTTGATTGCTTCAGCCACTTTGCTCTCCTTCTTTCCAAATGGTGCTTATGGTGAAACTGAAAAAGAACGAACGCCGTGTATGGCATTCGTTTTTGTTCGAGTATATGGTACCGCATCTTGAGGTCGCCACGTTGCCATTTACCGAAATGGCAACGTTGCTCGGCAGATTTGACGATTAAAGAACCTCTCTTTTCATCTGAGGCAAACCAAGACTGATCTTCAAGTTGCCGTTCAGACAGCGAAGCTCGTCGATCATGCTCTTTTCAAGGCCGGCTTCCTTCATTGCGACGTTGTACTCAATCTGGTAAAGGCTTCCCATATTCGTCGTTTGAACATTCACGAGGTCGTATGAAGAGGTGTAGTTTTTGAGCGTCTCATCGAACATGCCCTCGAATTGCATGTCTTCGGGAACCGTGATCTTGAGGCTCTTCGAAATCTGTTTGGAAGTGCCAAACGGTGTTGTGACGTAGATTATGTTAAAGACACCTACGACAACGGTCAGTATTGCAGCTATTCCGATGTAGCCCATTCCCGTCGCAAGACCAATCGCCATGGCCAGGAAGACGCTTCCGATGTCCTTTGCAGTACCAGCTATCGAGCGGAACCTCACGAGGTTGAACACGCCCATCACGGCAACGCCTGCACCAAGGTTTCCGTTAACGAGCGTAATCACCATCTGCACAATTACGGGGAGAAGAGCGAGCGTCACCACGAAATTCTTCGAGTAGTTGTGCTTGTACATATAGATCAATGCGCAAAGAAGACCGAGCACGAGAGACGATAGCGTGCACATGAAGAACCCGGTCGACGTCATAGTCGTCATAGCTGATTCGGTAGTCCCAAGCACCGAAGCGAACAGAGAGTCCATTTGTTGATCCTTTCTGGTTAGTACCTATGAAGCGAATGCTAACGAGCGTTCCTTAAAGGCACCTGAAGTGTCGATATGCGCTCCTTGAACGACGAGCTTGCTCGATGGGGCTGCTCCAACCGACACGTCTCCGCGTTCGGACAAAACTCGTTTGAAAGCGTTGCCGTATTTCGAAAACGACCTTGGATAGGCACCGCAATCACCCAAAAGGTCGCAAAGCCATTGCGGATATCCACCCGCGCATTTGATCTCCATGACGACAAGGTCATCTGATATAACAGGACGTCGCTGCACAGCGTTCGCCTCGAGAAGGTCGACATAGCTGATGGATTCGTCGAAGGTGATGCGATCTACACAGTCCTGATCATCATTGTCATTTGGGCACCATGCCTCGCGTATACAACTGATGAGCATTGCAGGTTCGATACCTGGATGCCTTTTGAAGAATGCGTCGATCTCACGGGCAATTTGAATCTTTCCAACAGTGAGATCGTTTTCCGGATTCTGCAGTACCGGATAAACATGCTGTGCTTGCTCGTATGTCATCTGGTGCGTGTAATACGCACGTGCACCCTCTGCGCTCATGCGAACGCGCCTCTTATAGACAATCCCCTTGAATTTCTTCTTGATCTCGACGTATACAGCGTCGGCTTCCGAAAAGGCTCCATAGCTTCTGACGCGAAGTTTTTCCTTGTACAAGGGCTTTTCAAGAGATTTGCAGATAAGGTTATGATCAAATGAATCAAGATAGAGGCTGTCAATCCTCGTTGCCCCGTAATCGTCGAGTCGCATGTGCGACGTAAGGCCTTCTTTAATCGCTTTGTATTGGCCAGATGAGATTAGGTATTTTTTCTCTTTGCGCTGGAATGTATCGCCTGCTGTTGCCATGATGCCTCCTTTGTTGAATGGCATCATCCTATGAGCGGTTCCTTAAAAGATTCTTAAGCAAGTTGGACATTCGCATGAGCTAAGGGGAATACGTCCAGTTTTGCATCGCCTTTAAGATTCGTTTAAGCCAAACGTATAAAATGAAATCAAGCTAAAACAGAACGGGGTTCATCATGCAGGTTCTCATAGTCGAAGACGACGTACGGCTCGCACAAGCAATTGGGAAAATACTCGAAGAAAACGGCTATCAGGTCGATTTGGTTTTCGACGGCAAAACTGGCTACGATTACGCCGTGAGCGCCCTTTATGATGTGGTAATCCTTGATGTCATGCTGCCGAAGATGGACGGCTTTGAAGTCGCACGACAGCTGAGAAGAGCGAACATTGCAACCCCAATTCTCATGCTGACAGCGCGTGCCCAAATTCCTGACAAGATCGAGGGTCTCGACAGTGGCGCAGACGACTACATGACCAAGCCTTTCTCCCCCGCTGAACTGCTCGCGCACTTGCGAGCACTCACGCGCAGAACCGGTCAGGTGATTTTCGAAAACCTCGAATTTGGGGACCTCAAGCTCAACCTTGAGAGCCATGATCTTTCACGCGAAGGCAAATCGATCAACCTTTCTTTCAAGGAATTCTCGATTCTCGAAATACTTATGGCCAACAGGAATCAAATCGTATCCAAGGAAACGCTCATTTCAAAAGTTTGGGGCGTAGAATCAACTGCTGTTGACAACAATGTTGAAGCGTATATTTCGTTCATACGCAAGAAGCTCAAGCATTTGGGCACGAACGTTCAAATCGAAACGGTACGCGGTGTCGGATATCGCCTTGTTGAAGGCGCGTAATCTATGTTTAAGAAGCTGCGAATACAATTTATCGCCGTAGTCATGATGTCTGTTGCCATCGTGCTCGGAGTTGTATTCAGCGTAATTTGCTACAACGAGTATCAAAAGAGCATGAACGATGTTTCAGAGGCATTATCGAGCTCTTTGGATCGGGTTAGCGATGGGTTCTCTGGCCCAGGTGGGGATCAATATGGCAATCGTGAACCGCGAAGACCCGAGGGCGCTTTGGGAGACTCGCCAAATGAAGGCGGAATGTTCGGTGGGCCGCAAATCGGTGGCGATCGAGGAGGAAAAGGGTCAATCGTTCCGGTGGCTGTCTACATGGTTTCTTCTGACGAGAGCTACACGATCGTCAGCGCTTTCACGACAGCGCAAATCGATTCCGATGTGTTATCCGAAGCATCGACACGTATAAACTCCCTTGATAATGGGTTCGGCACATTCAACGACCTCGGGCTTCATTACGAGAAGCGCACGACGGTCAATGCGACGTATGTCGCATTTGCAGATACCTCATCCACCAGCTCCTGGGAATCCCTAGCCGTATCGCTGCTCATAGCTGCTATTGCGATTCTCGTGGTGTTCTTCGTCATATCGTTCTTCTTGTCAAATTGGGCATTGCGACCCGTCAAAGAAGCTTGGGAATCTCAAAAGCAATTCGTAGCCGATGCCTCACACGAGCTTAAGACGCCGCTCACCGTAATTCTTGCCAACAATTCGATATTGCTCAAACACTCGCAAGATTCGATTGCAAGCCAAAGCCAATGGATTGAAAGCACGCAAGTTGAAGCTCAAAACATGCAAGGGCTTGTAAACGAAATGCTCGAGCTTGCACAGGTTGAGTCTCGTGCAGCTATCGAACATTCGATGCTTGATTTCAGCGATTTGGTAGACGGAATTGCCTTGCAATTCGAGTCGGTGGCTTTTGAGCGTGGATGCGAATACCGCGAGAACGTCAAAGAAGGTCTTTTAGTAGATGGCGACGGGTCAAGACTTCGCAAAGCCGTATCCACCTTGATAGAAAACGCCCTGAAATACGTAGACGAAAAAGGTGTAGTAACCATTACGCTCAGAGCAAACGATAGGAAATCGATACTGGAGATATCTAATACAGGAACAGCGATTTCCAAAGAAGATATCCCGCATATATTTGACCGCTTCTACCGTACTGACAAGGCGCGTACCTCTGGTACAGGCGGGTACGGGTTGGGCCTTGCCATTGCACGTGAAATTGCCCGCGAGCATAATGGCGATATCACTTGCGAAAGCAACGAAAAGGCTGGCACCGTTTTCACGATGACCCTACCGCTTGTAATCGTCAAATAATTGAAACAGCATGCATATACAACGATGCCCGACTTTAATGTCGGGCATCGCATGTTTGATGATAAAAGCTATTGCGAGCTATTTCTTAGCCATTTTGCCGAAGTCGGCAACATTTGCAAAGACAGAAACGAACTTGTTCAGCAACTTGATGTTGTTGGCGCGTACGTTCGCATCCTCGTCCATGACCATGACGTTGTCGAAGAATTCGTCAATTGGGCCGCGTAGCGCAGCAAGATCGCCCAACGCTGCAGGATAGTCATCGGCTGCCAGAGATTTCTCTACCGTGCTTTCAGCCTGCGTAACAGCTGCTGCAAGTGCATGCGAATGCTCGGTGAGTAAAGCCTCGTCGACATCTGCGCCAAGCTCCGCATCGCGGAGATTGTTTGCACGTGCGTAGGCGATAGCCAAATCCTCGAATGTTTCCTTGTCGTTTGAGCGAGCGCTTTCGAGAGCATTTGAACGCGCGATGAGAACCATTGGCTCTTCAACGCCCGTTGCAAGAACTGCGTCGATGGTATCAGCAGCACATCCGCGGTCGCGCAACATAACCTTGGTGCGGGTGACGAAGAAGTCGACGATGGCCTTACGAGCTTCGACGCGATCGAATTCGAGGCCATTCTTTTCGAAGATGTCGAGCGATTCATCAATTGCGCTGATAAGCGACACATTGAGCCCGTCTTCGAGCATTGCAAGGATGCCGATTGCCGAACGACGCAATGCAAAGGGGTCAGATGAACCGGTCGGGCCCTGACCAACGGCAAAGAGACCGCAAATGGTGTCAAGCTTGTCAGCGGTTGCAACGACCTTGCCAACCAACGATGCAGGCGTCTCATCGCCAGCGAAGCGAGGACGATAATGGTCCGCGATTGCTTCAGCAACCTGGTCTGTCTCTCCAGCAGCCTTGGCGTAGTAGCGGCCCATGATGCCCTGAACACTCGTGAATTCCACAACGGCACCGGTAACCAAGTCCGCTTTGCAAAGCAGAGCTGCACGCTTCGCGTCCTCGGCATCCTGGCCCTCCAGGCCGGCATCAGCCGAAAGCTTGCCCGCAAGCTCGACGAGGCGGTCCGCTTTCGCGCGCGTCGTACCAAGCGATTCCTGGAAGACCACTTCACCGAGTTTCTCAACATAAGCTTCGAGCGGCTGCTTGAGGTCTTCGTCGTAGAAGAACTTGGCGTCGTACAAACGAGCTGCAACGACACGCTGGTTGCCATCAACGATGTTGTCGTGATATTTCGGGTTGCCGTTCGAGGTGATCAGGAACTTGTTGGAAAGAGAGCCATCGGCGTTGAAAAGCGGGAAATAACGCTGATGTACGAGCATGGCGTCAACGGTGATCTCTTTTGGAACCGCGAGGAAAAGCTCGTCGAATTCACCGACCATGACAGTCGGGTACTCGGTAAGGTTAACGACCTCTTCCATCGTCTTAGCCGGCAGCTCCGAAACGAGACCGGTTTCTGCTTCGATTGCCTTTACCTGTTCGCGAATAGACGCTTCGCGTTCGGCTTCACTCGGAACGACGAAATTCGCACGCAGGACATCGATGAGAGCGTCTGCGCTGGAGACGTCATGAGGTCCGGGAGACAGGAAACGGTGCCCAAAGGTCTTAGAATCTGCTGTGAGACCCGCAAACTCAACAGGTACGACTGTCTCACCCAACATAGCCAAAAGCCAGCGTACAGGGCGGCTGAATTGTTCGCGCCTGCTACCCCAACGCTGCGACTTCGGCCATTCGATACCCGTGATAATCGAGCCGAGCAAATCAGGAAGAAGGCTGGCGACATCGATCGAAGGGGTCTCTTTGATTGCGTAAACGTACTCTACGCCGTTCTCGTCGCGACGCTCGAGCGTTGATGGGTCAACACCCTTGCCCTTTGCGAAGCCGATAGCAGCTTTCGTCGGCTGCCCGTTTTCGTCGAACGCGATCTTCGCAGACGGACCGCGGAACTCCTCGACGGAAGCCTCGGTGCGCTCGGGAACGTCGGCAACGATAACGATCAGACGACGAGGGGTTGTGTACACGTCGATGGCGCCATGCGGGATCTTCGCACCGTCCAGGGCTTTTGCAGCGATGCCTCCAAGTTTCGTTGTCGCGTCATGAAGATCGAATGCAGGCAACTCTTCGGTGCCGATTTCAAATGCAAGCGTCTTATTCGCCATCTTCGGCCTCCTTCCCATCCTGCGTGGTACTGCCGACTACATGCTCGATGTAGCTGGCACAGCATGCTTTCGCGATGGTGCGAACACGCAAGATGTAGCCCATGCGCTCAGTTGCCGAGATGACGCCACGTGCGTCGAGGAGGTTGAATGCATGCGAGCACTTCAGCACGTAATCGTACGCAGGAAGCGGTAAGCCGGCTTCGAGCGTGCGGTTGCACTCGGCTTCGTAGCGGTCGAATTCGCCGAAGAGGAAATCGGTGTCTGCAACTTCGAAGTTGTACGCAGAGAACTCTCGCTCGTTCTCGAGGAACACGTCGCCATACGTGAAGACGGTACCGTCTTCGCCACGGCTCCAGATGATGTCGTAGACCGAGTCGACGCCCTGGATGTACATCGTCAAGCGCTCGAGACCGTACGTGATTTCAGCAGGAACTGGATAGCACTCGAATCCACCGACCTGCTGGAAGTACGTGAACTGGGTGACTTCCATGCCGACGATCCAAACTTCCCAAGCGAGGCCCCAGGCGCCGAGCGTTGGCGACTCCCAGTCGTCCTCGACGAAGCGGACGTCATGCTCGTCGATATCGATGCCGATGGCACGAAGCGAATCGAGATAAAGCTGTTGAACGTTGTCAGGAGAAGGTTTCAGGATGACCTGATATTGATAGTAATGCTGAAGCCTGTTGGGGTTCTCGCCGTAACGGCCGTCGGTAGGACGGCGGGAAGGTTGCACGTAAGCAGTCCTCCAAACGCCAGGACCCAAAGAACGAAGCGTCGTGGCTGTGTGGAATGTGCCAGCACCCACTTCGTTGTCATAGGGTTGCAGAACCACGCAACCCTGGTTTGCCCAATATCGTTCCAGGTTCATGATCACATCCTGGAACGTTGGTGTGTTCGTTTCCATAACTCTCCTTCCAAAATGGGACATCGTCCCACACACTCAACTCGATTGTTTAGAGGAAACCGACATCGCTAATCGGCCAATAAATAAATGCAGCACGTCCTGTGACGCTAGAAAGATTCACCGAGCCGAAATAGCGCGAGTCTTGAGAACTCGTGCGATTGTCGCCCATGACCCAGATTTCGCCTTCTGGAACCGTGTATGGGAACGAGACATCGACGCCATTTGCTGTGCGGTAGAGCGGATACGACGGCCTGTAACCAGTGTACGGTTCGTCAAGCTCGAAGCCGTCGACGTAAACCTTTCCGTCAACCAGGTCGACAACTTGCCCTTCCGTAGCTATAACACGCTTTATGAGGATACGGCCTGCAACTTCTGGGTCTTGAAAGGTAACGATATCGCCACATTCAGGGGAATGCATGTAGTAGGTGATCTTCTCAGAGAAGACCATGTCCCCCGTCTTAATGGTGTCTTCCATGGATCCGGATGGGATCTCGTAGGGAACAAAAACGAACAAGCGCAGTAGGACCGTTACCACGACAACCATTGTCGCCATGATAACGATGCTCAGGAACGCACGAGGAACTCCCCCGGATGCACTATGTTCAGCGTGTTGTCCGCGTTCCATTTTCCTTCTTGTATCTCCCTGCATCTCTGCTAAATTCAGCCGATAACTCGTAACTTTTAATGATAAATCAGTTCATTAGCTTCGACGTTCGGACAGTGAACTTTTCAGGAAATTTAAATCGTCCTTTTCAAGCTCAATTTCGTCGAGAAGGTCTGGACGAAGCTCAGCGGTTCTCAAAAGACTCATCTCATGGCGCCATTTTGCTATCGCTCCATGATCCCCTGAAAGGAGCACCTTTGGGACGTTTCTGCCAAAATAATCAGCGGGACGCGTGTATTGCGGATATTCGAGAAGACTGTCAGCAAAACTTTCGTCGAGAGCGCCCCCATCAGCGCCGAGAACCCCATCGATCTTTCGTACAACTGCGTCAATGATGATCATCGATGCGAGCTCACCGCTCGTAATAACATAGTCGCCGAGGGAGATTTGGTAATCAGCGAGCTCATACACGCGCTCGTCAATTCCTTCGTAATGACCGCACACGAAGAGCAGGCGCTCCTCAGCTGCCAGCTCGTTTGCCAGAGCATCGTCAAATCGTCTCCCGCAAGGCGTCAGAAAGATGGTTTTAGGCTTGGCCGCATCAGCATGTCGTGGAGCAGGTCCTGTGCGAGGTTGCTCATTGCCTGATGCGCTGTCGGGTTCTATGCCGAGATCGATGTTCGTTATATCCTGGTACGCTTCGAAGATAGGACCACATTTCATTACAAGACCAACTCCGCCCCCATAGGGGTCGTCATCGGTTGTCCGATGGCGATCGTGCGTCCAGTCACGGAGGTCGTATGCCGTGAAATCGAGAAGCCCCTTCTCTTGGGCGATCCGCATCATTGATGCGCCCATGACAGACTCGAACATTCCAGGAAATGTTGATAGCGTTTCGATAATCAAGGTTTCCTCCTGGAATGCAACTTAACAAAAAGATGGAACGAGTTCGATGGTATTGCAAAATTGTAGCTTCTACAGCTACAGATGTGCGCTAAAGCTCGAGGAGCCCTTTGGGCAGGTTTACGTGAATGCGTTCACTGTCAACATCTATGTTGGTGACGATTTCATCAACGAGCGGTATGAGAACACGAGAGCCGTTTCTGTCGACTTCGAGAAGCGTCTGCGCTGTGTTTTCAACAACACCGGTCAGTATGCCAATTACGCCCAGCGAATCGTCTAAAACAGGCCAGCCTTCCCAAAGCGCTGGAGCCTCTTCGAAGCTTTCAGCGTCAATGAGATCGCGCTTAATGAGGCAATGCATCCCGACGAGCTCGCTTGCAACTGCGACATTATCCACTTCATCGAACGTGATCTCAGCTCGGTCGTCATCTAAGAGGACGACATGCGATACCGTTACCGTACGAGGAACATCGAGTTTCGGCGGTACGAGGGAAACCGTGTCTCCCTCTTCAAGCAGAAACGGAAGGCCCGCCGCAGCGCGTGCGACGAACCTTCCGTCCAGGTTTCTCGATTTCGCCAGAATGGCGACGTCAACCCATGTACGCATCTAGTCCAGAATCTCGACTTCGACATGCATGCCGTTGCGCGATGCAGCAGCGCGTGCCAATGTGCGTATTGACTTGATAACTCGACCTTGGCGGCCGATAACCTTGCCAGCATCCTCTTCGTTCACTTCGATCTCGATGATGTTCGAACCATTGTCATCGATGCTCGATGTGATAACGAGCTCATCTTCGTGGTCGATGAGCGGGCGAACGATGCTTTCGACGAGGCCGGCCAGGTCTTGACTCTGCTCGGCCATGCCCGTTATTCGCTTTCTTGCGCGTTCTTGATCAGACGTGCGACCGTGTCAGTGGGCTGAGCGCCAACACCGAGCCAGTACTCGAGACGGTCCTGTTTGAAGGAAACGAACGAGGGGGTTACGCACGGGTTGTAACGGCCGACTTCTTCGATGAAACGGCCATCGCGACGAGCGCGGGAATCGGCAACGACGATGCGATAGTAGGGACGCTTCTTCGCGCCGTGACGAGCGAGACGAATCTTGACTGCCATGAACATTTACTCCTTTTGCTTCTTATATCCAGGCTATGAAAACAGCAATCACATATGATAATTCGGCATTATCGAGAAAACAAGAATTACTTTCGCACTCGACAAGAGCGCCATATTGTTTGCCCTCAAAATTGCACAAAACTAAGCGAAAGCATCCTCGGCAATCGAACAATTATCGGGCAAAGAGATGTCGTCTATTTGCAAGCCAGTCGATGCAAACGCACGCGACTCAATGTGCGAAAGATTCTCGCCTACCAGTACAGCATCAAGACTAGAGCAACCTTCGAACGATCCTTCTTCGAGATAATCGAGCTGAGGTGGAAGAGCAATTGTCTTGAGCGCCTTGCAATCCTTGAACGCACGCTGGCCGAGCCATGTGAGCGAATCTGGAAGGATCAGCATTTCAAGCGCCATGCAGTTCCTGAACGCTTCGTTCTCTATGACTTCGAGCGACGCCGGCAAATCATCCAATTCAAGTTTCTGGCAGTTGTAGAACGCACTCTCCCCTATCCGTTCGAGTGTTGCAGGCAGGTTGAGATGCACGAGCGATCCGTTGTGCTGGAAGCATGCATCACCAATCGCCGTAAGCGTCGATGGAAGCGTAATGTTTGAGAGCATTCTGCAGCGAGCAAATGTCTTGGTGCCGAGCGATGTCACGCCCTCTGGTATCTCCATCGTTGTGAGTCGCCAGCAGCCTTTGAATGCTCCAGGCCCTATAACCTGCACACTCTTGGGTATGTTGATGCGTTCGAGATTCACACATGAGGCAAACGCATCTTCGCAAATCTCGACAATGCCATCTGGAAGAACGACCTCTTGCAGATATCGATTGTTCGAAAAGGCACGACGGCCGATCTTCGTTATGCCATCAGGCACCGTCACCGATTTCTCGGTACCATCGTATTTTTCGAGGGCAATGACAAAGGGTCCGTTGTTATCTAGCGCACTCAAGGGCTATTCCATCATGCTCTGGATTTTCTTGATGTCAGCCATGCTCATTCCACCGATGCCCGGCATCCTTGTGCGACGGCCCTTCTTGCCCTTCTTGCCCTTCTTGCCTTTTCCACGCGGCTGATTAGCCGTATCGCCATAAGCAGCCATCATCTTCTTAACCTGCTTACGCGCTTCGGCGTACTGCTTCATGACTTGGTTCACTTCGGTAACTGTGACACCAGCACCATCAGCAATGCGCTTACGACGACTACCGTTGATGATGTCCGGCTTTTCGCGCTCGCGTTTGGTCATGGAGTTGATGATCGTCTCCATGCGATCGAGGGCACGCTCGTCAACCTGGCCTTGCGCCATCATGCGGTCGCCGCCGGGAAGTGCGGATACGAGTTTTCCAACGCCGCCCATCTTGCGGATTTGACGGTTCATATCGAGGAAGTCGTTCAGGTTGAGGTCCATGCGACGCAAGCGTTCGGTCGCCTCTGCCTCTTCTTCTTCCTGCTGGACTTTGACAGCACTCTCGATAAGGCTGACAACGTCGCCCATGCCGAGGATTCTGCGCGCCATGCGGTCGGGATGGAACACTTCAAGTGAATCCGGCTTTTCGCCTGACGAGATGAACTTGATCGGTTTGCCCGTAGCTTGCCTGATGGACAAAGCACCGCCGCCGCGTGCGTCACCGTCCATCTTTGACATGATGACACCATCGAAATCGACACGCTCGGAGAAGGCCTCGACGACATTCACGACGTCTTGACCAGTCATGGCGTCAACGACCATGAGAACTTGGTCAGGCTCAACCGCAGCTTTGATGCTTTCGGCCTCTTGCATCATGTCTTCATCGACGTGCAGGCGACCTGCCGTGTCGATGATGCAGACATCTTTCAAGTTGTTGATGGCATCGTCAATGCCCTCTTGGGCGATTTGGACTGGATCCTTGCTATCGGAGCGATATACGCGTACGCCGATTTCGCCACCCAACGTTTCGAGCTGGTCAGCTGCTGCCGGACGATAAACGTCGCAGGCGACAAGCAAGGGATTATGCCCATCGCGCTTCAACAGATATGCGAGCTTTGCAGCCGCAGTAGTCTTACCGGAACCTTGAAGGCCGACGAGCATGATGACATTCGGTTGCTTGTTCGGGGCAAGATCGAGCTTGGAATCGGTTTCGCCGAGCAAAACCGTGAGCTCTTCGAGAACGACCTTGATGACGTTTTGCGCAGGCGTAAGAGATTCGAGCACGTCAGCCTGCATGCAGCGCTCGGTGCAATGAGTTATAAAAGGCTTGACAACCTTGAAGCTCACGTCAGCCTCGAGAAGCGCCATGCGGACACGACGCATCGCAGCACTGATATCGCCTTCGGTCAAGCGGCCTTTGCCGCGGAGGTCGTCGAATACTTCCTGTAATTGATCTTGTAAATTATCGAACATCTTCGAACTCCTTTGAAACAAGGCCTTCTATTCTCGACCGAAATCTCCGACGAGGCCGGCAGCGTACTCATGTGCATCGAAGTCTTTGAGGTCTTCAAGCCCTTCACCGACGCCAAGTTTGACAATGGGAAGGTTCAGATAGTGCGCAACGGCGACGGCAATGCCACCCTTGGCAGTTCCATCGAGCTTTGTGATGATGACGCCGTCGAGGTCGAGCGCCGAATTGAACTCCCTCGCTTGTTGAAGGCCATTCTGGCCTGTTGTCGCATCGATGACCAGAACGAGTTTTACTGGAAGGTTGGCGCGCTTGCGTACAACCGAGACTACCTTCTCGAGCTCGCGCATGAGGTCACTTGAGGTGTGGAGACGGCCAGCCGTGTCGATGAGCACGAGATCAGCGCCTATCTGCTCTCCGCGCTCGATAGTCTCGTAGCACACGCTTGCAGGGTCGCTTCCCCGTTCACGAGATACTATCTCAACGTCAGCGCGTTTCGCCCATACTTCGAGCTGCTCGATTGCGGCAGCCCTGAACGTATCACCGCTGCCGAGGATGACGGTGCGCCCTGCATCCTTAGCTTGCTTTGCAATCTTGCCGCAGGTCGTCGTCTTTCCAGAGCCGTTCACACCGACGAACAAAACAATGGCATCAGAACCGAGAATCTCATCGCCGCCTTCGACGAATTCGTTGGCAATCGTCTCGTTTAGAGCGTCAAGCACATCGTAGGCATCTCGATAGCCTTTGCGTACCGACTCGTTGCGGAGCTTATCAACAATCGATACAGCCGAGTAACCGCCCATATCTGAAAGGATCAAAGTCTCTTCGAGACCTTCCCAGAATTCCTCATCGACCTTGGGCCCACGGTTCAAGAGCAAATTGATGTCTTCGCGAAACGATTCGCGCGACTTCGTCAACCCTTCTGTGAATCTGCTGAACAGTCCCATGTTCTCTCCTTATTCAGCCTGTTCAAGTGCCCGTTCGAGCTTCTGGCTTACAACCTTTGTCACACCATCAGCCTGCATGGACACACCGAACAGCACGTCGGCCATTTCCATCGTCCTGCGCTGGTGCGTGATCATGATCAACTGCGTTTGTTGTCTGAGCGTATCAATATACGACATGAGCCTTCGCAGATTCGTGTCGTCGAGAGCCGCTTCAACCTCATCGAGTATATAGAAAGGCGTCGAACGTGTCTTGTAGACAGCGAACAAGAGCGCGAGTGCCGTGAGCGATTTCTCGCCACCGCTCATGAGCATCATCTTAGTAAGTCTCTTGCCACGCGGTTGCGCTGTGACTTCCACGCCGCTGTTCTCGACGTCCTCGGGGTTCTCGAGAGAAAGACTCGCCGAGCCGCCGGGAAACAGGATTGAGAAGATTTCACCGAAGTTGTTATTAACCTGAGCGAATGTTCGAACGAAGTCGTCTTTCATTCGCTCGTCGATAGCGTTCATGATCTTGCGGAGCGATTTGCGCGCCGACTCCATATCCGAAAGTTGAGAGGAAAGGTAGTCATAGCGTTTCTTCACTGCCAAGTATTCCTCTTCGGCATCTGGGCTGATTGATCCCATGTTCTTCATGCGGCGCTCAAGCTTGAACGCTTCATCTTCAGCAGCACGTCTGTCTTCGATCTCAGGCAATTCTGAAGCCTTGTCGAGCGGAACTCCGCAATCGATGACAACCGCCTTCACAGCTGTGTCGACTTGGACTTCAAGACGGCTTTTGTCTACCCTTACCTGCGCCATGCGCTCTGAGACGGCATCAAAACGATCGTGCGCTTCACGTGCCGCCAATCTTGCTTGTGCGGCCGATTGGTGCACGGAAGTTGCCGAATTCTCAGATGCAGCGACAGCCTCATCAAGAGCCGCCATCCTACGTTGGAGCATCGTAGCCAACCGTTCAATGATCTCGATTGATCGGTCGGCACGCTCTACGGCAATTGCCTTGATTTCAGAAGAGACGCGTGAATCCGTCGCTGAACGTACAAGAGTCTCAAGATCGCGCTCACGGGCTAGAACCATTCGGCTCGCATAGGTCTCACGCTCTATGAGCGTTGCCTTCTCGAGCTTTGCAGACGCATGGCGTTCTGATACTTGAGCGCTTTCCGAACGCAGAGGAACAGCCTCATCCAGAAGTTCTTGCCTCTTCGATGCGAGCTCGTTTCGTTGAACGGTCAGGCTTTCGATGAGCTCCTCGATTTCGTCCATTTTCGGGCGGATATCCGACACCGTTTCGCGTGCTGACACAACCTGCGCTTCAATGCTCTCAAGCTCTTTTGCGCAAGCAGACAATCGGGCAGCTGTACGCGCTTCTTCGTTTTTCGCCGCGGAAACAACGCCTTTTTGATTCGCATGCGCTTGCGTAGACTGCAAGCTCTTCGCTTGCATCGAACGATAATTGTCCTCAGCTTCGTTGCGTTCGGCAGATAGGGACTCAACTGAAGTTCTCAGCTCTTCAAGCTGGCTACGCAATTCGTCGCATCTTCGTTCACGGGCGAGCACGCTCTGGTCTTCCGACGAAGCTTTTCCATATACGCGCACTTTTCCAGATGGCCAAATGGCGCATCCGTCACGCGAGACGAAAACAAGCCCATGGGTATCTTCGGCGTGTGCTTTGAATGCTTCATCACTCGTGTCGCAGAGCACGACATCACCGAACAACGTTTCAGCGATGCTTTGGGATTCACCTTCGAACAAGTCGGCGAGAGGTTCTCCCCTCGAGCAAGAACGTGCAAGAGAAACCTTGCTTTCGGCTTCTCCGGTACGCGGAACGATGGAGACATCTCCCTTAAGTGCGTTTGCCGCAATTCGCTGCGCGATGTTTCGAGAATTCTTTTGAGCATCAACTGACACGGCAGAAATATCCTCGCCCAGAAGATGCTCGACAAGTTCCTCAATAGTTTTCGGCGCCCTGAGCGATTGCACCAAGGGCTTCAAGGCCCCTTCCATATCGTTTAAATGGTCAACGACCCATGTGAGCGACTCATTTCCGCTTTGTGCAGACCTTTGAGCGCGCTCAAGTGCTTTCAGCTCGGTCTCCGCAACCTTGACCTTGCTTTGCGCGTCTTCGAGCATAGCAATTGCGTTATCGCGGGCTTCGAACAATCGCACGAGATCTGCCTGCGCTTGTGATTCCTCTCCCGAAAGCGCAGTGAGCAGCTCTTCCGCCTCCCTGCAAGCTGAAAGAGCGTTTTCATGCTCTTGTTTTGCCTTTTCCAAATCGCTTGACAGCTCGATTTTTCGAGCTTCGACAAGGCGCTCATGAGCAAGGCAGTTTGAGAGCCCTTCTTGCAATTCAGCCTTGGACCGTTGAGCATTCTGTTGTGCGCGATCGTTCTCAAGAATAAGTTTGTCGTGCTCTTCGATTTGAGACTCGAGAGAACGCATTAAGGCGTCAATGCGATTCATTTCCTCAGTTAAACGCTCAACTTCAGTCGATGCCACAGAAAGCTTTTGAGTTGCGTCCTCAAGCTGTTGTCGCGATGATTCAAGATCAGCTTGAGCAGAAGCCATGCGTCCTGCATGCGAGTCGAGTGAGGCAACAAGATTGGCACGATAATCTACGGCACCGCGACGGCGTTCCCTCAATACCTTTTCGCTGCTGTCGAGGCGTTCGGATATCTGGGAGCATCTTCTCTGCTTTCGCGCAAGCTCGCCCGCATCTTCGTTTTCGCGACGCATGGTCTCCTGGATGTCCATGACGTTCTTTTCGGCTGAATCGACAGCAGTGCGCGATTCTGCAAGTTCGTTTCCAATCGACTTTTCGGAAGCGCAGACGCGTTCCCACTCCGTCTGGAGTTTACGCAAGTCGTCGACGGCCAACGAAAGCTTCAAATCAGAGAGCTGGTCTTTAGCTTCGTGATAGGCCTTGGCTCGCTTTGCTTTACGCTCAAGCGGTCCGAGCTGACGCTCAACTTCTGCAGTGATGTCACGGACACGGTCGAGGTGATGGTCCATGGCCACAAGCTTGCGCGCTGAACGCTCTTTTCTCTGCTTGTGCTTGAGAACGCCAGCAGCTTCTTCTATAAGCGCACGACGGTCCTCAGGTTTCGATTGCAAGATCGTGTCCAAGCTTCCTTGGGAGATGATCGAATGCGTTCCCGTTCCAAGGCCGGTATCATGAAGCATCTCGAGCACGTCGAGACGCCTGACAATCGCGCCGTTGAGCAAGTATTCAGACTCGCCTGACCGATACATCCTACGAGCAATGCACACCTCGTCGTAATCAACGGGCACAGTGCCGTCCGAATTGTCGAGAACAAGCTCGACTTCGGCAACTGAAACGGCTTTTCTTGCAGCTGAGCCAGAAAAAATGATGTCTTCCATTGCCTGGCCGCGGAGATTCTTCGCACTTCGTTCTCCGAGAACCCAGAGCACTGCATCGGAGATATTCGATTTACCCGAGCCATTCGGGCCTACGATTGCAGTAATGCCCGGTTCGACCGTGAGAACGCTGCGGTCTGCAAACGATTTGAACCCTTTTAATACTAGCGATTTGAGGTACATGCAGTTAAGCCTCTTCGTCGTCCATGCTCTTTTGCTTCGCACGAGCAGCCTTCTTGCGCTCACGCTCCGCAGCTTTCGCAGCAGCTTTTTCAGCCTTTGCCTGTGCGGCAGCTGCGGCCTTCTCCGCTCTCTCGTCTTCGGTCAAACCAAGACCGAAGAATTCACCGAGACGTGCCAGCGTACTCTTTGCAGCTTGACTTTCCGCTTCCTTCTTTGTGCGGCCTGTACCTTGCGCCAAACCCTGGTCGCCAGCGAATACCTGGGCAACGAACGTCCTGTCGTGCGGCGGGCCTTGAGTTTCAACAAGCTTGTACGTTGGCGTGATGCCGTCCTCCTGAAGCTTTTCCTGCAACGCGCTCTTCGGATTCTCGGGCTCTCTAGCCAAGTCGAGCGACATGCGCCCCATGAGCGTGCGCTCAACGAAAGATTCCGCTGCGTCGATTCCCCCATCAAGATACAGCGCTGCGACAATAGCCTCGTAAACGTTCTCGAGCGCAGAATGTAGCCCTCGTTTCCCTGTGCCCGTTTCAGACGACCCGAACACGATGACGTCTGCAAAGCCGAGCGCTTGTGCAACATCGGCAAGGCTCGAGCCTGATACGAGCGCCACTTTGATCCGGGTGAGGCCACCCTCGTCAAGATCGTGGAACCTCTCGAAGGCCTTCGCAGCGACGATGGCACCCAAGATGCTGTCACCGAGGAACTCGAGGCGCTCGTATGAATAGCGCACCGACTTTCCTTCGGCTGCAGATGGATGAGTTATCGCTGATAGGAGAAGTTGTTCGTTGTTGAATTCGTGCTCAATGATGGATTGAGCCTTGTTGTATTTCTCACGTTGTTCTTCGTTCAAGTCTGACGCCCTTCAAATTGTAATGTGCGTCGAATCAACGTGGTCGAAGGGCAATTCCTGTTGCGCTTGGACCATGCTATTCGGCTTGCCAAATGCCAAGGCGGGGATTAATTCCCCACCTTGGCATTTTAGTCTATGAACGTTGATGATAAGACTCGTTTAAACGGTTTGCGCTATTAATTCACTAACACCGCTTCTCACATATTCGGCAGCAGCGAGGACGCCGTTCTTGATTGCGCGTGCATTTGACGATCCATGACCAACGATGCAAGCGCCTTTAACGCCCAAGAGAGGAGCGCCACCTGCGGCATCGGGGTCGATTGAGCTGACGAGCTTCTTGAGCTCACCTTTTATCAAAAGGGCGCCAATCTTTGACTTCAACGAAGCCATCATGATGCCCTTCAGCTCCGAGAAAAGCGTTTTTGCGGTTCCTTCAATCGTCTTGAGGCAAACATTCCCGGTGAAGCCATCGCAAACGATCACATCGAACGGCCCGTCCAAAACATCCCGACCCTCGGCATTGCCGTCGAAGTTGTCAATGGAACTCTTCAGAAGTTGATGAGCAGATTGAGCGAATTGGGAGCCCTTCTCTTCCTCTTCGCCGATGTTGAGAAGACCAACGCGTGGGTTATCAATTCCAAGGACAACCTTGGCGTACGTTGAAGCCATCTGAGCGAACTGAACGAGGAATTCCGGCTTGCAATCAGCATTGGCGCCAACATCGCAGAGGATGACCGGTTTCTTCGGAGAAGGAACAAGCGTTGCAAGAGCAGGACGCGAAACACCTTTGATTCGACCGATGACAAGTGTGCCAGCGGCAAGGCAGGCGCCAGTCGAACCAGCGGAAAAGAAGCCTTGCGCCTCCCCTTCTTTGACGAGCCTGCATCCAACGACTATCGAGGAGTCCTTCTTCTTCCGAACTGCATTTGCCGGGTGCTCGGCCATCGAGATGACCTCAGTAGTAGCACGGGCAGTGCAGCGATCGTGCTTCTCAGCAAAAGGTTCAACAATCTCAGCAGGACCGCAAAGGATGACGCTCAGGTCGATGTCCTGCTCGAGTGCTTGTGCAACCCCTTCAAGAACAACGCCTGGTGCGTTGTCTCCACCAAGTGCATCAACCGAAATCGTAACTTTCTGCGCCACAGCAAGCCTCCCTTTTCCCTGAATTACAAGAAAGCCCTCCCAAATGGGAAGGCTTTTCAGACGATTTCACGATACCGTTTTATTCGGTTTCGATAATCTCGCGGTTCTTGTAGTAGCCACAGTTCGGGCATACACGATGCGGAAGTTTGACTTCGCCGCACTGCGGGCACACGCTGCGCGAAGGCGCATCGATGCGGTCGTGCATGCTACGACGCTGATGAGTGCGGATACGTCCCATGCGTTGTTTAGGTACTGCCATTGTCCTCAAGCTCCTTCTATAAGCCGTCTTCTGCGTTGTTTCGGCTCGTAATCGTAATAAACACGCAAAACGGTATGGTAGCAAAGCAAATAATCCCATGCAAGATGGGAAATCTCGACCATTAAATTGTCACAGTCGCTCAATGAGCTATCAATCGAATTTCAAGCCCGCTAAGACAGCGAAGGGGTTTGTAGGATCGATTGGATCATCGCAGCCGCAATCGCCCTCGTTCAAATTCGCACCGCACTGCGGACAAAGACCAGCGCAATCATCTTTGCAAAGGGGCTGATCGGGTGCATCGACGATGAGGGCCGCCTTTATCAGCGGCAAAATGTCGATGACGTGATCATCGGGAAGAACGTCAAACTCATCTTCGCCAAGATCGTCCTCGTCATCGTCGAACTCTTGCTGATAATCAGCGTCGATGAGGAAGTACCCTTCGATGTCACCCGAGAAGTCATTCGTCGCATCTTCGAGGCATCTCGAGCAGGCGCATGTTCCTCTCCCCTCGGCTTTTCCACTAACAAGAAACGCCGAGCCCGTGTTTGTGACGTCAACCCACCAGCTAACCGGATCGCTGAACGTGTAATCGTCAGGACCAGCTGAGAGCAAGGGGATTTCAACCTTGCCATCATAGTGAGAGCTCTCCGCAAGCGCGAAGAGCTCTGACGGTATCTTGATAGATGTATCGTTCATTTACAGGCGAGACTGCGTGGTGGCATTGAGCCTATCACGGCAGCGGCGAACGTTGCTCAGGAGCGTGTCGAGGCTTTGCTCAACGTGGTTGAACACTTCGTCAGCATAATCTTCGGCACCAGCGCGCGTCTGACGCTCGAGCTCGCGTGCGTCGGCGAGGATCTGATCAGCCTGCTGCTGAGAAATGCGCACGATTTCTTGCTCGCTTGCAATGGTCATAGCTTGCGAACGCGCATCTTCGACCATGCGGTTAGCTTCGGCATCAGCATCGTCGAGCAAGCCCTGGCGTTCGCGGACAATCTGACGCGCCTGAGCGAATTCACTCGGGAACGTGTCGCGAATCTCGTCCATGATCTCGAATGCAGCCTGAATATCGACCTGACGCAGGTTGTTGTTGCGACCGAAACCAACAGGCTTCGCATCTTCGAGCAGAATTGACAATTCTTCGAGCAGACCAAGTACTCCGGTGTCGTCCATGACATTCCTTCCAACCACGTCGCCCCTGCTTACCTTGATATCCGTTTAGGCGACCTCATCGAATATCAATTCTATCAGGTTTATTTGCTCCATACAAACTAAATGTGGCAACCCAGACCGTCTCATTTATTTAGACTAGCACTGATAATCGACTGAATTATCTCCCGAGCGATTCGTCATGCTTGTCGCGAGCGCTCTTTGGGTACCTTTGGCGATAGCGAACATCGATGAGCTCGGCAACGATGGCTATAGCCAACTCTGCCGGGGTCTTCGCACCGAACTTCAAACCAATGGGCCGTTTCACCGATTCCCATTGTTCGTCGGTCATCCCGCGTGAGGTGCACAGATTGTAAACGGTGTTGTTCTTTCCTGCGCAACCCATCATCCCAACATAGTGGGCATTATGCGATACGGCCCAAAGGCAGCCCTCAGGATCGAACATGTGACCACGGGTCAAAACGCATACATAGTCCTCAGGTTTTGCAGCATATTCTTCGAGTCCATTGAAATTGCCACCAGAAAGCAGTATTCGCTTCGAATCAGGGAAGCGTTCCTCGTTCAAGTACGCAGCATCGCAGTCGACTGCGATTGTTTCAAACCCGACATGGCGAGCGAGCTTCTCGAGTTCGCATGCTACATCGCTTGCGCCAAGCATCCATACCTTTATTGGCTCGAAAAGAGCGACACTCGTCCAGACAAGCCCTTCGAACTGTTCGTTGTGCATCGAGGGACCACGTGTGACGTCTTTCATCTGGAATACGTCGCGGGGCGAGGGTTCGCGAGAAGAGACGATTTCCTTGCTATCGTTGCAGAAGAAGACGAGCGGTTCGCCATCTGCTGAACCAATATCCCCGTATTTCTTCGTTACTTCGTTATCCACGTTCGAAACGGCCTGCTCGGCATCATAGACAATCTTGAGCCCGAGCCAAGCGAGCTCTCCTTCATCAACAGCTTTCAGAGCCCGTTCGAACGTAGCTACATCATCCTTTGAAAGGCTCGATGCTAGACGTTCAAGCGCTCCAGGGTTCAGATACGGGTTCTTGCCTCCTTCGGCAAACGAAGGGAAATCCTCAACGTGAAGTGTTGGTGTTTCCCCGGACTTCAGTGAAGCGATAATGGAGTTTAACGAATCCCTATTCATGAATGCGCACCTTACCGTTCTTGAGAACTTCCAACCTGCCATCTGCTATCCAGCCGAGCACTTGCGGGTAGATCTCATGCTCGACATCGTGGATTCGCTCCTCGAGTGACTCAACGTTATCGGTCTCACGCACAGTCACCGCACGCTGGGCAATAATGGGCCCCTTGTCATACTCCTCGTTTGCGAAGTGGACAGTCACCCCAGTGACTTTAACACCTGCATCAAAGGCATCCTGAATTGCATGAGCGCCCTTGAACGACGGGAGAAGTGCGGGATGAAGATTCAAAATGCGGTTCGGGAAGGCATCGAGCAATACGCTCGTGACCATGCGCATGTAACCAGCCATGACGACATATTCAACACCCGAAGCCTTGAGCGTGTCGACGATCATCTGGTCGGCTGCTTTCGGGTCGGCATACACTTCGCGATTCAAAACAAGAACAGGCAATCCCAGGGCCTTGGCACGCTCGATTCCATAGGCATCAGGTCGTGATGACACTACGTGGGCAATCTCAATTGGAAGCCCTTCTGCTGCAGCGTCCGCTATTGCCTGGAAATTGGTGCCACTTCCTGAAAGGAGAATACCGATTTTCAAAGGTTCGCTCATCTTGCACCTCAATCCTTCTAGTCAAAGAGGGTTCCGCTGTTCTCGTAGCGGACAATTCCTTCGCCATCGTCGATTTTTCCGATTACATATGTCGTATCTCCAGCTGATTCAGCAGCAGCACGCACAGCATCAACAGCATCGGCATCGACGATCAGCACAAGCCCGATGCCCATGTTGAATGTCTTCAAGGCTTCTTCCTCAGAGAGGTTTGCTGCTTCACATGTGTAGCGAATGACAGGAAGTAATGGCCAGGTGCCGATCTCGACTACTGCATCAACCGATCCGTTAAGCGCGCGGTTGAGATTCTCGGTGATTCCACCACCAGTGATATGAGCCAAAGCACGAACGGCACCTGGACAAGCATCCATGACGGCGTGGACGGCTTTTACGTACAGACGCGTCGGTGTGAGAAGGGCTTCGGCGACACCAAGTCCACCAAGCTCATCGACCGGCTTAGTCACCTCTTCGAGCGACTTTCCCTCGAGGCACACCTTACGTGCGAGAGAGAACCCGTTTGAATGGAGGCCGCTGGAGGCAAGGCCTACGAGAACGTCGCCTTTCTTCACCGATTCAGGGTCGAGCATTTTCGGGCGGTCGACGATGCCGACACAGAAACCGGACAAATCGTAATCTTTCGGGTCCATGACACCGGGATGTTCCGCCATCTCACCACCGATAAGCGAGCAGCCCGATTGCCTGCAGCCTTCGGCGATTCCTCCTACGATTTGCGCTACCGCCTCAGATTCGAGCTTTCCTACCGCAATATAGTCGAGGAAGAAAAGCGGTTCAGCACCGCAAGCAAGAATGTCATTGACGCACATGGCGACGAGGTCGATTCCAACGGTATCGTGTTTGTCGATGAGTTGTGCGATTTTCAGCTTCGTTCCGACCCCATCAGTACCGCTGACGAGAAGCGGATCGGCCATGTCCTTTGCCTTGGCGATTGAGAACAGGCCGCCAAAACCTCCGATGTCACCGACAACTTCAGGTCGATACGTCGACTTGACATGCGCGCGAATTGCGTCGACCGCGCGAGCGCCCTCCTCGATATCGACGCCAGCTGCTGCATACGTGACCTGGCCTTTGTTGCTCTCGTTCTCACTCATCGGTGAACCTAGCCTTCCTCTTGAGTTGTGTCTTGATTCTCGTTAGTTTCATTTTGTTCAAGGTCGTTTACGAAACCGCCCGCTTCTCCTGATACATCCGCATTAACTCCAATATTGCCAGAAAGGTCATCGGTGTTCTTATCGACAACATAGCAGAATAAGACATACCTACCTACTGATTGATAGGTATTGTCGCATGTAGCAAAGGCAAACGATTGCTTTATTTCATTTGCAGCTGGGATATCTCCCGAATTGAATTCCGAGCGGTCTATCATTTCCTGGATATATGTCGCCATTGCCTCAGCATTTTCGAATTCTGTTTTGACGATCTCTTCTGTACCAGAACAGTGAATAAGCGAGTATGCCCTCAGCTTGTAGTTTCCCTGAGGCGTGAGAAGGAAAACCGTCCTGCATTCTTCAAAACGTTGCTGGCTGTCAATTTCTGCGATGCTTGCAAACATCGACCCGTCATTCAAATGATGCCCGTACACGAAGTTCGAGACATCGCTCCAATTGCTTGCGTTTCGGTAATCTAGGAATATCGTTCCAAACTCTGCAAGCCATCCTTTATCTCCGTCGAAATCGTGATTGAGATAGAAGTCATTATCAGAGGTTTGTACGATCGGATAATTGATAGCCGTATTAGGGATGTACACCCATCCAACGGTATCAGGATTCGTCGCTTTTAACGCATCCCAATCGACATTGAGCTCTCCTACATCGGCGTTCTCGCTGATGTCGCTAATTCCCGTTGTCTTAGCCAACGAATCGTACTTCTGCTGGCCTTGGCAATAGCTCAATCCAATGAGGGCAAGTGCGCACAAACAAACGGTGAGCACGATAAGAGAGACAACAAACACGACACGCCACGGCCCGCCGTTCTTTCGTTTGTTTTCTTCTGTGTGTCGACCGTTCGTTTGTGCAGCCACAATATCGACCAATTCAGTTATTTACGATGAAGTCGCTGTTCGAGAGCATTGTTAACGATTTCAAGCGCCTGTACGCGTGCATAATGCTTGTCATCGCTCTCGAGCACATGCCACGGTGCGAAGGTCGTCGACGTCAAGCGAAACATGTCGTTGACGGCCATCTTGTATTGCGGATACTTATCGCGATTGCGCCAGTCTTCCTCTGTGATCTTCCACGCCTTATTCGGATCGTTTTGTCTCATCTCGAAGCGTCTCAATTGCTCCTCGGGCGTGATGTCTACCCAGAACTTCAGAAGAATTGCACCCCATTGAACAAGCTCATGCTCAAACTCGTTGATCTCGTCATAGGCACGGCTCCATTGCTCTGGACTCGCAAAACCTTCAACTCGTTCAACCAGAACGCGCCCGTACCAGCTTCGATCGTAGATACCGACATGACCTGCTTTTGGAAGCCTGATCCAATAGCGCCAAAGATGCGGGTGCATCAATTCCGGTTTCGTCGGCGCGGGACTTGGGAAGACAGTGTACGCACGTGCATCGATGGCTTGCGCTATGCGCTTGATGTTTCCTCCCTTGCCCGCTGCATCCCAACCTTCGTACATGAGCATGAGAGGCACCCGCTTGCGGAACATTTCCATCTCAAGCATGTTAAAACGTGCCTGCTCGTATTTAAGTCGCTCTTTGTATTCTGTGTCAGATTCAATACGAGGCTTTTCGACAGAATGGTCTATTTTCGGACAACCGGCCATGATGATGAAATTCGATGCACGAGGCGCTTGAGAGTGCTGGAGCTCTGCTTCGGCTTCGGCGGCAGCTAGCACTTCATCTGGGTTGTCGACAACAGTTTCTTCTGCGCCGCCTTCTGCAACTGCAGCAGCCGCACGGGCAGAGTTTGCAGCAGCTTTTGCTTTCGCAGCCTCTTCAGCCTCGTTACCGCCCTTTGCAAGCGCTTCTTCAAGCGCGTTCACGAGTGTTCTGGCGATCTGAAGGTTTGCTTTGCGCTTGTCTTCACCATTGACGATGGTCCAAGGCGCAAAATCGAAATTCGTGCGCTCGAGAAGTTGGTCGTAGAGCTGGTATGCCTTGTCATAGTATTTCGTCTGAGCCATTTTCTCGTCGCTCACACGCCATGCGGTGTTTATGTTTTCCCGAAGCCGCTTCATGCGCTTCTTCTGGGCTTCTTTTGTCACGTGCACGAAAAGCTTGATGACGATGTAACCGTCGTCGACGAGCATGCGCTCGAAGTTATGAGCGATGCTCTGATAGCTAGCGACGACATTTCCATGGAACTCGCCACGTGCAACTTCTGCCCAATCCTGGCTCACGCTACCTTTTTTCGCCAGCTTTGCAACAGTCTCCTCCCGAGAGCCTTCGAGAAGTTCGAACAAAGCTTGCTCGATTCCGGTTGCATACCAGCCACGGTCGTAGAACGTAATGGTCCCACGCTCTCCAAGCGACTGCCAAAACTGCTGCATCACGGGGAAGTAATTCTGGACACCCCACTCACGTCCAGGAAACGAACTCATGGTGTCAATATCAAGTTCTCGAGTGACGTGCACGCTCGTTGCGCGCGCATCGAGCTCATACATGAGGTCTGAAATGCGACTTCCCTTTCCAGCACCGCCCCATCCTTCAAACAAGGCTACGATTCCAACGCCGGCACTGCGCGCCTTCTGCTGAAGCACTACGAGCTTAGCGATGAGCTCTTTGTATTCGGATTTGAACGTATCTCTGTCAAGCTTTTCAGCTGTAAAGTCGATTTGTTCGAGCATGTCGATCGCTCCTTTCTCACGACTCTTGATGATACAACATCAAGAACGCTTCGGAGAACTTGCGGTATAGTATATTGGCCTGCTGCTAACACTTCAAAACAGAGGATTAACATGGCGAAATCAAAGAAACGCGGCTCTAAGAAGAAATCTTCCGCAACACTCGAAACGGGCGCGCTCTTCGCATCAGAAAAGGCAGTACTAGCCGAACTTGACTCCGCGCAAGATCAAACAAACGAAGAAGAAGACATCGTCACTCCAACGTACATGCAAAACAGAGAGCTTTCATGGCTTTCGTTCAATGAACGCGTCCTCGATCAGGGGGCAGACGAATCCGTGCCGTTGCTCGACCGACTGAACTTCATTTCGATTTTCTGGAGCAACTTGCAAGAGTTCTTCATGGTTCGCGTTGGAAGCCTCACCGACCTGTCGTTCATCAAGCCACCTGTTCGCGAATCCAAAACTGGCATGACGCCAAAAGAGCAGATCCGCGCGATTCACGAACGCTGCGCAGAGCTTTATCCAATACAGGAGAGCTACTACGAGCATGTGCGCGGCTCGCTCGCCAAAGAGGGAGTGCGCCATCTCAGGCCTGACGACCTTTCTGAGGAACAGAGGAACTATCTAGGTGGTCTTGTTGAACACAACATTGCCCCGTTCCTGTCTCCGCAGATCATCAACTCGCGCCATCCGTTCCCCCATCTCGAAAACGGCAAGCTCTACATTCTCGTGAGGCTTGACGACGAGGCGGACTCGAAACCGCGGAAGAAGAAGAAAGATCGTGAGAAATCCGGTAAGAAGAACGAAGCTGCTGAAGGTGTCGTTCTGGGATTGATTCCCCTTCCCCATCAAGTCGACCGGCTAATCAAGCTTCCGGGTCGTGGGTACCAATTCATTTTGCTCGAACATGCCATCGAGATGTTCGCTGAAGAAATCTTCTCGATGTACACCATCAAGCACACGAATGTCATATGCGTCACGCGCAATGCCGATATGGATGCAAGTCAAGGCGACGACTCATCCGACGAAGACTATCGTGAGCATATGAAGCGTCTGCTCAAGCAGCGCGCTCGACTTGCTCCGGTCAGGCTTGAATGCGAACGCCCGCTTTCTCCTGTTATGGAAAAGCTCATGCTCAAGAAGCTCGACCTCAAGCGCTATCAGGTCTACGACACAACTGTACCGCTTGATCTCAGCTTCACATGGGGCCTTGGAAGCAAGCTGTCCGAAAAGAAGCGTGCAAAGCTCTCCAACCCTCCGTTCCAACCAGCTTGGCCAACCTGTTTCGATAGGAACAGTCGTATCATCGATCAGGTCCAGGAGAAAGAAATACTGCTCTCCTATCCGTACGAGAGCATGGACCCGTTCGTCCAACTTCTCAAGGAAGCGTCGCAAGATCCGACCGTCATCTCGATCAAGATCACGCTGTATCGACTTGCAAGCCAATCGCACCTCGCAGAAGCGCTCATCGCTGCTGCTGAGAACGGCAAGGAAGTCACGGCGCTGTTCGAGCTGCGCGCACGTTTCGATGAGTTCAACAACATCGAATGGTCTCAACGTTTCGAAGAGGCCGGCTGCAATGTCATCTACGGCTTCAGAGATTACAAGGTTCATTCCAAGATTTGCTGCATCACGCGCCAAACAGAATCAGGCATCCAGCACATCACTCAACTAGGCACGGGCAATTACAACGAGAAGACCGCTAAGCTCTACACCGATCTGTCATTCATCACGACGAACGAAGCGTTCGGACGCGATGCGGTTGAGTTCTTCAAGAACATGCAACTCGAGAACACATCGGATAACTACGAGATCCTCCGTGTTGCGCCGCTACAGATCAAGCCAACACTCATCGAGAACATTGATCGCGAAATCGATAAGGCACAACAGGGGTTGCCGTGCGGCATTTTTATGAAAGCTAACTCGGTTACTGATAAAGACATCATCGAGAAGCTCTCGGAGGCATCGCAGGCAGGCGTTCCCACTACCCTGTTCATACGTGGTATTTGCTGCATAATCCCCGGCGTCAAAGATGCAACCGAGAATGTTCGTGTCGTATCGATCGTTGGTCGCCTGCTCGAGCATAGCCGTATCTACTGCTTCGGCACTGGCGATGATTGCCGTATATACCTGTCAAGCGCCGATTTGATGACCCGCAATCTCGACAAGCGCGTAGAGATTGCTTGGCCGGTTCTCAATGCAGAGATCAGGCAACGAATCCTCGAATACCTCGACGTCTGCATGTCGGATACAGCCAAGCTCAGGGAGCTTAGGCCAAACCTTACGTACACGCCGCTTGGCTCGTTCTGCGAAGTCGACGAAGATGGCAATTCCTTGCCTGCCTTTGATGCGCAAAACGCACTCATTGAGATGAAAGCTCTTGCCGCACACGAGGCGACGATAGCGGAAGCGACTGTCTCTTATGAAGAGACTGCCCTGGATGATTCTTCTGACATGGAGCCTGAAGCCGAGCAAACAGAAGACGAAGTCAATTCAGAGCCAGAGGAAGATGCTGCACCTGAAAATGCTCTTGAAACCGAGAACCTAGAAGATGCTGAGCCCGAAATCGAGGAAGATATCGAGGCTGATGCTGAAACTGACGACTCCATAGAGTTGGAATCTGAAAATGAAAGTGAGCCAGTCGAAGTCGGAGCTCTTGCAGAAGAAGTAAGCGAACCGACAATCGAAGAAGCTATAGATGAGGAAGTAAGCGAACCGGCAATCGAAGAGGTTATCGAAGAGGAAGTTGAGCTAGAGAGCGACAATCCCGCATCGGAAGACGGACCTGTTGATGTCGATGAACTCGAGATTGAACAATTCTTCGAAGACGTCGAGTTCGATGAGTGCGCTGATGAAACTCCAGACGAGAGACCCCTGACGGATTACACTGTCGATGAGCTTCTCTCATTTGATGAAGCAGATTCACTTGAATTTGATGAATCGTTAGATACATACAGCGAGTCATCAGATGGTATCGAAGATGTTTCCGACATGACCGACATGACGGTTGAGGAGATTCTTTCCGAGCCCGAGGATGTAGTCGAAGCTGACAATGCTGATTCAGGCGAAACGTTACAAAAGGATGCTCAAGAAGCAACTACTGGACCAGAAAATGATTCACAATCGGAATCCAATGAAGAAACCAGCTTCTTTGAGGAACCGTCTCGGGAGGTCGAGATCCCGAAAGAAAAGCAAGGCTTCTTCGCCCGCTTGTTTAAATAGTTCTTCAAACGATAAACGCGCATAAGGAAGGGGCCCGAAGGCCCCTTCCCTTTTGGTGTATACGCTAAGAAGCGCCCTTATTCGTCACCACCGAGCGAAAGCTCTTCGTTTGAAGCTGCTTCTTCCTCGCGGCTCGTGAGCCCGAACCCGAAGGAATCCATCGATCCGAGCAGAGCATCGAGCTCTTCGAGATTGCGCTGGTACGAACGCGGAGGCAGTGCCTCACCAAGCATATCCTCGCCATCCGTGTTGAATGTCGGAGGCTCGTCGCCGCCGATGAGGATGTTGTCATCGGGCGAGAACACCATGTCGAGCAGCTGCGACATATCATCGCTGGAAGCAGTCAGGTCGTCCTCGATAACGGAGAGCAGGTCGCGCTCCTCGAGGCCGTTCTTGAGCTCCTGAATCGCCTTCGAACCGATACCCTCGATGCGCAGCAGATCGTCCTCGGTATGACCAAGCAGATCAGCCACAGTCTCGATGCCAGCTTCGGAGAACTTGTTGGCCCAACGCTGGGAGACTCCGAGGTCGTCGTAAATGTACAGGCGCGCATCCTCATCAGAAAGAGAACCGTGGCGGCCGTAGCCGAGGCTGTTGTAATAGCTGCCAAACGATCCGCCCATGTTGAGGTAGCCATCGCCATCGAGCGACCAATCCTGAGGCTGCGGCAGCAGATCCTCGATGTCGCGCAGAGCTTCAGGCGCGTAATCGGGAAGCGCGTCGCCTTCAACCGCTTCGATGGGCTGACCCTTGTAGGTGAGGCGCACGTTACGGTAACGCTTGAGGCCTGTACCAGCAGGAATCGACTTGCCGATGATGACGTTCTCTTTCAGACCGTTGAGCACGTCGGTCTTGCCTTCGATAGCAGCATCGGTGAGAACCTTCGTGGTTTCCTGGAACGATGCGGCAGACAGCCACGAGTCGGTAGCGAGAGAAGCCTTCGTGATGCCGAGCAGCAACGGCTGGCCAACAGGCGGGTTCTTCCCTTCCGCAATGAGAGCGTTTGCCGCGTCCTGGAACTCGTAACGGTTGACCTGGCGACCGGGCAAGTACTCGGAATCGCCGGAGTCGAGAACCGTCATCTTGCGGAGCATCTGACGGGCAATGACCTCGATGTGCTTGTCGTTGATGTCAACGCCCTGGGAGACGTAAACACCCTGGACCTGCGAGACGATGTAGCGAAGAGTCGTGTTCGGATCGGTGAGGCGAAGCAGGTCATGCGGGTTGATGGAACCCTTGGTGAGCTGCTGGCCAACCTTGACTTCGCATCCATCGACAACGCCAGGCTGCATCTGGGCACGCGCAGAAACGGCGTATTCTCTGATGTTGCCTTCTTGGTCGTGGACCGTGAGAATCTTTTGCTGCTTGTCGCCGGAAATCTGAAGCGTACCGGAGATTTCGGACAGAACAGCAAGACCCTTGGGCTTGCGGGCTTCGAAAAGCTCCTGAACACGCGGCAAACCATGCGTGATGTCGTCGCCAGCGACGCCGCCTGTGTGGAACGTACGCATCGTGAGCTGTGTGCCCGGCTCGCCAATTGACTGTGCGGCGATGATGCCGACTGCAGTGCCGATGTTGACGGGGCGCGAGGTTGCAAGATCCCAACCGTAGCACTTCTGGCAAACGCCTTCATGGGCATGGCAGGTCATGACGGTGCGAATGACAACTTCTTCGATGCCAGCAGCTTCGAGTTCACGAAGCTTAGCCATTGACGTGACATACTCGCCTTCGTCTAGCAGAATCTCGCCGTTTGCGTCAACGACAGGTTCGAGCAGGCAACGGCCGATCAGGTTCTCGTCGATCTCGCCCTTCTCGTTGTGCAAAGCATACGGAACGCCG
The DNA here is from genome assembly GCA_045614225.1 of Eggerthellaceae bacterium. Classification (GTDB taxonomy): domain Bacteria; phylum Actinomycetota; class Coriobacteriia; order Coriobacteriales; family Eggerthellaceae; genus UBA9715. The sequence goes on along the minus strand of JAZLCO010000048.1, from coordinate 18,076 downwards.
TCAGTGGTCTCGCAATCGAGCTCGCGAATGATGACATCTTGCGCAACGTCGACGAGACGACGCGTAAGGTAACCAGAGTCTGCAGTACGCAGTGCCGTGTCGGCAAGACCCTTGCGAGCACCATGCGTCGAGATGAAGTATTCGAGTACCGACAAACCCTCGCGGAAGTTCGCCTTAATAGGACGGTCGATGATCTCGCCCTTCGGGTCGGACATAAGGCCGCGCATACCGGCGAGCTGTCGAATCTGCTTGATGTTACCGCGGGCGCCGGAGAAGGCCATCATGTAAATGGGGTTGAAGTGATCGAAGTTCTCGGCCATTGCATCGCCGACTTCCTCGTTCGCTTCGTTCCAGATATCGACGACCTGACGATGACGCTCTTCGGGGCTCATGAGGCCCATCTCGTAATCCTCGTCGATTGCGGCAACCTTCTCATCTGCAACAGCAAGGATCTCGTCCTTGTTCGGAGGAATCGTCGCGTCGTAGACCGACACGGTGACGCCAGCGCGCGTTGCGTAATGGAAGCCGGCAGCCTTCAAACCGTCGAGAATCGGCGGAACCTCAGAGGTCGGATAGCGGTTGCAGACGTCTTCGACGAGGAGGCCGATCTGCTTCTTGTCCATGCCGTAGTTCAAGAACGGGTAATCATCGGGCAGAACATCGTTGAACGTGATGCGGCCGATGGTCGTGGCGAGGCGCGTGCCTGCCTTCATCTCGGTCATCTCGTTAAACGACGAAGCAACCATGGTGTCCTTGGTGAGACGCACTTCGATCTTTGCCTGCAGGTCAACACCGATACGGGCGTCATAAGCATTGCGAGCGTCGGCGAAGTCCATGAATGCACGACCCTCGCCCGGGAACCCGTCGCGGGCAGCCGTGAGGTAGTACAAGCCGATGATCATGTCCTGCGTCGGAACCGTGAGAGGACGGCCATGAGCAGGAGATTTGATGTTGTTGGTGGAAAGCATGAGCACGCGTGCCTCCGCCTGGGCAGCGCCCGACAGCGGTACGTGAACAGCCATTTGGTCGCCGTCGAAGTCGGCGTTGAAAGCGGTGCATACCAGCGGATGGAGCTGGATGGCCTTGCCCTCGACTAGGACGGGCTCGAAAGCTTGGATGCCCAGACGGTGCAGCGTAGGTGCGCGGTTCAGAAGTACCGGATGCTCGGTGATGACCTCTTCGAGGACGTCCCAGACGTAGCTTGCACCACGATCGACTGCGCGCTTTGCAGCCTTGATGTTTGCGCAGTACTCGAGCGCGACGAGGCGCTTCATAACGAAGGGCTTGAACAGCTCGAGAGCCATGTTGTTCGGCAAGCCGCACTGATGCATCTTCAGCTCAGGACCGACAACGATGACCGAACGGCCGGAGTAGTCGACGCGCTTGCCGAGCAGGTTCTGGCGGAAGCGGCCCTGCTTGCCCTTGAGCATGTCGGACAGGGACTTCAGCGAACGGTTGCCCGGGCCTGTGACGGGACGACCGCGACGGCCGTTGTCGAAGAGGCTGTCGACAGCTTCCTGCAGCATTCGCTTCTCGTTGTTGACGATGATCTCGGGAGCACCGAGGTCAAGAAGCCTCTTGAGGCGGTTGTTGCGGTTGATGACGCGACGATAGAGGTCGTTCAAGTCGGAAGTCGCAAAACGGCCACCGTCGAGCTGCACCATCGGGCGCAGATCCGGCGGGATGACCGGAATGACGTCGAGAATCATGTCAGACGGCTTGTTCTCCGACTTCAGGAAGGCGTCGACGACCTTGAGGCGCTTGATGGCCTTGGCACGTTTCTGCCCCTTGCCGGTCTCGATGACCTCAGCGAGTTCTTCAGCAGTCGCCTCGAGGTCGATTGCCTCGAGAAGATCGCGCACAGCCTCTGCGCCCATACCACCGGTGAAGTAATCGCGGTAGTTCATGCGCATCTCGCGGTACAGCGCCTCGTCAGGAACGAGCTGCTTGGCTTCGATCTTCTGGAAGGCCTCGAACGCATCCTGGCGCAGCGCCTTGCGCTCGTTGAACTCTTCATAGATCTCCGCAATCTCGTCTTCGACCTCTTCTGGAGTCATGCGCTCCTCGTCGTCGATATCGTCGACGAATTCGTCCTCTTCGGGAACGTAAGCGGTCGAGAGGCGGCGTACAGACTCGATGATGCGATCGCGCTCGGCGTCGAGCTCTTCGAGGTCTGCAGCCAACTCGTCGCGGAGCTCGTCGAGATCCTCGGCACGTGCCTCAGTGTCAACCGACGTGATGATCGAGCTTGCGAAATAAAGCACTTTCTCGAGGTCTTTCGGAGAGATGTCGAGAAGGTATCCCAAACGGCTCGGCGAACCCTTGAAATACCAGATATGGCTCACAGGAGCAGCCAGTTCGATGTGGCCCATACGCTCACGGCGCACCTTAGCGCGCGTGACCTCAACACCGCAGCGCTCGCAGACGATGCCCTTGAAACGCACGCGCTTGTACTTGCCGCATGCGCACTCCCAGTCACGGGTGGGGCCGAAAATCTTCTCGCAGAACAAACCGTCCTTCTCAGGCTTGAGCGTACGGTAATTGATGGTTTCAGGCTTCTTTACTTCGCCACGAGACCAGCTGCGGATATCCTCGGCGCTTGCGAGGGAAATGCGGATTGCATCAAAGTTAGTGACGTCGAATTCAGTCGTCATTACAGCTCCTCCCCCTCACCGATGAGTTCGTTTCCAGTAGATAAATCGGTTGCAGCCAAATCTCCAATAAGGTCGTCGAGGCCTGCAGCAAGGCTGTCGATAGCACTGACCTCATCTTCCTCAGTCTTGGCAGCTTCGCCTGCAATCGCCTGATAGAGCGCGGAATCGGCGTCGAAGTCCTCGACGACATCCATGTCTACAGGCGTGTGGTCATGGCCCTCAAGCTCGATGTTCAGGCAGAGGGAACGCATCTCCTTGACGAGAACCTTGAAGGATTCCGGCACCTCAGCAGCAGGAATGTTCTCGCCCTTGACGATTGACTCGTAGGATTTGACGCGGCCCGACGTGTCGTCGGATTTGACCGTGAGGATCTCTTGCAGCACGTTGGAAGCGCCGTACGCATACAGCGCCCAAACTTCCATCTCGCCGAAGCGCTGGCCACCGAACTGGGCCTTGCCGCCGAGAGGCTGCTGGGTGATCAAGCTGTAAGGACCAGTCGAACGAGCATGGATCTTGTCGTCGACCATGTGGCCCAACTTGAGCATGTACGTCTGACCGACGGTGATGGGCTCGCGGAACTTCTCGCCCGTACGACCGTCATAAAGCCAGGTCTTTCCAGTACGGGACAGCTGCGGGACGAATTCGTCGCGCGCCATGTCGCCGTACTTCTCGTGATTCATATTTATGAGGTTGCGGTTCGCCTTCTCGATGGCGTCGGAAATCTCGTCCTCGTGTGCGCCGTCAAATACTGGCGTTGCAACGAAAATCGGACCGTCCACAACTTCATCAGTATTGTCGTCGTCGGACCAACCCCACTTAGCGGCCCAGCCGAGATGGTTCTCGAGCAGCTGACCGACGTTCATACGAGAAGGAACGCCCAGCGGGTTGAGGATGACGTCGATCGGGGTGCCGTCTGCGAGGTACGGCATGTCCTCGACAGGCAAAACGCGGCTGATAACGCCCTTGTTGCCGTGACGACCAGAAAGCTTGTCGCCCTGCTGTACCTTACGCTTCTGAGCTACGTAAACACGTACGAGTTCGTTGACACCAGGAGCAAGCTCATCGCCTGCATCGCGGGAGAAGCGGGAAATACCGATGACACGTCCGCCGGAACCATGGGGAACCTTCAGGGACGTATCGCGGACTTCACGGGCCTTCTCGCCGAAGATTGCACGCAGGAGGCGCTCCTCTGCGGTCTGCTCGGTCTCGCCCTTCGGGGTGACTTTGCCAACCAAGACATCGCCCGGGAACACCTCGGCGCCGATGCGGATAATGCCGTCAGCATCGAGGTCGCTGATGAGGTCTTCGGAAATGTTGGGGATCTCTCGCGTAATCTCCTCGGGACCGAGCTTCGTATCACGTGCATCGACCTCGTACTCGGCGATGTGAATGGACGTGAGCAGGTCCTCGGCTACGACGCGCTCGGAAATGACGATAGCGTCCTCGTAGTTGTAGCCTTCCCATGGCATGTAGGCGATCATGAGGTTCTGACCCAGCGCGAGTTCGCCCATATCGCAGGACGGGCCGTCAGCCAGGACGTCGCCTGCTTCGATGCGGTCGTCCTTGCGGACGATCGGACGATGGTTGATGCAGCCGGACTGATTCGAACGCTGGAATTTCGGGACCAGGTACTCATCGTATTCGCCATCGTCGTTGAGGATGATGATCGTCTGGCCATCGACGTAGTCGACGATGCCGCCGTTCTGAGCAACGAGAATCTCGCCGGAGTCGACGGCAATGCGATGCTCGATGCCAGTGCCGACGAGCGGAGCCGTCGGACGAAGCAGCGGAACAGCCTGGCGCTGCATGTTGGAACCCATGAGTGCGCGGTTGGCGTCGTCGTGCTCGAGGAACGGAATGAGCGAGGTTGCAACAGAGGTCATCTGACGTGGGGAAACGTCCATGTACTGGACCTTCTCAGGCGCGACCTCGTCAGGCTCGCCGAAAGCTCCGGTGTTCGGATCTTTCGTGCGGCACAGAATGCGGGCGGACGGAATGAACTCACCGTTCTCATCACGATGACCGAAAACGCGGGTCTCGAGATCGAACTCGTCGTTCGCCTGGGCGATCGTGTAGTTCTCTTCCTCGTCAGCAGTCAGGAAATCGATTTCGTCGGTCACCTTGCCGTCGACAACGCGACGGTACGGTGTCTCGATGAAACCATAGGGGTTCACGCGGGCATACGTAGCAAGAGAGCCGATCAGGCCGATGTTCGGACCTTCAGGGGTCTCAATCGGGCACATGCGACCGTAGTGGGACGTGTGAACGTCGCGGACTTCGAAGCCTGCGCGCTCACGCGAGAGACCACCAGGGCCAAGAGCTGACAGACGACGCTTGTGCGTGATGCCAGCAGCAGGGTTAGTCTGATCCATGAACTGGGAGAGCTGTGATGAGCCGAAGAACTCCTTGATCGCAGCAACAATCGGGCGGATGTTCACGAGGCTCTGCGGCGTGATGTCATCAGGTTCCTGCATGCTCATGCGCTCGCGCACGACGCGATCCATGCGGGAAAGGCCAATGCGGAACTGGTTCTGGATGAGCTCGCCAACCGTGCGGATGCGGCGATTGCCGAAATGGTCGATGTCGTCGACGTTGACATCCTCTTCGCCATTGTGAAGCGCCGTGATGTAGCGCATGGTGCGAACGATGTCCTCGTCAGTCAGCGTGGAGCTGTCGTTTTCGACATCCTCACCGAGCTTCTTGTTGATCTTGTAACGACCAACCTTGGCAAGGTCGTAACGCTGAGGATTGAAGAACAGGCCATCGAGCAACGTGCGCGCGCTGTCGAGTGTGGGCGGCTCGCCCGGACGGAAGCGCTTGTACAGCTCGATGAGCGACTCCTCGCGCGTAGTAGCAGGGTCGCGGTCGAGAGTGCGCAGGATCATATCGGAGCTGCCGAGAAGGTCAACGATCTCGTCGCGCGTCTCAGCGAGACCGAGTGCACGTACGAGCAGCGTAGCAGGCTGCTTGCGCTTGCGGTCGATACGAACATGAAGCACATCGCGCTTGTCAGTCTCGAACTCGAGCCAAGCACCGCGGCTAGGAATGATCTTGGCATTGTAAATCGTACGGTCGGACGTCTTGTCCTGCTCGGAGGCGAAGTACACGCCAGGAGAACGGACCAACTGCGAAACAACGACACGCTCGGTGCCATTGATGATGAACGTTCCACGCGGAGTCATAAGCGGGAAGTCACCAACGAAGACTTCCTGCTCTTTGATCTCGCCCGTCTCCTTGTTGATGAAACGAATCTCAACGAACAACGGAGCCTGATACGAAACGTCCTTTTCCTTGCATTCGTCAACCGAGAACTTCGGGTCGCCGAAGCGGTGGTCGCCGAACTCAACGCACATATCCTTAGTCGAGTTCTCGATTGGGCTTATGTCCGCGAATGCTTGATCCAGGCCTTCAGTGGTGAACCACTTGAAGCTTTCTGTCTGAATTGCAATAAGATTGGGGACATCCATGACATCCGGAATCTTCGCGAACGACCGCCTTTCCCTATAATTGCTGGTGGGAGTGGGTTTTTTCGTTCTTGCCACGAGGTCGCTCCTCCTTCACAATCTCCCGTTTTCCGCAAAAAAGCACAGTTGAATAAAATACTGCGTACAGGAAAGTGTGTCAAGAAGAATTTTTAACAACTATGTGGCTTTATTGTTCTTTTACCAGGTTACAGGCCGTTTCCGTCGCGCAAAGCCTTGAGTTTCTCAAGCGTCTCGGAATCGATGCGTTCAGCAACCGTGCGCTTCTGTGAAATTTTCGGCGTTTCATCAAGGCGCACCTCGTCGTAATAGCGCTCGACTTCGATGCTGAATCCTTCGGCGCTCATGCGGTCGACACCCAACCCGAACACGGTGTCTTGAACCTGAGCGTCACTCGTAACGACCATTACTTCGTAGCCGTTTTCGCGCCCTTGGAATGCGAGCTTCTCGATGACTTTGTCGGCGCTCGAGCCTGCGGGCGAGAATACGACCTTCACACCACCAACACGCTCTGCGTCGCCTGTTGACTCGGCATTTCCTCCTCCGTCGAACACGATGGTGGCGCGCCATTCCTTCCCAGAATAGTGCACGACATCGTTAATGAGCATCTCACGCGCCCGGTTGAACCAATCGTGATCGTAGTCGGGCATGTTGAGCGAAATGTTCTTGTAACGGCTTCCCGACCTCAAGACGTTGAACCCGTCAACGATAAGCATGCGTTTTCGTGTCATCGCCATGGCGATCAAACCTCTCGGATTTCCTCGAAAAGCTGAGACGATGCGTTGAGTTATGCGAAGTCAAGCAAATTTGTGTTTGAGACCTTGGCTCAAGCCAAATTTGCGGTGAGCGAACTCAGCGTATCGTCTCAGCTCCTTTTGGTAAATTCAGATTACCAGTTCTGGCGCAGCCATTCGTACATGCACGCCGTCGCTGACTGGGCAACGTTGAGCGATTGGATCTCGCCCATCATCGGAAGCTTGCCTGCCATATCGCAGTTCTCAAGGACGAGGTGTGATATCCCCTCTTGTTCATTGCCCATGACAAGCACGATCTTTCCTTTGAGATTCACGTCCCAGAGTTCATTCGAGGAATGTTCAGTTGCTGCACAAACCCAGAACCCTTCTTTCTTGAAGCGTTCGAGAGCATTTACGATATTAGAGGTTTGTGCGATTGGAAGATGCGCAACAGCGCCCGCAGAACTCTTGTACGTCGAAGCTTCGACATGCGCGCTACGCTTGTTTGGGATTATGACTCCGGAAGCGCCAACCGATTCTGCAGAGCGGATGATGGCACCGAGATTTCCAGCATCTGTCAGGTGGTCGCACACAACCACAAGTGCGCGACCGTCATGTTCGGCAGCATAGCTTTCTGCGGCATCGACGATGTCTCCAATGCCCTTGTACGGGAACGGCTTGGTTTCAGCCATAACGCCCTGATGGCTACCACGGGCGCTCTTGCTGTCCAACTCGGCTCTCGGCACATCGATGACCGGGATGTCGCGCTGGCGTGCTTTGCGCAGAATGTCGTTCACCATCGGATCACGCTTTGCGTTATCCGCAAGCAGAATCTTCTTGAGGGGAACGTCCGTCTTCATCGCTTCGATGACCGGTCTTTTTCCTTCGACGTACTCTGCCATGTTCTTAGCTCCTTAAAGACAATGAGTCATTGGGACAGTCCCAATGACTCATTGATGTCAATCTTTGTTATTCCGCAAACAGCTCATCGAATGCATCGAGGCCAGCGCCCGTCGAGAAATCGACGCGATCCGTGAAATCGAGCAAGTCAACAACTTCATCGAGAGCAACGTCCTTCTTCTGGCCAGTCTTGCGGAGCTTGACCTCGACTTTGCCATCTGCGAGACCACGCTTGCCAATGACAACCTGAAGAGGCCAGCCAATAAGGTCAGCATCTGCAAACTTAACGCCAGCACGTTCGCTTCGATCGTCGATTGCAACTTCAAGACCACGAGCGGCGAGCTCTTCGGCAACCTTTTCAGCAGCAGGCTGTACGAGGTCGTCTCCGACAGTGAGCGGGATCACGCACACATGCGCAGGCGCGACCGCCAACGGCCAGATTATGCCTTGGTCGTCATGGAATTGCTCGACAACTGCAGCCATAGAGCGCGAAACGCCGACGCCATAGCAGCCCATGATGAACGGTTTCTCGGAACCGTCTTCGTCCATGAACGTTGCACCCATGGACTCTGAGTACTTCGTGCCCAGCTGGAAGACCTGCGATACCTCGATGCCACGAGCGCCATCAAGCAGCTTACCGCAGACAGGACAAGCGTCACCCGGTTTGACCGTGCAGAGGTCGGCCCATGCATCGATGGTGAAGTCTTCGCCGAGACGCGCACCAACATAATGGAAGCCTTCTTCGTTGGCGCCCACAGCCCACTGAGGAATATCCTTCAGGCTGCGGTCGGCCATGACGAATGCGCCTTCAGGCAATCCAACAGGGCCCATCGAGCCCTTGAAGAGGCCGAATTCGACCATTTCCTCATCCGTAAGCAACTCGAAACCGGGAACCTCGCGGTTGATCTTGATTTCGTTGAGCTCGTGGTCGCCGGGAATGAACAACACGACAAGCTTGCCTTCAGCATCTTTTCCTGACAAGGCTTTCATGCAGGAAGTTTCAGGAATGTCGAGGAAGCCCGCCAGCTCTTCAATCGTATGGATGCCGGGCGTGGAGATCTTCTCCATGGCATCACGCTCGTACATGGTGGGAGCAGGAACGCACTCACCGGCTTCTGCGTCAGCAGCATAGCCGCATTCGCAATAGACAAGCTCAGCCTCGCCATATTCGGCAAGCGCCATGAACTCGGTTGTCACCTTGCCGCCGATCTGGCCGGAGTCGGCCTCGACTGCGCGCCATGTCAGGCCCATGCGGTCGCACATACGTGCATACGCCTCACTGGTTTCGTCATACGTTTGCTGCAAGGACTCCTGCGTTGCGTGGAAACTGTAGCCGTCCTTCATGAGGAACTCACGTCCACGCATGAGGCCGAAACGCGGGCGAATCTCATCACGGAATTTAACCTGCGTCTGATAGAGGTACGCTGGAAGCTGCTTGTAGCTGCGTAGCTCGTTGCGCACGAGAGACGTGATGAGCTCCTCATGTGTGGGCCCAAGGCAATACTCCACGCCATGACGATCGTGTAAACGTGCAAGTTCAGGCCCGTAGTCGTCCCATCGTCCCGATTCATGCCAAAGGTCTGCAGGCTGAACAAACGGCATCAGGATTCGCTCTGCACCGATGTTGTCCATTTCCTCGTTGACGATTGACTCCACTTTGTTGAGCACACGCATTCCAAGCGGCAGGAACGTGTAAAGACCTGCGCCATTTTTACGCATCATGCCAGCCCTAAGGAGCAGGCGATGGCTTGCGAGTTCAGCGTCGGACGGATCTTCTTTAAGCGTTGGCGCATACACTTTGCTCATGCGCATTACGTTCGTCATAATTTAGTACTCCTCCACAAATAACAGCATTGACCAAATAGGATCGGTCCTTTTTGGTTGTTACATCTTATCAATCTCTTCCATCAATGCATCCACGATATCGTTTTCGGATACTTTACGCACGACTTCCCCTCGAACGAAAACCGCCCCAGAGCCTTTTCCGCATGCAACACCGATATCGGCATCCCGGGCTTCTCCGGGGCCGTTCACTACGCATCCCATAACAGCTACCTTAATGGGAGTCTTGACAGACTGAAGGCGCTTTTCAACATCTTGAGCCAACTCAATGAGGTTGACCTGGCAGCGGCCGCATGTCGGGCAGCTGATCATTTCAGGCCCACGCCTACGCAAATCAAGCGACGATAGAAGAGTCCAACACGCACGCACTTCCACAACAGGATCGTCGGTGAGAGAGATGCGCATCGTGTCACCGATTCCTTCCTCAAGAAGAATGCCAAGGCCAGAAGCGGATTTCACGATACCCTGGAATTGCGTGCCAGCTTCTGTGATGCCGATGTGCAGAGGGATATGAGGAACACGCTTGGAAAGTATTCTATAGGTGTTCACTGTCGTCATGACATCGTGCGCTTTTGCAGAAACAACGAGGTCGTTAAAACCATTTTGCTCGCAGAAGATGGCATATTGCGCCGCCGACTCAGCAAGCTTCTCAGGAAGCGTTAGGTCTTCCCTGCTTGCCAGCTCTTGGTCAAGGGATCCTGCATTAACACCAATGCGGATGGGGATTCCAGCTTCCCGTGCAGCGTCGAGCACGGGAACGGTTGCGTCAAGCCCGCCGATGTTTCCGGGGTTGACGCGCAGTTTTGCTGCTCCACGACGAGCAGCCTCAATTGCTATGACGGGATCGAAATGAATATCTGCCACCACGGGCAAGGGAGACTTGGAACAGACCGCCTCGAATGCATCAAGACAATCGCGCCTTGGAATCGCCATGCGAACAATTTCGCATCCAGCCTCGGCGAGCGTCTCAATTTGCGCAAGATTCGCGTCAGCGCTGTCAGCTTGGGCATTGAGCATCGACTGCACCGCGACTGGCGCTCCTCCGCCAACTGACACGTTGCCAACCATGACTTGATGTGTGCTCTCGTTCGGTTTCATAACTCCCCCGTTCTCGATGGTTCGATTGTACGGCAAACGGAGGACACGAAGAGGGTCAGTCTCTTTTGATTGTTTCTTCGTATGAGAAAAGATCAGCTCCAGTTGCCAAAGATGAAACGCTGGATGTCCTGGTTCATCATGACAATGAAGAACAAGGTGAACAAAGCGACTCCGGCAAAGGATAGGTAGTTCATCGCGCGGATAGAGATGACCTTCCGACGAATGCGTTGGTAAACCTCGACAACGAAGCGCCCCCCATCAAGCGGTGGGATGGGAAGGAGATTCATGATGCCGAGAGAGACGGAAAGCATCGACGTAAACATGAGCGCGTTTGTGAACCCCGCCTCGAATGCCGACTTCGACATGACCGCGATGCCGACCACTGATGTGGAGTTGGCAACCGTCTCAGCGGCGGTCTGAGGGTTGAACAATCCGACGACAGCTTGTACGACCATGCCGATGTACATAAAGCCTGCTTCAAGTGCGCGAAGCGGCGGCACGGTTACATGCGTAATCTCGCCGGTCTGCGTGTTCTGGTAATCAAATCCGAGAACTGAGTAGATGAGGACAAACGCAAGGATGGCAAACAGGAGATTAATTCCAGGGCCAGCAAGGAGAATGACCGTGCGCTTCCAGAATGGAAGTGACCGGTACTGTTGACGATATTCGTTCATGAAGAACTCTTGGGCATCGTCGAGCGGTCGGGGCTCACCCTCAACTCCATGTTGTAGAACGATGCCGCGGCGAGCTGCACGCTTCTCCTGCATGCGCGTCGGCTTTCGCTCCGGTGTGCGATACACGTTGTACTCGTCAGTCTTTTTAGGGCCAGCGATTGTACCCCATTCGACAAGCTCTTCGAGAGCTTCGTAAGCCTCGTCATCGGTGATTCCGCAGTCGGCGGCAACATCTTCCATGATGGCCATGCCGCGCTCGTAAACGCTTGACATCGCAGATCGCAGATGAGGGCTCATCTCACCCGGCTCCATGCCGCAAACACGTGCGTAACCGCCAAGCGGTATGGCAGTGACGCCGAATTTTGTCTCGCCATGCTGTACCCCGATGCACGGCCCTGGCAGGCCGAGCATGAATTCTGTGACCCTCACACCGAACGCACGCGCAGCGACGAAATGGCCTCCCTCGTGAATAAAGACGAGGAAGCCGAGCACAATGGTGGCTGCAAGTATCATGATGAGAATATCCATGAAACCTATTATATCGGCTTACAGCTCACGTAACTAAACGGTAGACAAACGCGCACAGCGACCATATGACCTTTTTGGCTATTTTTGTAGAGTGGTTAAATAATTCGTTTCAGCTTTTATCTGATGTTTGACTTTGCCTGATCACGTGCCCAAGTATCGATTTCAAGCAGTTGATCGATACTTTCTACGCTCTGAACATCATGCATGTTCATTACGGCTTCGACACATTCAGCGATGCCGAGGTATGTGCCCTCTCCTGCAAGGAAGGCGGCTACCGCAATCTCATTTGCCGCATTCATGACGCAAGGAAGCGTGCCGCCTTGCATACCAGCTGCCCGGGCAAGGGCGAGACATTTGAACGTTTCGGTATCTGGCTCTGCAAACTCAAGCGAGCCGAGCTTTGTGAAATCGAGTGGCTCTACAGGAGCATCCCAGCGCTCGGGATAACTGAGCGCATACTGGATTGGTATACGCATGTCAGTTGTGCCGAGATGGGCCTTCACGCTTCCGTCAGAGAATTCGACCATGGAATGGATAGCGCTTTGCGGTTGCACGACGACACTGATCTTGTCATACGGCATATCGAAGAGATGATGCGCTTCGATAACCTCAAGACCTTTGTTCATCAGCGTCGAGGAGTCGATGGTGATCTTGGGGCCCATATTCCAAGTGGGATGAGCGAGCGCCTCCTTGGCAGTAATGTCTTTCAGATCACCGCGCTTTTTGCCTCTAAAAGGACCACCAGAGGCCGTCACCCATAGTCGCTCGACTTCTCGATGCTCCTCACCGATAAGGCACTGGTAGATGGCGCCGTGTTCAGAATCGATAGGCATCAACGCGCCTGCAGGACCTGTCTCAGGCGCAAGACCTGTTTCGCGTCTCTGTGCGTCAACTTTTGCAGCGAGCGGCATTATCAAGTCACCGCCGACAACGAGCGACTCCTTGTTGGCGAGAGCAAGTACCTTCCCAGCTTTGAGCGTCTCGTAGCTCGCACGTAGCCCTGCTGCACCGACGAGCGCGTTCACGACAACATCGACCTCATCGAGGCTGACGAGATCTGCAACAGCGTTCGGGCCGACAGATACTTCTATTTCGTTAGGGATTTCGCAATCAGGTTCTTTGCCGAGCGCAATTGTCCTCACATTGAATTCTTTGGCCTGCTCGAACGCTTCATGCGCGCGTCTGCCAGCTGAAAGAGCAACGATTTCAATCTTGTCAGGATGTCTGCGCGCAACGTCAAGCGTCTGTGTACCAATGGAACCGGTTGATCCGAGAACGGCAATTCTTCTCATACAGCACTTCCTCACACTGTTAGTTGTGATTGAGCGTTCTTCAAAACACCCTTTAGAACGGGAGCGGTAAGCAACCGAACGTGAACAGCAGAATCGCTGCAGCCACTGACGTGGGCATGAGCGAGTCGCATCGATCGAACAGTCCACCATGTCCTGGCATTATGGTGCCGGAATCTTTGAACCCCACCGAACGCTTGATTCGGCTTTCGCACAGATCGCCCAACACACTCGTCAAACCGCAAATCAAGCCGAAAAGCAGGCATTGCCAAACCGTGATATTCACACCAGGAATCGCAAGGAGGATGCACCAGAACGCCATGGAGACGACCAGACCGGCAATGAACCCTTCCCAGCTCTTGTTCGGAGATGTTCGTGGAGCAAGTTTATGCTTTCCGAATTTCGACCCGAACACATATGCCCCTGCGTCGTTGAACCAAATGCTTGCGAATATGACAAGCACGAGAACGCCGCCCCAAATCCCGTCAATCGACATGCGAATGAACAGAAGCCCGGTGAGCTGCATGCCGATATAGAGAGCGCCGAACATGCACACGCCCACATCCGATATCCGAGCACGGAGCCAGTACACGTACCAGCACGTCAATGCAAGCGTGAAGAGGAATGTGACCATGATTATGCCGTTAACTCCAAGGAAGAACGCAAACACCGGATAGGCTGCTGACGCGACGCTTCCAATGAACTCGTTCGGCATTTTCGCATCGGAACGAAGCATGTAGTAAAACTCGCCGGCGCAGATGGCAGATGTCAAAGCAAGGATAATCATCGTTGTGACATCGCTTATGAGAATAGCCGCGATGTTGAGCGTGATATAGATCACACCTGTGCGCAAACGTACTTGGAAGCTGCTCGGGTTCTTGAACCGTTCAGGCGTTTTCTCGTACGCCTTCTCCTTGACGCGTTGCGCCTTCTGGCCGGAATTGGGCTTTGGCTTGCCCGTACGCGTAGTTCGCTTAGGAGCCGGGGAAAGTTCGGACATGTCTACACCGCCCCGAACCTTCTATCGCGTCCTTGATAGTTCAGCAATGCACGCAAGAACTCGTATCTATTGAAATCAGGCCAAAGCACATCAGTGACATATATTTCGGTATATGCGAGCTGCCATAGAAGGAAATTCGAGATGCGCATCTCCCCCGACGTGCGGATGAGAAGCTCTGGATCAGGAATGCCCGCAGTATACAAACCACGCTCGAAGAGCGCTTCGTCAATCTGTGGCACAACGCCTGTTTCCCGAGCCTCGTCGACTATCTGCTGCACGGCGTGGAGGATTTCCTGACGAGACCCGTAGTTGACCGCAACGAGCAACGTCATTCCATCATTGTCTTTCGTTTTTTTCCACGCGTCATCGAACGCATCGCGCGTCTCTTTTGGCAAACGCGAAATGTCGCCAATGGTCATCACGCGAACATGCTCTTCATGAAGCCCGTCAACTTCTGCCAGCATGGTCTTTGCGAACAGGTTCATCAAGCCTTCGACTTCTTCATCAGGTCGTTTCCAGTTCTCGGTCGAGAACGAATAGATGGTGAGGAACTCGACACCTGAATCGCTTGCTGCGCGAATTGTTTCACGAACAGCTTCTATGCCAGCTTTATGGCCCTTCAAGCGGTTGAGCGCACGTTTTTTCGCCCAACGCCCGTTTCCATCCATGATGACGGCAACGTGCTTTGGGATGCGCGTTTCATCAAGAAGGGCCCTTTCGAGCCCTTCCGGCGGGTTGGGAAATATTTCGTCGATCGGTTTATGGAACATGGACCGAACCTAGATCTCCATTACCTCGGCTTCTTTTTTCTTGAACATCTCATCAATCTTCTTGATGTACTTGTCCGTGAGCTTTTGGACATCGTTTTCGCCATCACGCTGATCGTCTTCGGTGATATCGCCAGCTTTCTCGGCTTTGCCAAGCTGAGAATTTGCGTCGCGACGTGCATTTCTGACGGAAACGCGCGCATCCTCGGCATAGCCCTTGCATTGCTTGACGAGCTCGCGACGACGTTCCTCGGTGAGCGCGGGGAACGGCAGGCGGATGCACATGCCATCATTCGAAGGTGTGACGCCAAGGTCGCTTTCCATGATCGCCTTCTCGATGGCCTTCAAAGAGCTTTTGTCCCACGGCTCGATGACGAGCAATCGCGCATCAGGCGTCTTGATGCCGGCAAGCTGGTTGATAGGCGTCGCTGCACCGTAGTAATCGACCTTGATTCGGTCAAGAACACGCGCGTTTGCGCGTCCTGTGCGAACACTTCCAAAGGCGTTGCCCAAAGCCTCTACGGCATTGCCCATCTTCTCTTCTGCAGTGAGCAGAATCTCATCGACATCCATTTCTATCCCCTTCTATGATTCCATCAATAATGATGACCAATCTTCCCTATTCTACCGTTGTACCGACGCTTTCGCCCTTGAGAGCACGTGAAATATTGCCCGAAGTTGTGAGGTCGAAAACAATCATCGGCATGTCATTGTCCATGCAAAGCGACGTTGCAGTGGCATCCATGACGTGAAGGCCTCTGTTGAGGACCTCCATGTAGCTGATGCGATCGAACTTCTTAGCATCGGGGTTGGTGACAGGATCGCTATCGTAAACGCCATCGACCTTAGTGGCTTTCATGAGACAATCGACATCGAGCTCGCAGGCCCTGAGTGCAGCCGTGGTGTCGGTCGTGAAATACGGGTTGCCGGTACCCGCAGCGAGGATGACCACACGGCCCTTGTCAAGATGGCGCATCGCTCGACGCCTGATGTAGGGCTCGGAAACCTCTTGCATGTTGATGGCCGATTGCACGCGGCTGAAAATGCCATGACGCTCAAATGCGTCTTGCAGAGCCAAGGCATTCATCACTGTTGCCAGCATGCCGATGTAGTCAGCCTGAGCGCGATCCATACCTTCAGCAGAACCTGCGAGTCCACGGAAGATGTTGCCACCACCAACTACGACGGCGAGCTGCACGCCATCTTTGACGATGGGAAGGATCTCTTCAGCAAGATCGTCAACGACCTTAGGGTCGATGCCATATCCCTGATCACCTGCAAGGGCCTCGCCGGAGATTTTCAAAAGAACGCGTTTGTACTTGTAGTCGTCGAGCATGGACTTCCTCCTGTTCGCTCGTTTTGAACCACGAACAATATTACCTGAAAAGAAAAGCCCCGTCTGTGAAAACGGGGCTTCAGTTCGTCATATTAGAGCAGATATTTAAGCTGCTCGATGCTCAAGTCATCACCTTATAGGAGATCGAGGAAATGCAGGAGGTCCTCGTAGCTATACCCTTCGTAGCCTCTGTTGCTGCTGTTCCCGTTGCCACCATAAGGGTTTTGCTGCTCACTACCCGATTGCTGGCTTTGCGCACTTACGGCAGCAAGCTCTTGCTCGTCCGACCCGAGCGTTACGTCAAACGACTTTTCCTCACCATTGCGATTTACGGTAATCGTGACAGTATCACCAGGGTTATGCTCACGCACATCGAGCGTAAGATCCGTTGACGAAGAAACCTTCTCGCCATCAAACGCGATGATGATATCGCCTGCTTCAATGCCTGCACTTTCAGCACCGGATCCTGCTGAAACTTCCTGTACATATGCACCGTAATCAGATGCAAGATTGTAGCGTTTTGCAACTTGCGAAGTCACATTGACGAGGGAGACACCAAGCTTCGCATGAGTAGGCGTTTTACCGTCGATGATCTGATCGGCGATGTTGATTGCGTAATTGATCGGGATTGCAAAACCAACACCCGAGTAGTTTCCGGAATAGGATGCTATCAGCGTATTGATACCTATGACCTTGCCGTCGGAGTCGACGAGTGCTCCACCGGAGTTTCCGGGGTTGATGGCCGCATCAGTTTGGATCATGTTCGGATACAGCGTCGGTTCAGAAGAGCCATATCCCGAGCCGTAACCGTACTGGCTGTCGTCGACGATTCTGGAGCGAGACGTCGCAGAGACCACACCGGTTGCAACAGATTGCTCGAGACCGAACGGACAACCGACCGTCATAACCCATTCTCCGACAACGAGATTGTCTGAATCGCCGATATCAGCAGGCGTTAAGCCGGTAGCGTTCTTCGCCTTGATAACAGCGAGATCGCTGCTTGGATCAGTACCGATGACGTCCGCATCGTACTCGACACCTTCGATCGTCACCTTGATAGCTTCGGCCCCCTCAACAACATGGTAGTTCGTCAAAATGTAGCCGTCATCGCTTAGAACAACACCGCTGCCTAGCGCAACTTCTTGCAGCTCGCTCGATTGTCCTCCCATGCTGTAGCCATAGAGACTGTATGCGTTCGACTGCGTAGCGTACACGCCGATGTAAGCAACCGATGGCAAGGCTTTTGCTGCAACCGCCTCAGGTAGCGTCAAACCCTCATCGATAGCGTTGATGACCGAAGGGTCAGAGGAGCCAAGCGTGCGATCGCTTTGCACAGTGTTGTTAGATATGACGTTCGAGTTTTGCGTGCCTTGCCATGCTGCAAATCCGCCAAATGCAAGAGCGAAGGCAAGCAGTGCTCCAAGGAAGGCAAACAGGAATGTTTTGCCCGGAGAGGCTGTCTTCTGCGCAGTCGTGTTCTTGTAACTGTAGCCTTGACTCTGGGGGGTACCATATGAATATGATTGTCGTGATGCTGACTGCGTTTCAGCAACAGGCGGCATCGTATCAGTGGTGCCTGACCTGAATGCCTGCGTTGGCTGATTTGAGCTTGTGAATTGAGACTCGTTGTTTCCAGCCTCGCCCGTAGGGGTGTTCCAATAATTCTGGTCACTCATGACAACGCTCCTTCATGTGCATGGTTCGTCTTGTCGACTGAACCATAGCACCGAATGACCGGCGGCATCGAGTTTTAAACCATTCCGTCACTTTCG
>JAZLCO010000047.1:0-10591 GCA_045614225.1 Eggerthellaceae bacterium | reverse complement strand
CTGCATCGCTTCCTTTTCCTGTAGAGTGTCCATGGTGGCCGTTGCCTTTCTCTCGAATCTTACATTCCGCAAAATGTGATTCTAGGCAATGGCCGCTTCCGTCTCAAAGCGGCCCGTGACACCAACGTTCGGCACGCGATCAAAAACGGCCTTTCAGGGCAGATTTTGCCCTGCGAATCAATCAGCCATTTTTGCGACCTGGGGAAACGTATTTCTTAGCAATGAGAAAAGCGCCATTTCGCGCTTTTTGACGTTAAATCTGTTACATTTTGTCAAATCCGAGGCCGATTTTTGCGCAAACACTCATGCTGGTTCAAATCAGGCGACTCCTAACAATAAGAAAGGCCGCCATAGTGGCGACCTGATGTTTCTGGTGGACGCTACTGGATTTGGGCGCGGGCTTCCGCCCGCGCTGCCCTCGCGCGGCCGCTATCGCTGCGCTCGGGCCCGAACAGCCAAAGGCTGTTCGGCAGCCATGCTGGTTCAAATCAGGCGACTCCTAACAATAAGAAAGGCCGCCATAGTGGCGACCTGATGTTTCTGGTGGACGCTACTGGATTTGAACCAGTGACCCCCGCCGTGTGAAGGCGATGCTCTCCCGCTGAGCCAAGCGTCCGTGTGCGTGCATATTCTAGCGCCCACGTTGAAGCCATGCAACCGAACTTCGCAAAAACGTCGCAAGTGAGCTGTTAACCGTTATACTTGACGTTACGCATTTTGCAGCAGCAATGAGAAATCATAAGGGGAACCACCCCTTCAAGGCATTAGATAACGAAATGGAGTAAGCATGGCCGAATTTTCCGACACATTCCTCGCTTCGAAGAAGCGTTCCGACGACATCCGCGCTGACCTGCCCCTGCATCCTGAAAAGTACACGATGCTCACGGGCGATCGCCCGACGGGCCGCCTGCATCTTGGCCACTACTTTGGCAGCATCCAGCATCGCGTCGAGTATCAGAACCTCGGCATCCAGTGCTACGTGCTCATTGCCGACTATCAGGTCATCACCGACCGTGACACAACCGAGCACATCCAGGACAACGTTTACAACATGGTGATGGATTACTTGGCCGCTGGCATCGACCCCGAGAAGACGCCCATCTTCACGCACTCGGCGATTCCCGCACTCAACCAGCTCATGTTGCCGTTCCTCTCGCTGTGCACCGAGGCCGAGCTGCAGCGCAACCCCACCGTCAAGGCCGAGCAGGAAGCATCGGGTCATGCGCTTACGGGTTTGCTGCTGACCTACCCTGTGCACCAAGCATGCGACATCCTGTTCTGCAAAGGCAACATCGTGCCGGTCGGCAAGGACCAGCTGCCCCACATCGAGCAAACCCGCCAGATTGCTCGTCGCTTCAATGAGCGCTACGGTCGCGTGTTCCCCGAGCCGGACGGCATTTTGTCCGACGCGATCGAGATCCCCGGTCTCGATGGCCGTAAGATGTCGAAGAGCTACGGCAACTCAATCATGCTGGGCGCCACGGCTGAAGAAACGGCCAAGCTCATCAAGAAGTCCAAGTCCGACTCCGATCGCAACATCTACTTCGACAAAGAGAACCGCCCCGAGGTGTCGGCACTGCTGACAACTGCCGCATTGTGCTCTGGTCGCTCCGAGGTCGAGATTGCAGAAGAGATCGGCGACGGTGGCGCTGGTATGCTCAAGCGCATTGTCACCGAAAGCGTCAACGGCTACTTGGCACCGCATCGCGAGCGTCGCGCGCAGTTCGAGAACGATCTCGACTACGTGAAGGACGTCCTGCACGAAGGCAACCGTCGTCTGAACGAGATTGCCAACGCCACGCTCGACGAAGTGCGCGAAGCAATGAAGATGGTGTACTAAACATCATCTGAAGCTGAATCCGGAGGCGTCCATGTGCGGTCGGTTCGTCATGCTCACGCGCGAAGAGGTGGCACGCGTTGTCGCCGCTGTCGAGCGCGGCGAATGGCTGCAGCCGCTCGATGACACCATCGAACGCGCTCAGGCGTTTCCCGGAAGTGAAATTGAAGCATTTGGGACTCCCGACGGGTCGCTTGCCGTCGGGAGTTTTCATTGGGGATTCCCCGTCGAATGGGGAAAGAACCCCGTGTTCAACACCCGTATCGAGTCGGCGCTCACAGGTCGCGGCATGTGGCGTGACATGGTGGAGTCCGGACGTTGCATTGTACCTGCTGTCTCGTTTTTCGAGCCACACAGAAGCGAGACCGTGCAAAGCCCCAAAACAGGCAGACAAATCAAGCGAGCATACGAATTCACGCAGGATGACAGCTCGCCGCTTTTGCTTGCAGCATTGACCGACGGTACGCATTGCTCGATTGTCACGACCGAACCCAACCGCTGGGTCTCCCCCATTCACGACCGCATGCCCTTGATACTGCGTTTCGAGGAAGTTGAGCAGTGGCTCGGCGGTGCACTATCCGACATCGAGCCCCTTGCCGACCGAAGCGCTTTCAACCTTAACGCGCACCCAGAGTTCGAAAACCCCGCAGCCGAGCCTCCTCAGCTCTCCTTGTTCTAACGGTGCGCTACCAGTTAACAGGCACTTCCATACCCAACCCGTCAATGAAGTCGTGCAGGTAGGTCACGTCGTCGGACACGTCCTCGGTGCGCGTATTGTTGGCTATCTCGTCATCGGTCATGTCCTTGAGGAAGCGCACGTATGTGTCGCCGCCGTCGGACCACTCGATAGCCGGCGTGAACGAGCAGTTCTCGACGGCAAGCTTGCCGTCATGCCATGCAAAATCGCATGTGAACATACCTGACAGGATGGTGTCCGTCAGCGTCCAGCCTGTGATGAAATCGGACAGCCCAAATACGACAGGCACCTGCTTACCGCTTGCGCTGGTGTAATAGCGAATCGGCTGCAAAATATGCGCATGGCTGCCGATGACCACATCGACATCGAGATCGGCAAGGAACTGTGCGTACTCAAGCTGCTGATCGTTCGGCTCGGTCGTATATTCCGTACCCCAATGCATGTAGACCACCACTGCATCGGCTACCTTCTGCGCCCGCTCGATTTCGTCTTGCATGACCGATTTGTCGAACTGGCACGTGTAGTACTTGTTGGGGAAGTTATCGGGATCCTCGCCATTGAAATTGTCACCGTACGAGTAGCTGAGCAGCGCAATGGTCGCTCCGTCGCGTTCGATCATGTGCACCGTGTCGCGATCGTCTTGCGAAAGATAGCTTCCGATAACCATGACTTCGGGGTGCTGCGCGAACAGCTCGTGCGACCGCTCAATGCCGAAAGAACCCATATCCCACGTGTGGTTCGAGTTGAAGTTGGCGATGTTGAATCCGACATCCGCAATCGCATGGATCGATGAATCCGGCGTGTTGAACACGGGGTAACCCGAATACTCGTAGCCGTTCCCGTTGCCGGCGCACGGCGTCTCCTGATTGATGAAACGCAGGTCGTAACTGTTGATTTCGTCAGCCACCGCTTGATAGTACGGCTTGAAATCGTAATCGACACCCGATCGCTCGCCATACTCCGCCAATATGGGGAAATTCATGTTCGTGGCGAACACATCGCCAACCGCTGCAAGCGAAATGACACCCGGGTTGGCGCTCGACTTACCTCGCCCGTATACGACGTAACTGATTCCATCCGGCGTGGTGCCATGGACAACACCATTCTCGTCAACCGTTTCCTCGGCACCAGCGAGCTTCGATTGCTGCGCCGACTGCTGCGTGCCCGAAGCTGCGGTGACGCTGAGGCCGGACGTCTGGCTTTCAGGCCGATTGACTGAAGAACTTTGGGAATGTGTGACCATCCAGATACCAGCAATTACGCAGACGATGACGAGCACCGCCAGCACGACTGCCACCAACGGGAACCGAGATTTCTGCTGGTACGCTACCGCCTGACGGGTTCGGGGCTGAGCATACGATGATTGACGGACGGAAGAACGCTGAGTGCCACTTGTCGCTCGGCGTTGCGTCTGGCGCGTTGTTTGCCGGGTACGCTCAGATTGCTGAGAGTACGATGGTCGACGCGTATTCGAGCGCTGTTCCCGATCGACTGATTGCCGTGCGCGCGTCGATTGGCGCTCGTAAGAGCGCTGCTCCCGGTCAACCGACTGACGAGCACGTGTCGATTGGCGCTCGCTCGAGCGCTGCGACTGCCGATCGTATGTTGATCGCTGCGTTGGCTCGCGTCGCTCACGACCCGAGTCGAATCGCCGTCTTTCTCTGTCATCCATGACTGAAAAGTATAGCGTTCTTGATGGCTGCATGCTAACGCGAAAGGTTCTTCAACCGTACGCGCGGGCAATCCTCGACCAACAGCGAAACAATAGTTAAACTGAAGCGGTTCGAAACAACCGTCCACCTCATCGAGGAGCTGTTCATGAAACTCGTCTTCCTCTCCGATATCCACGGTTCTGCCAAGTGGTGCGCCGAAGCGCTCCGCGTTGTCGACGAGCTCTCCCCCGACAAGCTGGTGCTGCTGGGCGATTTGCTGTACCACGGACCGCGCAACCCTCTTCCCGATGAATATGCACCCGCGGAGGTCGCAGCGATGCTCAACCCGCTGGCGGACCGCATCGTCGCAGTGCGTGGCAACTGCGATTCGGAAGTCGACCAGATGATGCTCGACTTCCCTTGCATGGCCGATTACGCTTGGATACTTGACGGAACCCAGCAGATTTATTGCACGCACGGACATCTATGGGACCATGGCAACTTGCCCCAACTACCGGCAGGCACCGTGTTCGCATACGGGCATTTCCATGTGAAACGGAACGAAGCTGCGGGTAGCCTGCGGTTATTCAACCCTGGAAGCGTTGGGTTGCCAAAAGACGGCACGCATAGCATCGGCGTTTACGACGACGGCGTGTTTTCCTTCCGCGAGTTGCAGTAGCACGGCATCAGACTCTGCAAGTCTTCACGCCGAATACACTAATCAGCCCTTGCACTGAAAAGTCGTTTCGCTATAATACTTCCTTGCGCACTTGGAAAAGCGCACGCATTCCTCGGTAGCTCAACGGCAGAGCATCCGGCTGTTAACCGGAGGGTTGTAGGTTCGAATCCTACCCGGGGAGCCAGAAACACCAGGTCAACCCGTTGCGGTTGGCCTTTTTTGTTGGTCAAACCAACACGCGACCGACATTTTACCGACAAATGATTTCTTTGTCACGCGAAAAAGCGCCCGAATTTCGGGCCTTGCTTGCGCCCTGCCGAAAGCTTTTTTATCCACATTCGCCACGGCGAAATCTATGCTAACGCCACGGCGGAACCTATGATTTCGCTCCAGCGGCACCAACTCGGGTGTTGCTTTCGCCACGGCGAAACCGATTATCTTCCAAGAATCTCCCTTGAAACTAAAACATCTTCAGCGGCCCTCTGGGAAACACGAATCGCCCGCGTGCCCGTTTCGGGCACACTTGGCCCTATCTTGGGAACAAATGCGCTCAGGCGCGAGAAAAGGGGCTAGCCTTGCGTCTCATCGACAGCAGCGAGAGCCAGGAGGCGCGGAAATGGAAGCGCGTCATCCGCGTGGGCAGCTGCACGCGGAAGCTCGTCGGTTACGGGCACTACCCGCCAGGGTGCCCGCCGTTTCCGTACCACATGCTCAAGGATCTGGGGCTGGACTAGCGGTTGCCTTGCGGAATAACGCCCCAAAACCTGGTCGGTACCCGCAAAACCGCAGGTCGCCGGTTCCGCACATCAAGTTTGGGGCGTTATTTCACGTGACAACCGCAAAGCGCGCAAAATCGGACTCCCGAAATGCATGCCAATTGCCGCAGTGTATCTCTACTTGCTAGCTGGAATCTTGTACAAGTCGATGGTTCCGACATTGGCGTCCGCGCCTCTGGCGTCTGCGTCTGCGTACCTCGTCAGATAGCCTTCGCACTCCACACGCACGCGGTACGCTGCGCTTTCCACCTGCCTGAACCAGAAATCGCCGAACTCATCGGTGGCAACGGTCGCAAGCGGCTCGCCATCGCCAGCTGCGGAAAGCAGCGACACCGTCGCGCCGATGACGACCTCGGCCGCCTCGCTGTCAACGACCTGACCTGCAACCCAGCGCTTGGGGAGGTTGAGGTAGTACACGTTGCTCTTGGGGTCCAGGCGCTCGGCACGCTTCAGCTCTTCGGCAAAATCCGATGCCTCGCCGAAACGGATTCCGCCCACGGCGCAGGCGTCCACGCAGCGGGGCACTCTCCACCCGTCGTCGAGCAGATGCGCGCACCCGGTGCACCCTTGCGGAATCTGCAGCTCCTCGTTCCAGTAGACGCCCTCGAACTTGTCGGCGATGTCGTGCCGGCCTGCGGCTTTTTCTGGGTCAATCACGATCAAGCCGTCTTCGCGCTCGGCAACGACCTCGGGGGCATATTCTGCAATAGCTTGGGTCTGCGCACCCAGCACCGGCCAATAGGTCATGTTCACCTTGGGCACCGTGCCATGGACCTGCTGTTCGACCCTGCACCAGAACTGCCCGGTATCGGGCTGTGCGGCCGCATAGGGCAACCACGCCTGGTCGCAATGCTCGTCCTTGCACGCTATCTGGCAATTGTGGCATCCGTTGCAGTGGGCCACATCCACCAAAAACACTTTCTGCGACATGGCTATTCCTCCTCTTTCACAATGCGTGCCGAAGCAACCAGCCCCGTATCGGGCTCATAGTCGCGGCTGAATTCTTCTGGATACTGCTCCGCCAATGCGAAGACATCGACCTTCTCGATATTGACGAGGAAGCCGTTGGTGACCTCGCCTGCAGCATGCTTGGAAGTCGTCGCGCCGGGGCATATCAGGTTGTTCGCACCGCCGCGGTCCAACCCGCCGGTACCGCGCACAATGGAGTCGACACGCGCGCCATGGTCCTGGCTGATGCAGTTGGGCCTAATGCGCTCGGTAAGGTATGCGCCGCCCAACACGCTACCGCGCTCGTTGTAGATGCGCACGATGTCGCCGTTTTCTATACGCAGCCGCCGCGCATCGAGCGGGTTAATCCAAACCGGCTCGTACTTGTAGCCGTCAGGGCCCGTGACCTTGCAGGTCTCTATCTCGCGCAGCCAGGTGATGTCGTCGTGCTGGGCATGCACGCGCCAGCGAGGGTGGTTGGAAACGGTCAGGAACGGGTAGTCTTTGCCGCGTTCGCATGTCAGCCGCTCGTGGTGCAGCGGGCTTTCCTCGATCCAGTGCGGCACCGGCGGGCGCTCCCCGTCGTCGCCCCAAGTATCGGCGATGCCCGTCGCGTAGAACTCGATCTTTCCTGTCGGCGTGCCCAGCGGGTGGTTTGCAGGGTCATTGTAGAAGTCCTGCATCCCGACAGGATCGCTCATCCATGCATCTTCGTCCTTGAAGCGGATGGGCAGGTACTCCTTTTCCAGGAACTCCTCGTAGGGCATATGGTCGTTGCACCCGCCGAGCACGTAGCTGCGCTGCTGCAGGGCCTCGAAGCTCGGGTCGCCGAACACGTGCGTCGTGTCCTGTTCCTCGAACGCCAGGAAGTCGTCTTCGTTGCCGGCTCCGTCGGTGTTGTAGTTTCCGCCGAACTTCGGATAGACCCAATGCTCCCAAAGCTCGTCTTTGACGCCGAGCTTGTCTGCAATGGCGAGCACGGCTTCGGCATCCGACATGGATTCCCCCACGGGCTCCACCGCCTGCTTTTCGAGCACGACCATGTCGTTTTCCACGCACATGGACGACCCGCAGATGTCATGCTGCTCGAACTTGGTGGAGATGGGCAGGATGATGTCCGCGAACAAGGAGTCGTTTTCCATCCAGGGGTGCTGGACCAGGCAGAACTCGATCTCCTCGCTGCGCAGGGCATCCTGCATGCGGTTGCCACCGTTCCAACAGGTCGACCAGCACGGCGTGTCGCTCCAGATCATGTGGATGCGGGACGCGTCGTCCATGGGATACTCGAACTTGAGGAACTGGTCCTTGCGGGGAAAGCCGCAGATGACGTGCCCGTACCAGGTGAGTTTTTCGCCTTCGGGCAGCATGATGGCATCCGGCACGAGCGTCTGCGGGACGAAATGCTCCAGATTGACGCCCGCAACATGGCCTGTGTAGCCGGCCCACATGTAGGTGCCCCATTCAGGCTTGGGGATGGGGATGAGGTCGGGCATGCCGAACAGGCCCCACTCGGTCATCTTGAACATGTTCTTGCCCGGTGCGCCCAAGCCCTGCATGGCAAGCAGCGCGACTTCCAAACGCGCCGGCTCGTGGGCGAACGGGCTGCGGATATAGCCGCCGCCGTTGCAGTGGACGGTCGTCACCTTGTGCGTGGCCCAATACCGTGCGAGCGCCTTGATATCCGCTTCCGGCACACCGCATTTGCCTTCGGCCCATTTCGGGGTCTTAGGCTCGCCGTCCTCGCCCCCGAGCACGTAGCGCTCGAACCAGTCGAAGCCGTCTGCATGGGTTGCGATGTAGTCCTTGTCGTAGGTACCCTCGACTATCCAGGTATACGCTATGCCGAGCCACAGCGCCGCATCCGTGTTGGGCAGCACCGGAATCCACTTGTCCGCATGGATAGCCGCGCCGTAATTGAGGTCAGGACATATGTAGATCTGCTTGATGCCGATTTCCGACCAGAAGTAGCTGATCCGCGAAGGGCCTTGCCCTCCCCAGCCCCACGGCGTCGTCTCGGGGTCGCAACCAACGCAGATGACGGCATCGGTGTTCTGGCAAATGTCCCACAGCAGGTTCGACTGGAAGGACTGCTGCCCTACCGGATCCATGCCCCACATGTGCTTGGCGCCCCAATACCAGCCCTCCCAGCTGTCGGGCTGGCGCGCCTGAAGCGTAAAACCGCCCAGGATGTCCATCAGGTGCGTGTTGCAGCCGTGGCTTGCATGCATGGTCTTGGTCTCGCCGTGGCCGTCGCCCTGGCAGAACACCGCGGTGTTGCCGTAGGTGTCGATGATGCGGCGGATCTCGGACGCGATTATATCGGTCGCTTCATCCCAGCTGATGCGCACGTAGCCGCTCTTGCCGCGGTTTTGGGTATTGCGCTCGCCGTTCGGGTCCCAGTCCTCGCGCTTCAAGGGGTACGGCACGCGGTTTTTGGAATACACGCGCTTCTTGTAGCCTATGGCAAGCGGTGCCAGAGTCGTCCTCGTGCCGCTCGTGAACTTGTGCCCACGGGCCTCGATAGTCCACGGATTCAGCTCGTCTTCGGTGTACCTTTCGTCTATGTCCATCGGGCGTATACGTGCGATGCGGCCGTCCTTCACATCGACGCGCGCTGTATTCGATGCCCCGCCGAAGCCGTTCCACCCCATGGTCTTGTAGACTGATTTGTCTGTTGTCTTGGTCATATCCTCCCTCTTCCTTATCTCGGTTTGCTTTTCCTGCGGCGCGCCTCAGCGCACCATGTCGATCATGGCCTTCACGTTTTCGGGCTTGGCGTTAAGCGGGATATCGCACGAAGAGCCCAGTATGAAACCACCGCTCATCCCCATCTCTACCAATGGTTCGCAATACGAGCAGATGTCGTCGGGCGTACCGAATGCGAACAGCCCGGCAGGTACGTTGCCTCGAATGGAATGCCAGCCACGCAGTATCTCGTAAGCTGCGAAGATGTCGTTTTCCTCGTCCAGCTCCACGTGCACGCTCTTCTTTGGCAACTGGATCAGCCTGTCGAGCATGGGAACCCAGTTGGAGTCTGCATGCAGCACGACCATGATGCCCGCGGCATGGAACGTCTCGATCATCCTCTTCAACGCTGGCCACGCGTACTCGTCGAACGCATCGGGAGACAGGAACGCCGACGAAGAACGCATTGCGAAGATGGCGACGCGCTCGCCATGGGAATCCCGCAGGCGCTTGATGGTGTTGACTGTCTCCTCTTCTTGGTAGTTGGCGATGATGTCCATGATGGGGCCGGGATCCTCGTAGAGGTCGCATGTGAACTCCATCATGGTCCTGTCTAGCGACAGCGTGTCGAATATGGGCATAGTCGCGGCATGGGCGCTGATTTCGATATCGCGCTTCGCGTAGAACTCCCGCACCTTTGCGGAGTTGCGACCCACCTCGCCGAATTTCGCGAACAGCTGGCCCGGGTCGGTCATGGGCGGCGTCTGGATGTCCATGAGGTACTTGACGCGCCAAGCGCCATAGCCCATCTCGTTGATGACCTTGTACTCCGCGGAGTCCTGTATGTAGGGAGTCTCGATGAACTGGTACAGCTCGTTTTCGCCCAGGTCGCGCCCGGGCGCACGGCAAACCATAGCCATCCCGAACGCCCCGTCGCCAGGTGCCTCCGCAAAGCCCATATCGGGCTTGCCGATTAGAGCATACGTAGCGTCGAGCGCCTCCAGCCACGCTTCTGCATCGAAGAAGATCTCGGCCTGGGTCTTGCCGCCCAAGCTGCCTGCAGCTGCGTTGATCTGCGGGTACACGGGCATCTCTGTACGGTCAGCATACGGTTCGAGCGAGAGCGCCTTTTGGTATTTCTCAACAGATTTCAACATGTCGCATGCGCTCCTTTACGGCAGGTAGATGGCGACCTTCTGCTCGGTCACTGCGCGTTGCGCGAGTTCGTCTGCGGGCCCGTATTCGATGCAGCGGGCCTGGCAGTGGTGCGCGCACGTGGGGATGCGCCCGCTCGCCACGCGCTCGGCGCATAGGTCG
>JAZLCO010000046.1:0-1890 GCA_045614225.1 Eggerthellaceae bacterium | reverse complement strand
GCTTGTCGGTCGGAGTGGCCGTGGGCGACTCCAGCACGACGGTGTCGGTCATGACCGCCGACAGAAGCACGGCCGCGATGGGCTTGGGCGGAACGATGCCGTAGCGCTGACACTCGAGCGTGACGATCGTTGCCGACGAGCCTACGGGCATGTTCAGGAACTTGATGGGATAGACGGTCGAGACATCGGCGATGCGATGGTGGTCGATGATCTCGATGACCTCGGCATCCTCGATGCCGGCCGCCGCCTGGCTGATCTCGTTGTGGTCGACGAGGATGACCTTGCGATGCGGATGCACAGCGATGTCGGAACGCGTGACGATGCCGATCGGCACGTCGTTTTCGTCGAGCACGACGGCCTCGCGGAACGGGCATTCCATGATGTCTGCCACGGCTTCGTCGAGCTTGTCGTCAGCATCAAGCGTGAGAATCTGAGATTCCATGACGGTGTCGACCGTCTGATCGAGCGAAGCAATGAGGTCCGCTGCAACCGACATCTGCGTCGCACCCTCGGTTTCGAGGACATCGGTTGCCGAGATGTAGCGGTTCGCAATCATGCGCGTCGAGATGAGACCCTTGTACGTGCCGTCCTCGTTCGTGACGACGAGCGCTTGCACGTTGTGCTTGCGCAGGATGCGCCCAGCTTCGATGATCTTCGCATCTGCTTTGACCGAGAGCGGATTGGGTGTCATGACGTCGGACACGCGAGCGAACAGGTTATTGATGACCATGGGCACATCGACGCCCCACTTGTCGAGTACGCCGGCCGTTTCGCGCGGCAGCGGGCCGAGGCGCGCCGGTACGTACGTGGGGATTTCCTCGCCTTCTTTCGCGTCGCGCCTAGCCAGCTCGTTCTTGAGCCATGCGTAGCCGATAGCTGCGCTGATCGCGTCATTGTCAGGATTCTTGTGTCCTACCACGATGATGGGTGACGACATGATGACCTCACTTACTTATGAACTAGTCCGTATTAATCTTAACGATTGGCGCATAATCTTTCAGCAGTTTCTTCGTCTCGCCGAGCTTGCTGAACTTCACGTAGAGCGTGTCGCCGTCCACCTTCGCCACGACTCCGCGCCCGAAGGTCTTGTGATCGACCTGGTCGCCCTTCGCGAACGTAGTGGATGCGCCCGACTTCTTTTGGGCAGCGGCGGAAAGCCCTGTCCAAGCATTGCGCGAACGCTCGCCCGAACCGAAGGCGCTCGAGCGGCCGAACACGCGGCCCTCGCCCGCCTCGGTGCCAGAACCCGAGATGCCACGACGGCTGCCACGCTTCTCCCAACCAGTTCCCGAGAAGCCCGCCGAGCCCACGCCGGTGGTCTGGCGCAACTCGCTGGGAATCTCCTGGAGGAAGCGCGACACTGGGTTCACGTGCGTAGAGCCGAACAGCTGGCGCTGCGAAGCGCAGGTCAGATACAGGTATTTCCGAGCGCGCGTGATGGCGACGTATGCCAGCCTGCGCTCTTCTTCGACAGCACCGGAATCGGCAATCGAGTTCATGTGCGGGAACAGGGACTCCTCCATGCCAGCCACGAAGACGCAGTCGAATTCGAGTCCTTTAGACGAGTGCACGGTCATGAGCGTGACCGCATGACCGTCGTCGGACGCTGCATCGAGATCGGTACGCAAGCGCACCCATTCGATGAAGTCGGCCAGCGAATCGCCCCGCAACACGCGCGCGGGCTCCTCGCCCTCTTCGACCTCCCCTGCCGTCGGGGCTGCGAACTCGGCATCCTCGTCGTCGTGGGTTTCGACGAACTCGTCGACAACGCCGAGGAATTCCTTGATGTTCTCGATGCGGCCACGCGCCTCATCGGTGCCCTCGTTCTGCAATGCGGAGACGAGCCCAGCCTTCTCGATGATTATCTCGACGACCTTGCGCAGGTCGCCC
>JAZLCO010000045.1:0-2341 GCA_045614225.1 Eggerthellaceae bacterium | reverse complement strand
GCTTAAAGGCCAGGGCCTCGTGGACTACGGGGGCGAGCTGGCGCCGGGCACGGCGGTGCGCCTGACCGAGCGCGGACTTGCCCAGAGCGTGGAATGGCGCGCGAGCTACGACGCGGCGTGCGAGGAGTTCGCGGCGCCCCTCGACGGGGACGAGCGCCAGCAGCTCGTCGACCTCCTGTTCAAGCTCCGCGGCTGATCGCCCGCCCGATCATTTACCCCTGGGGTGGTTGATCGATTCATTTACCCCAGGGGTGAACGATCGAATTGATCGATTCCCACCTCAGGGGTGGTCGCCAGGTTGGCACGAAACCCGGTACATACGACTGTTCATATATGCAAGTTCTCCTCTGGTTTTGATGGCAAGGCATCTACCGGCCCGGCCAGGAACCCCGAGAGGGCCTGATTGGGTTCAATGTGCTGGAACGTAGACTTCCGATAATGTGGTTTACTTGTCATAAAATAATTCCTATAATGTGTTCAAAATCACGTTATAGGAGATTTCTATGGAACGAGACATCGTTGCGTCTCTTTCGAGCTGGAAGTCAGGGCGCAATCGGAAGCCGCTCATACTTCGAGGCGCGCGGCAGGTGGGCAAGACCTGGGCGCTAAAACGGTTCGGCAAGCTCAATTATGAGCAAGTAGCCTACTTCTCTCTCGAGAAGCTCAATCCCGACACGCCGAGCGAATATGCTCAGTTCTTCGAGGTTACGAACGACCCACGCCGTATCGTCGACAGCCTGTCTCTCGCATCGGACGTGCGCATAAAGCCCGGGAGCACTCTCCTCATTCTGGACGAGATCCAGGACTGCCCGGCCGCGCTCAGCTCCCTTAAGTACTTTTGCGAAAGCGCACCTGAGTACCACGTAGCGTGTGCGGGGTCACTGCTCGGGGTGACGCTTGCCAGCAACGAGCAGTCTTTCCCCGTGGGAAAGGTGACGTTCCGCGACATGTACCCGGCAACCTTTTCAGAGTTCTTGCGTGCGACCGGCTCGGGAAATCTGGATGAGTTCTGCCGCGGGATCGATATGCCGGCGGCGGTCCCCGACTTGTTCGCAAACCAGCTGACGGAAAAGCTTCAGCAGTATTTCGCCGTGGGGGGCATGCCGGAGGCGGTGGAGGCTTGGAGCGAGGAGCATGACTACGTAGCCGTCGACCAGGTGCTAGATGACCTTATAGATTCGTACGAGCGTGATTTTGCCAAGCATGGCGGCAAGGCGGGTTTCGCTAAGATCTCGCGTATATGGAACTCGCTTCCCACGCAGCTCGCACGCGAGAGCAAGAGGTTCCTCTTCGGGCTCGTCCGCGAGGGCGCTCGCGCGCGCGAGTATGAGGACGCGCTGACGTGGCTCGAAAGAGCGGGCCTCGTCTTGCGGGCGACGCGCAGCGCATGCCCCGGCATCCCCCTGTCATCCCACGACGAGGCGGCGATCTTCAAGCTCTATTGCCTCGACGTCGGAGTCCTGCGCCGCCTCTCCCGCCTCCGCCCGTCGGCTTTCGGTTTGAAAGATGGGCTGTTTGCCCAATTCAAGGGGGCTTTTGCGGAAAACTACGCGCTCCAGGCGCTCTCTTGCCAGCTCGACGTGGCGCCGCGGTATTGGCTGAACGAGAAGCCACGGCACGAGGTCGGTTTCCTCATGCAGGTCGAAAACGATGTCGTCCCCGTCGAGGTGAAGTCGGGCGAGAACGTGAAATCGGCCTCGCTTGGTTACTACCGCCGCAAATATCCCGACAGCACGCCTTTGGCCGTGCGCATGTCGCTGCGCAACCTGGCCTATGAGGGCGGAGTCCTAAGCCTGCCGCTTTACCTGGCAGACCATGCGGTGCGTTTAACCGAAAGCTGCATGGGGCAACAATGAGTCGCAGGATAGTTCCACGAATCGCTTCTGCGCGGCGTGGTGCCCGCGCGGGTTCTCGCCATTATCTGCCCGACGGTATAGACCTAATATAGCCGAGAGCATTCTCTTGACAGGATAATGCCGGGATGGTAGTTTTGACACGTCTCCGAACATTCGGGGACGAGGATAATAATCGAACAGGCGGGCTGAAACCATTCCAACCGAAACCCGCGCGGCGCGGAGGCGCCTCCCATGGAGGGCGCCGGGCGCCATGAGAGCTTTGGGAGGGGTGGTTTCCTTGCTGTACGGGACGAACGCAGCTCCCGCCATGACGGCCGCCCCGGCCCGCGCGGCGCGACGGGCCGCCACGGCCACGCCCCGACCCGCAACCCTCCGTCGCATCTCGAAATCCCAGAGAGAGAGCTCTTCCTAGCCCTCTAGCCCCGGACCCCCGAAGCTCCCGGTCCCCGGGCCGGCGCGCCCAGGGCGCGTCCCGCGCCCCCGCG
>JAZLCO010000044.1:0-35335 GCA_045614225.1 Eggerthellaceae bacterium | reverse complement strand
CACTTTTGGAAAATGGCACACCCTTCCCTGGGAGCAGTGTGCCACTTGTATACTCGTTCCCATGAAACTTGCATCGGTCATATTGGACATCGCCACGCAGGCGCTTGACGCGCCATATACGTATCGCGTGCCTGAGCAGGCAGCGGAAGGCGACTATGACATCGAGGTCGGATGCGCGGTCGTCGTGCCGCTTGGTGCGCGGCAAGTAGTCGGGTTCGTCATCGATTTGTTCGAATGCGAAGCGGATGAGATTCCCGGAGGGCTCGATCCCAAAAAGCTCAAATACATCAAGCGTGCGGTCAGCAATTCTTATTTCGATGAGGAAGGCGCAGCGTGCGCACAATGGCTTTCCGAGCGCTACATCGCTCCTCTTTCATCGTGCGTGCGTTTGTTCACGCCTCCTGGGGGAGTGCCGCGCATGGTGCGAGCAGCTGGCGGTTATTACCGTCTCGAGCAACCGTCGGTCGGCGAGGTCGATGACCGCTGGGTCATGCTGGCGGAAGGCGCTGCCGATTACGCGCCGCGCAAGAACGCTGTCAAGCAGATTCAAATCCTCGACGCTCTGAAACAGGGCGAGTTGCGTGCCACCGAGTTGTCCCTCGAGTTTGGCAACATATCAAGCACGTTGAAGTCGCTTGCCGAGAAGGACGTCATCAAGATAGAGCGCCGCCGCCGCATGCGCGGTGTGTTGGCAGACGGGCGAAGCCCCTCTGTCTCATTGCAAACGGATCAATCGTTGGCGCTAACGCCTGGTCAGCAAACTGCCCTTGACGTTGTCGCTGAAGCTTGCCGCCATGAAAACGGCGAAGTCGTTCTCGTCGATGGTGTGACGGGTTCAGGGAAGACGGAGGTCTATCTCCGCGCGATCGAGCAGGTCATCGCAGCGGGAAGGACGGCATGTGTGCTCGTTCCCGAAATTGCGCTCACACCGCAGACGGTTGCGCGGTTCCGCGGGCGTTTCGGCGACAAGGTAGCGGTCATGCATTCGCGCATGAGCGACGGCGAGCGATACGACCAATGGGATTTCGTGCGTTCAGGCGAGGCGCGTGTCGTGGTCGGTGCACGCAGCGCCTTGTTCACGCCATTGCGCAATCTCGGCCTCATCGTGATCGACGAAGAGCACGAAGGTTCGTACAAGCAGGACAGCGCACCACGCTACCATGCCCGTGACGTTGCCATATGGATGGCGCGCCGCGCAGGGGCGGCGGTCGTGCTGGGGTCGGCAACGCCGTCGATCGAAAGCCTCTATCATGCTGCGAAAGATCCGCTCTGGTATCGGGTCGCCTTGCCTGAGCGCGCGAATGGCAAAGCGATGCCCGAAATCGAAGTGGTCGACATGGCGCACGAGTTCAAGGGCGGTTCGCGCTCGATGTTCTCGAAACGGCTTGCAAGTGAGCTCGAAGCGGAACTGTCGGCAGGTCACAAGGCGGTCCTGCTGCTCAACCAACGCGGTTTTGCCAAGTTCGTCCTCTGCCGCGATTGCGGATTCGTGCCCGAGTGCCCTTCGTGCTCGACATCGCTGACCTACCACGAGCGGGGCAATGCGCTCATTTGCCATCATTGCGGCTATCGAGTGGCTTCACCACCGACATGTCCTTCGTGCGGCAGTCCGTATCTAAAAAAGTTCGGGGCTGGTACACAGCGTGTCGAAGCCGATTTGCGAGAGCTCGTCGATAGTTTCACCAATGTGGAGGGTACAGTTCCCATAATTCGTATGGACGCCGATACGACAAGTGGGAAGGGAGCGCATCAGCGATTGCTCGACGAGTTCGCGCAGGCGGATGTCGCTGTGTTGCTTGGCACGCAAATGATTGCGAAAGGGCTTGATTTCGATGACGTCACGCTCGTTGGCGTTATCAACGCTGATACGCAGTTGCACCTTCCCGACTATCGTGCAGGCGAGCGCACGTTTGACCTTATCGAACAGGTGGCAGGTCGAGCTGGGCGCGCCGAACTTGAAGGGCGAGTTCTGGTGCAGACCTACGAGGCATCGTCGCCGGCAATCAGTGCTGCCGCATCGTATGACCGCGCGTCATTCCTTCGCGACGAGCTTCCCAAGCGCAAGGCGCTGGGATATCCGCCGTATGTGCGACTTGCCAACGTGCTCATCTGGGGCGCTGATGAAGAGGCGGTGCGCTTGTCTGCTGAAAAGTTGCAACGCGAGATCCTCTTGCGTGTCCGCGACTACGGTGGCGACGACTGGCGTGTGCTTGCGGCGACGCCGTGTGTTCTTTCGAAGCTCCGGAATGCATATCGCTGGCATATCGTGGTGAAAGCTCCGCTTGGATCGACGTTCTCTCAGGTGCTGCTTCCGCTTTTCCGCTCCCGTAAGGCTGAGCCCGACGTCAACGTTGCGGTGGACGTCGACCCGCAGGATTTACTGTAGCCCAAAATTTTCCTTGATTTACCCTTGCAAATTATGATATATTCTTTCGCTGTATCTCTATGCCCAAAATCAGGCAACTGAGGTTAAGTGAAATGGTTTTTCGAAAGGAAGTTCGCGTGGCTGAAGCCCAAGAGAAGACCAAGTCAACAACAGCGAAGAAGCAGACGAAAACGAAAAAGAAAGAGGTCGTCGAAACGGTAGAAGAGCAGGTTGAAGAAGTGGCAGAAAACGAGGCCGTAGAAGAGCCCGCTGCAAAGAAGACTAGGAAAAAACCCGCCACCAAGAAGACGACAGCTAAAAAGACCGCCGAGAAGGCTCCGGCGAACGAAGAGCAAATAGAGCTTGCAGAAGAAGCTCCGATAGAAGAGGCGAAGGAAATCTCCGCCGACGATATGACAACTGAAGATGAATTCGACGATGACGTCGACCAGAACGAGGACGCGACAGCGGCCGAGCTCGAACAGGCTGAGCAGGAAAGCGTCCATGTAGAAGAGACCGAAGAGGAACTGCTCGAAGGTATTCCTGAAGAAGAGTTGAAAGCGGCAAGCGATGTTGCGCTGCCCAAGGTTTCGTCGCGCTCGAAGACCAAGTCTTCGCGTCGCCGCACGACCGACACGGGCGTTACCATGCTCACCGGCGACCCTGTCCGCATGTATCTGAAGGAAATCGGCAAGGTTCCGCTGCTCACAGCTGCCGAAGAGGTCGACCTCGCCATGAAGATCGAGGCCGGCGTCGCGGCTACCGAGGAAATCGAGCGTGCCGAGGACGAGGGCATCGAGCTGCCCCGCCGCGAGATGCGTCGCCTCAGCCGTATCGAGCAAGTGGGCCTCGATGCGAAGCAGCAGCTCATCGAAGCGAACCTGCGCTTGGTCGTGTCCATCGCCAAGCGTTACGTTGGCCGGGGCATGCTGTTCCTCGCCCTCATCCAAGAAGGCAACCTGGGCCTTATCCGTGCAGTCGAGAAATTCGACTACAAGAAGGGCTACAAGTTCTCGACGTACGCAACCTGGTGGATTCGCCAGGCCATCACGCGCGCCATCGCCGACCAGGCTCGCACGATTCGCATCCCGGTGCACATGGTCGAGACCATCAACAAGCTCGTGCGCATCCAGCGTCAGCTGTTGCAGGAGCTCGGCCGCGAACCTACCCCCGAGGAAATCGGCGAGCAGATGGGCCTTTCAGCTGAGCGTGTTCGCGAGATTCAGAAAATCTCGCAGGAGCCCGTATCGCTCGAGACGCCCATTGGCGAGGAAGAAGATTCCCAGCTTGGCGACTTCATCGAGGACGATGCAGCCGTGGTGCCGCCCGATGCCGCCAGCTTCTCGATGCTGCAGGAGCAGCTCACCAAGGTGCTCGACGGTCTCGCAGAGCGCGAGCGCAAGGTCATCAGCCTGCGTTTCGGTCTCGAAGACGGCCATCCGCGCACGCTTGAAGAAGTTGGCCGCGAGTTTGGCGTCACGCGCGAGCGTATCCGTCAGATCGAGTCCAAGACGCTTGCGAAGCTGCGCCATCCGTCCCGCTCGTCGAAGCTGAAGGATTATCTGGAGGACTAGTTGGCCGAGCTGGAGTTTTTTGCGAGTTGCCTCGCTGGCTTGGAGCA
Organism: Eggerthellaceae bacterium; assembly: GCA_045614225.1. Taxonomy (GTDB): domain Bacteria; phylum Actinomycetota; class Coriobacteriia; order Coriobacteriales; family Eggerthellaceae; genus UBA9715. Next base: position 31,349 of record JAZLCO010000044.1, on the reverse strand, counting down.
GCCGCTTGCTGCTGAGTTGAAATCATTTGGAATCGAGCGCGTGCGTCCCCTCGGAGGGGGCGCCGCGTTTTTCTGCGGGGAGCGAGAAGCTCTGCGCGCTTGCCTATGGTCGCGTCTTGCGTCACGCATCATGCTTGTCATCGGCCGCGTTAATGCCGGCGATGCCGATTTGCTGTATGCGGGCGCGTACGACCTTCCGTGGGAGGACGTGCTCGCGGGCGATGCGACTATGGCGGTGCGTGCGCACGGAACCAACGATGAGCTGCGGAACACGCGATTCACTGCGCTTAAGGTGAAGGATGCGATTGCCGATCGCATGCGTGCGGTTCGCCTCGAACGTCCCGATGTCGACACGTTGGCGCCGCGCGCGGCGGTGGATGTGCGCATTCGCGACCACCGCGCGACGATATCGCTCGATTTCTCCGGCGAAGCGCTGAACCATCGTACATATCTTTCTCCTGATGACAAGGAAGACGCCGCTCTGGCGTGCTCGTTGGCGGCGGGCATGCTCGCCATCGGCGAGTGGGGAGAGCTTTCCAAATCCGGAGCGGCGTTCGTCAATCCAGTCTGCCGTGATGGCATCGTGCTTGTCGAAGCGGCTTCGATTGCTTGCGATTTGGCTCCAGGTCTCAATCGTGCTAAATGGGGTTTCACAGGGTGGGCTCATTTCGATGAGTCGATGTGGGACGAGCTGGTTGTCGAAGCGCGCGACCGGTTCGAGTCTGGTCTTGCCAAGATGGCAGGGCCGGATGCACTTGATGCGCCGCAATCAGCGCCACCTGATCTCGACCACGTGCGATTCGCTGGGGCATCGACGTCTTCACCGATGATCACGCGCGCACGCGACCACGTGCGCCGCGCAGGTTTGCGCCAGGCTGTGAGTATCGAGCTCGCGGACGCATCGAACGTGAGTGACTTGGTGAAACGCGTATCGCGCGTTGCCAAGCGCAACCCTGTTTCGAGCGAGTTTGCAGGAAAAGACCCCCTGTGCATTGTCGCCGGCAATCTCGACGCGCAATCACGCGCTGATTCTCCGGCGTACGTTCAGGCCGATGGGTCGACGTTTGTGGCTGCATGTGCTGCAGCGGCGAACGGTTCGCGTTTCATCGTTGCCGACGCGCAGGACATGACGGCTCGGTTCGGTTCCGAACCGTCTAAATGCGTCAAGATTGGTCGCGGACGAATCGAGACCCCCGTCGAGGTGTTCGACGTGCGTCCAGCTGGAGGCATTGTCATCGAGATTCCCGATTCGGCTGGTGGCGCGCCGCACAAAGTCGAAGTGTTCGAGCAGGCGTCCGAGCAGTTTGCCGCACGGCTGCGCAAGGTGTTCAAGGAGCGTCGCAAGTGGGCTGCCCGCGAGGGCGTGACCTGCTATCGCGTGTACGATTCGGACCTTCCCGATTACGCAGTTGCGATTGATGTGTACACGGGGGCGGGCGATGCGCGGGGCAACACGTATCTGCACATTGCCGAATACGCTCCGCCCGCTTCGGTCGATCCTGTGAAAGCACGCCATCGTTTCAACGATGCGCTCGCCATCGCCCCGATTGTATGCAACGTTCGACCCGATCACGTGTTCTCGAAGACGCGCATTCGTGACAAGGGTGGTAGCCAGTACCGCAATGCGGGTCATCGTGCCTATTCGACGACGATCGAGGAAAATGGCTATCAGTTCGAAGTCGATCTTGCAGGGCGCCTCGATACAGGGCTGTTCCTCGACCATCGTGCTACGCGCAAGCTCATCGAGCAAAAAGCCGGTGGCGTGCGGTTTCTCAACTTGTTCGCCTATACCGGTACGGCGTCGGTGTATGCCGCGGGCGGCGGTGCCGTTTCGACGACGACGGTCGACCTGTCGCAGACCTACCTTGATTGGGCGAAACGCAACATGATGGCAAATGGCTTCAAGGGTGCCGACCATGTTTTCGAGCGCGCGGACGTCATGCGCTGGATTACCGATGCGCGTCGTAGCGGCAAGCGCTACGACTTGATATTCGTAGACCCGCCCACGTTCTCGAATTCGAAGGCGATGGGGAAGCGCACATGGGATGTTCAACGCGATCATGTCGAGCTTTTGATCGGCGTATCGCGCCTGCTTTCCGAAGAAGGCGAAGCCGTTTTCTCGTGCAATTTGCGCAGCTTCAAGCCGTTCGTCGATGAGCTCGAGAAATACGGTGTCGAAATCGAGGACATCTCTCCCGAGACGATTCCCGAGGATTTCGCCCGCACGCCCAAGATTCACAAATGCTATCTTGTGCGTCGCGGATAACCTCACCAAAAGGAGACAGCCTTTTTGGTGAGGTTCATGTCAAACTGGTGCATTCTGGTGCAACGTTTTACGTTTGAGCTAGAATAGCCGTTGCAAAAGGGCCTATAGCTCAATGGCGGAGCAGGGGACTCATAATCCCTTGGTTGCAGGTTCGAGTCCTGCTGGGCCCACCATGAAATACCAGGTCAATCGCTTAATATGTGGTTGGCCTTTCCTTTTTCTTATGCACATTTCAACAGGTGTGTGCACACCGTGTGCAAACGACTCATGAAGCAGTGCGAAACTTGACGATTCGGACAGCTTTGGAAGTCGTTCCGGCCATGATCTCACCCATCAAATCCGCGGCCTTATCATCGCGTTCCTGGTCTGGATGAGAATACCAACCGAACGTAATCGAAGGGTCGGCATGTCCTAGTCTAGTTTGAACCGTGGTGACATCTACACCCGCTGCAAGTAACCTCGTTGCCGCTGTATGCCTCAGTCGGTGAAGATTCAAATCCGCGAAGCCCATGCTCTTCCGTTTGCTTTGCCACCATGATCCGAAGTTCGGTTTGTCGTCGTATCCGGCAACGTCCGAGCACACAACCGGGGTGGAGTCGTCCAATGTCACCCCAATGCGGGCGAAATAGCGTTTCTGGTCTTGCTTCCATTTGCGAAGATGCTGCGCGGTGTCGGAATCGAGTGCAACTGTCCTGCGCCCAGCAGACGTCTTAGGAGCTTTTGGCTTTCCGTTGCCATCAAGTGCTGCAACGACCTCCAATCTTTCCTCTTTCAAATCGACGTGCTCCCACGTCAAAGCGAGAACCTCGCCCAAACGCATTCCCGTTGCAAACGCCAAGCGAACGCCGATTATCCTGCTGATGTCATGTATGCCATGAAGAAACCGGCGCTTCCTATCGGGCTGGTTCTCGTCGTGATACGCCTCGATGCGATTTCGCTCAGCGTACGCCTCGGATTCTTCAACGTCGAGCCTTGCTTTGAAGCGTGCGCAGTCAGCCTCAGAAAGTGCGCAGTTGCGCATGTCGGCTCTATCGTTGTTTCTGGGCGATTTAGCTGAGGCTGCAGGATTCTTTCGCAAATAATCGCTGTCGACTCCGAGTTGGAAAACGGATTTCATAATCACGAACATAGCATGAAGCGTTGATCCGCTCAGCTCGGTTTCCTCGCGAAGCTTGGCGAACAGCGCATTTATCGAGCTTGCATCGAGCTTCCTTGCGCTTACAGTGCCGATAGCGTTGAGTATGCGCTTGTGCTTTGCAATATACCCAGCAATGGTTTCGTCGTTTGCAGCACCCTCGGCACGTTTCGCCTCAACCCATTTATCGAAAAGCTCACCGTATGTGAGGTCAACGTCTACTTTCACGCCAGCCTCGGCTTCCTGCCTGATACGGTCGCGGACGGCGCGGGCTTCGGCTTTTGATCCGTAGACCACTTTCGTGATGCGGCGTTGCTTCTTCGTGACAGGATCGGATCCTAAACTAACGCTTATGCGCCATTTGTTTCGGCCTAGTTGTTGAATGCTGCCATCGCCTTTTGCCATATGTTTCACCTCCTCTTTGGCTTACGTCGCGTTTACCTTTCCATCATGCCCATATGGGCAGAAATGGCTAATGCTGGATGCGGTTCTTCGCCGCTTCACGCTGGTTGCGTTTCTTTTGGCGTTCCATGCAGGGATCGCAACAGTACTTGGAATCGCAGTTTGGATTAGAAGATTTCGTCTGCTTGCGCTTGAACACTCGATTGCAGCCCTCGCATTCGCAGATGCGCCAGGGCGTCTTGTCCGCAAGGCATTCGATTAGCTGGTTGCAGATGGCCGAAGTCAGGCAGACGCGATAGGCTTCGCCGCGATCAGCTGCAAGATTGAGGCCGTAGAAGCAATTGGGCGCAAGCTGCACGGTGAGGCTGTTGCAAGATCCGGCATTGAGCACGCCGATGACGTAATAGAGTTCTTCGAGGTTCTCCCAGCCGTATCGAGCTGTACGCCTGATGATTTCGACCGTCGTCTGCAAGATGTGCAGCGTGGAAGCCGCCTCGTCGAGGGAGACGACGCGACCTGCGGCAGGCTCGCCGATGTAGTTGCAGAGCATGCTCGCCGCTCGATCTTCGTCGACTTCGTCGATGGCCCCGGTTTCGAGTAATCTGGCAAGCTCGCTTTCGGCATCGTCGTAATCCATGACCAATCCGTCCTCGAGAGCAGTCGTGCGCATAATGGACGCTTCGATCTGTTCGGCATCAAGGCTGCAGGATGAGGGCACTTTGGCAGATCTGAACGGGGAGAACAGCAGGCCCCATCTGGCCATGAAGTCTGCGAGCGACTGCTTGTCGTGCGGATCGCAGCCCATCAGCTGGTGGTTGAAGAACTCCATCGGCAGGTCGTGCTCGGTCACCACGTTGTCCAACCGCCTGTAAGCCTCGCGGTTGATCGCGAGCCCCTCGATGCCGTCGGCGTCAACTCGCTCGACGACGGCGGCGGTCCACGATATCGGCGTCACCTTCAGGCCGGATTCCGCTTCGCATACCTTCATGGCTGTCTCCTTAAATGTCCCAATAAATCTAAAGTTGATTGGGGACATATCTTTTGGTTGAATCCTAATCGAAAAAGCTTGCGGTGTCAACCAGAATGGAGAGGAAATGAGAAAATGCCATGTCAGAAGGGTTGTTTTGTCAAAAGGCGGCCATGATTCACGAGTGGGAGGCTTTGACGACAAAGGTGCCGGACTGTTCAAGGAGTACCCCGACCTTCTCACGGTCGACCACATCCAGGAGCAGACCGGCCTGTCGAAGCAGACAATCCGCAGCCTGATCAACGACGGTTCGCTTCCCGGCTGCAGGATCGGCCGCCGGCTCTACGTCCCCAAGGCGAAGCTCATCGCCTTCGTGAACGGTGAAATGTAGGACACGGCCATGTCGGAACTGCCCTCCACGCTCATCGACCGACTCAGAGCCGGCAAGCAGTACTGGTCCGCCTGGAGCGGGCTCGAGGCCTCGCTCGCCGTTCGGGTTTGCCAGGTCTACTGCGACGGCAACTGGGGCAAGATGTCGCAGATGCTCTCGGCGTACATGTACGTGGCCAGCAAGCGCGACAACGGCAAGACGACCGCCTCGGTCGTCGATTCCGAAGTGGCCAAGGTGGTCCCCAGGCTCCGCAAAGCCAAAGGCGGATCTGCGAACCCGGATTCGATTGGCGCGGACGCTTACCGTAAGGGCGCCAAGCGAGACCTCCAGGCATGCGGCCTGCTCGGTTTTGAAGTCAAGCCTTGCAACAGGGCGAGCACGGCTCCGACGGTGTACACGTTCCCCGCCCTCGAAACCGAGATCTCCAGGCAAGAGGCCCTGCGCGAGGACAGTGCTGACGATTCCCGTGATTTCGGCATCCGTGCTTATTCCGGTACTGGCGGAACAAACCCTGCTGTTACTCCGGTGCATGCGGATCAAATACCGGTTGTTACTCCGGTACTACCGGAACAATTCCCTGGAGTTACTCCTACATCATTAGGTAAAAGGGAAGATAGAGACATGGTTAGCATTGAAAATAGGAATAGTGTCTCTGACGATTTCACCTTGCAGCGGCAGGGAACGGCGTGTCCGCATTGCGGCTCGCACGACGTGCATGAAGAGGACATCGGTTACTGGACGTGCAATTTATGCAGTTACCGGTTCGATGCCGACGGGCGAGCATGGTAGCAGGACCTATGCGATAGGCATCACAGGCTTTCCGTGCTGACAGATTGTCCAAGCACGAGCACCTTGACAACCGAATAGCAGACGCGATCCACCCTGGGATCAGTGCGCAGGGGTCCTCAGTTTGCCCAACTCTCTGCAAGAAGTGCCCGGGGGTAGTTTCGCTAACCTTATAAACCTAGTAAATAACTAGGAAATATCGTCCTTCCATGGGTGCCGGGTAGTTGCCTTTGAAGCCAAGTCTTCGCCAGCCGAGCAGGACCATACCAATCGTTCCAGACTTGTCCAAGCTCTAGCCGTTATGACCTGTTTGCTCGAAGCCGGCACTTAGTGCGCATCGAAGCATTGCATGACGGCCCCTCATCCCGCTATGTATAGGCCAGCTTAGACAGTCGTCTTTGCGGCGATTGCCCAAGCGACAAGTTGCCAAGGCCTAGGTGCGCCCGAGGGAAGGAGCCGGACATGGTCAATCGCATTGTCTATCTGAGCGAGGTTCCAAGTACAGACAAGACTGCGCATCGACAAGCTGCTGGCCTGGTATGATGCATAAGGACGCTTACTACAGCGTGCTATTACAACGGTGTCTATGTGCCATTGTATAATGGCCGTATCGGCGCGAAAAGAGATGAGGCCCATTATGAAACGCACGGGGTTCCTGATTATAGTCATAATCGCTGTTTGCCTCAGCCTTGTCGCGGGCTGCACATCGTCCGATGACAAGTCAGAGGACACGAGCAAATCAGCGGAGGAGAGCAACTCGGTAGAGTTCGTGAATGCAACATTTAAGGCCTTCTCCATGGATGTTCCGGCAGAATGGGTCGAGCGGTACAGCGAGGCCGAGTTGAAGAACAATACAATTCAGCTTAAGTCCGACGATTCCACCACCCCCGATGCCTTTGTGACAATTAGCCATTTCGAAGTGCCGGATTCAAGCATAAGCATTCGCGATGTAACGGCCATGATGTCGTCAACAGGGAACGATATGGACCCGATCGATGTTGATGGCGCCGAAGGTGGCATCAATTACTCTTATGCAAATGACCACCATCATGTTGAGGTTCTCTTCTATACCCCAGACGATACGACGCAAGTTCGTATTACTCTCTCCTACAAGGATTCCTCGAAGGACGTGTGGGAGAAGTACGCCGATGAATTCTACAAGTCAATACGGTTCAACTAGCAAAGCTCCTATCTGCTAGATAGGTTCAAATGAACCCATCTGTGCTGCCCTTATCCACCGCGGGAAAATGCCACACGATGGAACAAGAAGAATAACTAGTATTAATAGATACATGTACTCTACCCCCGTAGGGGGGTTAGGTAGTTGATCCCGCCCTTGTCTTGCATTCTGTTTCCCCAATAACCCATTAACCCAAGGTCCCAAGCTCCCACGAGCAAGACTTCCCACCCTTTTATCTTGAATGAGCAACGAATGCCACCACTGACCCCGACCGCCGCGTTCCCGACCAGACGGCCGTCCACTCCCCAAAAGATCCGAGCGTCGCCGGAAAGCAATCGAAACCAGGAACCCGGAATCGACCTGATGCAAACCAACCGGCGACCCTCATCGGACTCGGCGCTCTAAGGCGCCGTCGCCCACGGTGCGCCTGCGGTCCCTGAAATCCCGCATGCGCCGCGCTCACGGTCAACCTGGCTAACTCGTCGTCCGCACGCTGTTCGCCCTGCTCGCAGAGCCTCAGTGCCGTCCAATGTAGAGGAGCCGAAGAGAGGAGAGAGGCTGTCGTTGATGCAGGACGGCAGCTGTCTATCCATGCGTCATCGCCCAACGCGGTGAGCGTCCATTCGAATCGAGCCACGCCGTGTCGCCTTGCTGCGACCGGCGGGAAGGTTAAGCCCTGGCTTGCCTGGCTTTCTCGTCAATCGTATATGCGCGATGGCGATGCGCCCATGCTCCACGGAACCGTTGCGCACAGCCTCGAGGCGCCTGCTTGCAGCCGACCTGTCGGTCTGCCGTACAGCCTCCGTGTCCGCCATGTCGCCGCCCAGGCGCCGACCAGCCGACACGCAGCTTATCGGGCAACCGCGCCAAGGTCCAAGGGCACGCAAAAACTTTCCCGAGGTCAAAGCAGAGAATAAGGAAACAGATAGTGTTTGACCTCGGAAAACTCAAGCCTCCGGTTTTGCTCTTCGACCCTTGTTCCTTGGCGAGAACACCCGATGGGCCCCGTGCCAACAGGCCGAAGCACAGGGCGACGGCCGAGACAGGTCAGGAGGCGACCATGAACAGCATCACCAACGAGCGGATCGGCAAAGCGGCCAGGCGCTACCTGGAGGCCAAGGGCTACACGGTCCTCGACGAGTTCGAGCTGGACGGCACGCTCTACATCGTGTCGGACGACTTCGAGGAAATCTCAATCGCCAGAGTGGCGTACGGGCTCGACTGCCTGCCAGCGCAATGGTGCGACCTCGAATCCTTCGAGCAGGTCGCGGCGCACTACCTCAAGGACCACGACGTGGTCGACGTGCCGGTGCGCTGCGACTCGATCGACTTCCACGTCATCGGGAAGGACCGGGCGTTCCTGCGTCATACCATCGGATGCAAGCTCGCCGACTGCGCGGCTTAGACGAGCCTCCGGTCATATGGGCCTCGCACGAGGCAGCTGGGGAGCCACCGTGAAGGTGGCTCCTTTTCTACTGCTTCGTTCTGATAACATGAGTATCGCTAAACTTCGAGTGCGTTATTCTTGCTTTGGCTCCAAAACCAACGCTTCGTACCGTTGCGGCAAGCAAGACGTGACGCTCGATGCCCTGCGGAAGACTGTTGCAACCGAAAAGATGAAGACTAGAAACGCAAACATAGCTCTAGCCGTCGCCAATGCAATCCTTATAGCTGTGCTGATTCTTATCGCTTTCCATCTACTGGGCAAGAGCGAGAAGAGCCTGGATATACAAGGAATGCTTCCTGTGCCCGAAAGCAGCGATTTCGTCTTATCCGAAACCCCGCAAGACATTAACCCTGGAAAACCTTTGGTGCTGTACACGAACTACGCTTGCCCGTACTGTGCTGAATTCTACGAGCTAACCGAAAAGGACTCCTACACCACCAGGCTGCTCATCCTGGAAAAAGACTCCCAGCGATTTGCCAGCCAAAGGGAGGTTTCTTCGTATATGCTAAAGCTGTATCGGGAAGATGTTGATGCGTACCGTCAGCTGGAATCCTACCTGTTTGCATACCAGGACGAATGGACGACGCTAGAGGCTGAGGAGCTTATTGGCTTGCTCAACGAGAAGAGTGGCAAGGCCTGGTCGTTAGAGGACCTAGAAACTGAGATTGAAGAACTCGAAGCAACTAAGACCAAAGCTCCTGTCGATTTGCAGTACGTCCCAGCGTTGTACAGCGACGGCTTACAATACAGTCAGTTCGTATTGGGTCTGGTAGGCTAGCTTTTTATAAGGAAGGGCGCCCGATGTTTTGCTACAAATGCGGGAAAGAAATCGAAGATGTTCATTACTGCCCCTATTGCGGCGTTGAACAAACGGGTTTTCCCAAAGTTGAATCCTCATCCTCAGCTGAGAGCCCTCCGAAGGATGACGAAGTCCTCCGGTCTCTTAAGACGCCTGAAGAAAGCGAAGCTAGAAGCGCCGAGTCTAGCATGCCTCGTGCAAAGAAGATCCTACTTGCCAATTGCGCGGTATTCGCCGTGCTTCTCGTGCTCGTTGGAGTTGGTCTGGGAACTGCCGTGCGCTGGGAGAAGGTCGACGTTCCCGCCCATAAGGAAACGTTCCATACGGAGCAGAGAGATTCGGGGATGTGGAACGTAAAGGACGACCATACTTCACCCTGCTACGTCAACCAGGATTGGACGGATTGCATCAATCTATACATCAACGAATACAACGGTGCTTGCGCTGAAAGGAACTTGACTCCTTTCGCTAAAACTTTATGTGACAAATACAGCGAGAACATCGACAGAATGGAAGCAGAAGACGGGCCGTATTACTATGTCGCAACACTGGGGTCGTTTGGCCATTTGACGGCAGAGAAAGTCTACACATCGGTAAATGTCTCGAACAACGATTACATACCTGCCCAGACACACGAGGCGCTGTGCATTTTCGGGTTCATCGGGGAATGCGATTTTGAAAACGAATTGTAAAACGCAGCCGCCGTTGCCGATTTGGTCTTGATTACAAGCTTGTCGAGAAAGGAAACAGATGGCGTTTGTAAACGGAAGATGTCCCCTTTGCGGGGAAATGATTAGGGTTCCCGACGACACTAGCAACTGCTTCTGCCCCTCGTGCGGCAAACAGATCATGACGTCTGCGGCCATCGCTTTCGTCTCCTCAAGTCAAGCCAGTACAGCCGCATCAACGGTGGCTTCTACAGTCCAAGGCACGAGCGGAGAGACCGTTTCGCCCCTACTCAATGGTTGGAAAACGCAGAGTGGATATGTGGCAGCGGGTATTATTGTGGGCGTGCTGATAAACGGATCCCTAAATTCGTTAAGTAGCAATGTCACAAATTACAACACGATACTCGTTTTGTTCTTGGTGTCCCTCGCATGCAGTTTAGCTTGCCTTGCATATGCTCTCTTCGTGTATCCGACTTTCTTCAAATCGGAACCTCTCGTCAAATCAAATGCAACAGCATCGTTCTTGAACGGCTTAGCCGGCGGCGTTATCTTCGGATGTCTTTGGTGCTCCAACATGACAAGCAGGAAAAAGGGCATATCGCATATCGTCTACGCTATTTTGATTGTCGTTGTTGCGGTGCTTTCCTTTTTTGTGGCATGAGCGGCGCTTCGGTTGCAGTAGTTGTAGAGGGTATTGAAAAGGTTCAACCGTATGGACAACTGCACGCACGGCATGATGAGGATGCCTAGCACGCGCACCTGCCCGCATCGTTGGAATGGTTCCACCATGGCAGATGCATGATGGGCGCAGTCGGCAGACTAACCCTCAAATCTGTCAGCATTGTTTGAGGCGCAATGTGGGCTAAACGAATCTAAACGAATTAATAAATGCTTCTGATTGCTCTAGCGTGCTTGTTCCAGCGACAATGGTGTAGGCCTTATTGCCCTTCATGAGGTCTCTTCCCATGAAAGTGTAGCCCTCGAAATCAAATGTCGTGTAAGCGGACGGACATCCCAAAAACTCGTCGTAATGTATCTCAGCACTTTCGGTAGGAACATCAAAATTCTCGCACAAGCTTAGAAGCCCGCTCGATAAGCCTCCATTTATCCCCTCAGCATTATCCAAAGCAGGGTGATCAGACGGAAACGTCAGGCATGACACAAGATATATACCGGAGCTCGTTTCTTGAGTCCAATACTCGTTTGTGTATTTGTACCCGGAGGCTTCGCCAGTTGCAGAATCGTAAGTGGGAGTGCCCGGAAACGCGACAGAAAATCCTGCGCTTTCAGCGACATAATCACCGGCGCTCGCATCGTTGGGCGACTTCAACGAAAAGCTATTCATAACTTCACTGAGGCGCTCTTCTGAGTCGGCCTTGATGTAAAGGTTGAGCACATAACCATCACCAAGCATCGACGATGCAAGGATTACGGATCCGCCATCTTGATCACCGAGAGAGATGTAGCCTGCAGGACGGCCATCAAAGGTTCCCTTGTTGATGTCATCTTCGGCAACGCTCGTGTTGACCATGTCGCCAAGGAATGCATAAGTTACACTGGCGGCGAAGTCGTAGGGGTCATCGCCTTCAAGGTCGAGGCTTACATGATCTACTCTGACCATCACATAGCAATCATCGGCTTTCGCCGTATATGTTTCAGATAATACGCCGGAGTTTTCTGAAGATTCATATGTCGGTTCTGCGGGAAAGTCGATAGAAAATACCGCGTCATCAGTCAGTTGAGAGTTTTGAGAACCTTCGGATGACTGCAATCCAGATGACTGAGAAGTTGTTTGGGCTTGGTTTGCGCCAGACGAGCAGCTCGCAAGAATAAGCAACGATGCAAACAAGACGATGAGAGCGGCGTATCGGTTTTTCTTAATGGCTTTTTTCATTTTTCAATCAACTCCCAAATTGCCAAGTTAGTCACAACATCCGCCTACTACATCACATTATAAGGTTAGCCTTTCAACAATCCTGAGAACAACCAATCAAGCAACGATTTGCATGCGAGCCATCCGCATTCTTTCCCGGTGATCGTGGCGATGGTTGCAGATAGAAGATGTTCCCGTGATGTGCGGGAAAGCGAATTGGAACATTGTCGAAAAAACGTTTGATATACGCGGTGACGAATGCGTCGTTATAGGTGCGGCTAGAGCAACGATTCACCGTAAGATATGCTGCGGCAGCCTAGGGGCATTCAATGCCGTTCGCTGCTCCCGCATTGCGAAGAGGGTTTCGATTAGCCATCCAGGTCGAGCAGGGGGATGAACGGATGCTCGTCGACTGTTTGTCCTACGATGGTTCAACCATGTGGACAACCGCTCTGCGGCATTTAGTGGATGCCTAGCACGCATGCTGCGTGGTTTAACCCTGGCGTATTCCGCATCAACTTTGTTCCGCTTGTCGTCTAACGGCTAGAATGTGAACGATGGCTCGAGGTTCAACCATGCGAAATGATACGGACAGGGATAAGGAGCTGCAGCTCCAGCAAGCGGTGGGCGCCAACATCAGGCGCTTTAGGCTTGAGCGCAACATGGCCCAGAGAGAACTAGCCGAATGCGCTGGACTCAAGGCAGACTACGTCAGTAGGCTCGAACGGGGCAGGTGTAATGCGCCCCTGAGCCGCATCGAGGTGATTAGCAACGCTCTTTGTGTGCCGTTATCCGAGCTGTTCGTGTGGTGATCCGCTTGCAGATATGGACAGCTGCGCAGATGGCATGAAGTGGATGCCTAGCACGCGCACCTGACCACAAGGTTGGACCATATTGTGAATGCGAGCATGCTCCGTAAGCGAACTAGACCGGAGAAGTCGCCCAGCAGCTACAGGGCGCGCTACTGATGGCGGGCCCCTGCCGGTTTAGGGCCCTGGTTCCATAAGGTTGAGATGTCTGCGATAATTGCTCGTATATAGAAGAAGACGGCAAATCGCCGTTTGGCTTCCCGGTTCTCGGAGAGGACGTGCACCATGGTCAAGGGCAGAAGGCAGCACTGGAACAGGGTCGTTGCGATCGTCGCGTCGATCGCGCTCGTTGTGGGGCTGACGCCCCTGTCAATGGCCGCCTTTACGGCAGAGCCCGCGCTTGCCGATGAAGCGACGACTTTCCCGGTTACCGTCAAGGGTGGCACAGCCAACAAGGCTACGGCGAAGCCTGGCGAGGAAGTCACAATCACAGCAAATCAGCCCGAAACTGGCAAGGTCTTCGTGCAATGGGGGTCAACATCCAGCGACGTATCCCTCAATCCCCTCGATGAAACCCCGGCCAAGTTTTTTATGCCTGATCATGGTGTGGAATTCACCGCGGTCTGCCGCGAATTAGTTATCGATGATATCCCAAGCCATGTATACACTGGCGATTCCATAACGCCTGAGCCCGACGCAAAATTGGACGGCGTGGATTTGGTCACGTGGGACAGCAAAACCTACAGATACGAAAAAAACGAGGACGTGGGAACGGCAACGGTTTTCGTGGAATTCTCGGATCGCCCGGGTAGCAATTCCGCCACGTTTGACATCACTGAAGCCGACATCTCCACAGCGGACATCGAAGTCACCGATCTGGTATATGGCGACAAGCCCGATCCGACGGTCACCTGGGAGAGCACAACGCTTACAAAAACGCTCGAGGAGGGAACGGACTACACGGTGACGTGCAGCAATGCAAGCGTAGGAAAAGCCACCGTCACCATAAAGGGCATAGGGAACTTCACAGGCAGCAAGGAGAGCGAGGAATTCAACATCACGGAGCGCCCGCTCACCATCACGGCCGACAGCGGCACCAAAGTCTACGACGGCAATCCGTTGACCAAGAACACCTACAGCAGCGAGGGGCTTGCGGAGGGCGACACCATCAGCTCAGTCACCGTGACCGGCACCATCACCGATGCCGGAACCTCGGACAACGTGCCCAGCGCGGTGAAGATCGTGAACGGCGAGGGCAAGGACGTCACTGTGAACTACGAGATCACCTACGTTAAAGGCACCCTCGAGGTCACCAAGGCCCCGCTGATGATCACGGCCAGGGACCAGGAATACGTCTACAACGGCGAAACGCAGGGCCCGGGCGACATGGCCTACGACGATGAGGCGGAGATCGCCGAAGTGGTCACGGTGAAGGGCCTGCAGGGCGATGACGAGCTGACGAGCGTCACAGTAGACGGCCAGGGGCAGGCAGTCGGCACGTACCCGCTCGAGCCGAAGGGCGCAATGATCGGCAAGGACGGCTCGCTCAACGGCAACTACGAGATCTCATACGTCAACGGCACGCTGACCATAAAGGCGGAGCCCGCCGAGGAGTACACGGTGAAGTTCGTCAACTACGACGGCACGGTGCTGCAGAGCGGCGCGTATAAAGCAGGCGAACAGCCGAAGTACACGGGCGCCACGCCGACCAGGCCCGAGACGGACCAGTGCGCCTACGCGTTCGCCGGCTGGACGCCCGAGGTCGTCGCGGTTACCGGCGAGGCCACCTACACTGCGAAGTACACCGAGACCCCGAAGGGCAAGCCCGAATACAAGGTCGTCTCCGGCGCGGGCGGCACCTGGACCGAGGGCTCCAACGCGCCCATGACCTTCAAGATCGAGCGCACGGTAGACCCCGAGACAGCGTTCGGCCACTTCACCGGCGTCTTGGTGGACGGCAGGGCCGTGCCCGAGAAGGACGCGTCCGGCAAGGCCAACTGGACGGCGAAGAGCGGCAGCGTCATCGTCGAGCTGCAGCCGTCGTACCTGGCAACGCTGTCGGCGGGCAAGCACACGCTGACAGTGACCTTCGACGACGACGGTGGCGACGGCGTCACGGTCTCGTTCACGATCCCAGCGAAGGCGCAGCCCGCGCAGAACTCGGCCGCCACGCCCAGGACCGGAGACGGCAACGGCATGCTCGTGGCCGGGCTCTCGGCCGCCGCGCTCCTGGCGCTTGGCGTCATCGCTGCGTACGCGGTCAGGAGCCGCAGGGACAGCTAGGCTTCCCCCGGGGACGCAGCCTGGCAGGAGCTGCCGGGGCGGTTCGCAGCATCGACATGTACCGCATGGCTAACGGCGGGCAACCGCCGGCGTCCTTGGCATGCATCCGCCACATCGGCTAAATGGTTGCACCATGGCAGGCGCCTGATGGCTTAGAATCGTCTCGTAGGTTCAACCATGATCAGACAGGCGGGTTGTGCCATGACACCAACCGAGCAGAAGAAGGCCGCCAAGCAGTTCGTCGAACGATGGAAGGCCGCCGAGGGCAACGAGCAACGCGAGTCCAACAGCTTCTGGATCGAGCTGTGCCAGAACGTGCTGGGCATCGCCAACCCGACCCACGTGCTCGACTTCGAGCGCAAGGTGCAGTCGGTTAACCTTTGTTGAAAGCAGCTGAGATGAAAAAAGCGAATCAGCATGCAAGCAGCTTGGCCGAAAAGTACCCGGAATTGGCCAGAGAGTGGCATCCGACTAAAAACGGCGACCTCACTCCCGCGGATGTAACGTGTGGTTTGAAAAAGAAAGCATGGTGGAAATGCCCCGTCTGCGGCAACGACTACGATGCTTCTATCGGAAACAGAGTTTATGGAACTGGGTGCCCGTATTGCCTTGGCAGAAGAGTCAAAGCGGGCTTTAACGATTTAGCCACCAAGCGCCCAGAGATAGCCGGGGAGTGGCATCCGACCAAGAACGGAGGGCTGGCTCCTTCTTGCGTCACATGTGGCTCGAACAAGAAGGTTTGGTGGAAGTGCCCAGCCTGTGGAAGCGATTACGATGCCGTCGTCGCAGCCAGGGTAAGAGGAACCGGATGTCCTTACTGTGCAGGGACAAAGGTAAAGCCTGGATACAACGATCTAACCACAAATTGTCCAGCGTTGGCAAACGAGTGGCATCCGACCAAGAACGGGGACCTAACCCCTTCTGATGTCACATGCGGCTCGAACAGGAAGGTTTGGTGGAAGTGCCCGACTTGCGGCGGTGACTATGAGGCTGTTATTGCAAACAGAACTAATGGAACTGGGTGCCCATATTGCACAGGCCATAGAGTCAAGGCAGGCTTCAACGATTTGGCAACTAGGTATCCGGAAGTTGCCAGAGAATGGCATCCGACCAAGAACGGGGACCTAACCCCCTCTGACGTGACGTGTGGTACACATAAAAAGATTTGGTGGCTTTGCAAGGAGGGGCACGAATGGGAAGCCTCTGTGGCAAAGAGGGGTCCCGGAGGAAGAGGGTGCCCTTACTGCTCAAATAAAAAAATATTGCCTGGATACAATGACATGGCAAGTATGTATCCAGAGCTTGCAGCAGAATGGCATCCAACTAAAAACGACGGTTTACTACCCTCTGATGTCACTTGGGGCTCGAACAAGAAAGTATGGTGGCTCTGTTCAAGGTGCGGATTCGAGTATCAGGCAGTAATAAACAAGAGGACAAAGTCTGGGGCAAAGTGTCCATGTTGTGGCCCAATCGCCAAGAAGATAAAAGTTGGGTTCAACGATCTTGGAACCACCAATCCTCAGCTTGCGGTAGAGTGGCATCCGGTCAAGAACGGCGAATTAACATTTCGAGATGTTTCTTTTGGCTCGAACAGGAAGGTTTGGTGGAAGTGCCCGACTTGCGGCGGCGACTACGACGCCGTTATTGCCGATAGAGCCAATGGTGCTGGATGTCCGTTCTGCGCGGGAAAGAGAGTGAAGCCGGGCTTTAACGACTTGGCAACTAGGTATCCGGAGGTGGCCAATGAATGGCATCCGACCAAGAACGGGGACCTGACCCCTTCGGATGTTCTCCCCCGATCTGATAAGAAGTACTGGTGGAAGTGCTCAAGGTGCGGCAACGAATGGTATGCGTCGCCGGATAGCCGCATTAATCGCATGAGCTGTCCTGAATGTAGTTACTATGTCCATACGTCATTTCCTGAGCAGGCAGTTCTGTTCTATCTTAAACAAGCGTTTCCTGATGCCGAAGGTCGCAATCAAGACTTTGGCTTCGAAATCGACATCTATATTCCTTCCATTTGCACGGCGATTGAATACGATGGGTTCTATTACCATGGCTTAAACCGAAAATACGGTGTTGCTGATGACGAGAAGGATTTGCTTTGTTTAGCAAACGGAATTTCTCTATATAGGATTCGCGAGGCTGGTCTAGAGCCGACGTCAACCTCAATAACAATTCAAAGGCGCAATCTCTCAAATACCGATTTGGATCACTGCATTGGAGAGCTTCTCGGGTATCTTGGCAAAACCCTTGATGTCTCTGTGGATAGAGATCAGTCGGCAATCTTGGCGCAGTACAACGCCTTCATTCACGAAAACAGCCTTCAGGAAGCAAATCCGGAACTTGCAGCAGAGTGGCACCCGACCAAAAACGGTGATTTGCTGCCAGAAAATGTTCCAGCTGGCTCTGGCAAGAAAGCGTGGTGGTTGTGCCCCGTATGCCATGGAGAATGGCAAACAAGAATAGTTGCAAGAAGCAAAGGAAGAGGATGCCCTTATTGCGCGAACCAAAGATTGTTGGTTGGATTCAATGATCTAGCAACAAAGAATCCGCAGATTGCAAGGGAGTGGCATCCGGCCAAGAACGGCGATTTAACACCGCGGGATGTGATGGTCACATCAAATAAGAAAGTTTGGTGGCTATGTCAAGCCTGTGGCCGTGAATGGGAGGCGTGCATTTCCTCTAGAACGCGTTACGGTTATGGATGCCAGAAATGTGGTGCGAAACGCGGCAACGCAACCCGGACGCTGAATAAGATTGAGAACGGCACACCAACACTTTCAGAGAAATACCCCAAGTTGGCAGCGGAATGGCATCCTACGAAGAACGGCGACTTGACGCCAGATAGCGTGACTTACCGTTCTGGCCTTGCGGTCTGGTGGACATGTTCTAAATGCGGGAGAGAATGGAAGCAAAGAATCGACAGCCGTACCCGCCACAACGCAGTCTGCTGCACCAAATGTCGCGGTATTACTAAAAGCGATAAACAACCAATTCGGGGTGAAAATGCGTATAAAGCGGAGCTATCAAGAAGGCATCCTTTCGTAGAAATAATCGGTGAATACATTAACGCCAACACGAAGATCAGTTGCAAGTGTCAAAAGTGCGGGCACGAGTGGTCAGTGCATCCAGGGAGTCTTCTCAGGCAAAAATACGGATGCCCAAATTGCGCAAACAACGGACGCAGGATTACCAAAAGAAAGAAGCCCGAAAAGTTTAAACAGGAGCTAGCTCAGATAAACCCAGCAATCGTGCCATTGGAAGAATACTCAACTAGTCATACGAAAATAAGGTGCCGATGCTCCCAATGTGGCAACGAATGGCTGGTATCCCCAAGTAAGTTGTTAGCTGGCCAAGGGTGTCCCGAATGCGCCAAGAAGAGAGGAGCACTGAAACAAAAGAAAAGTCCAGAGCAGTTCGTTGATGAGCTGAAACAGATTGACAGCAACATCATTGTGTGTAGCGATTACATTAATTCGAGTACGCGAGTGCTATGCAGATGTGCGACATGTGGACGAGAATGGAAAGCATTTCCTGGCAACCTATTACGCGGCAGTGGATGTGCTAGATGTAAAAGAAAGCACGTGTAGACACAATGGTGCATACTTTGTTTGGTCAATCATGAGCCTAGTGTGACAGAGATGCGATTGCGAATTGCCAGAAGCCATTTACGCAGTCAACTTTGATTGCGACAAGAAGACAATCGTGGCGCGCCTACTCAAGCTGTACGCGGAGAAGACGAAAGGGGAAGAATGATGATGGCAAACATCGGCAAGATTGAGAAAGTCGATCTCAGGGAGATCTGGCCACATGAGGCCAACGACTTTACTAGGTGGCTCGCGACCAACGAGGGTCTTGGCCTTCTTGCGGACAGCATTGGAATTGAACTAGAGGATCCGCAGCCGGAAAGCAGCGTCGGGTCGTTCACGGTAGACATCCTCGCAAGGGAGGTCGGCAGCGATCGGGCTGTTGTGATTGAGAACCAGCTTGAAGACACGAACCATGACCACCTTGGAAAGCTGCTTACATACGCCGCTGGAACCAACGCTTCGTATGCCATCTGGATCGTGAAGAGGGCTCGTGAAGAACACCAGAAGGTAATAGAGTGGCTCAACGAACACACCGATGTCGACCTCGGTTTCTTCCTGATAGAAATCGATGCAATCAAGATTGGAGATTCGCTTCCCGCCCCTATGTTTAGAATTGTCGAGAGGCCGAACGATTGGGCGAAGGCGACGAGAAACACCGCCGACGTTAGCGACATCAAGAAGACCTATCTTAAGTACTGGACGCGCTACGTCGAGTATGTCAAGGAGCATCAGGAATACGCCAAGATCTTCAGTCCGCGTATGCCGAAGCCCCGAAACTTCACCAATCTAGCCGCAGGGTCGTCATCCTTCCATTTCGGCCTGAACCTTTCCGATGATGAGATGAGGATCGGAGCGTATCTCTACATTCCCCGGGACAAGCAGCTGGGGAAAATCGCAGAAGAAAACAAGGACCTCTTTGCAGAGAGGACAGGCGTGGAACCGGTTGCAATCGAGGGCGAAGTCGCTTCCGGTTTGAGGTTCTATAGGGAGAACTGCAAGATAACCGGCAACGAAGATAGCTGGGATGAGTACATAGCATGGCAGTTGGAAGTCGTATCAAAGATAAGGGAAGTGGTTGCAGAGATAGGGCTCTAAAGCCAGCTTTGACAGAGAGGCATCTCGATAAAACTGAGCAATGACCAACACCTTATACGCATACTCCTATTCCCGCCTCGGCCATCAGGTATTCCTTAATGGCCTCAATGGCCTCCGCTGCACAACCCAGGACGCCGGAGCAAACCAACATTTGCTCCAGTTCGGGACTGGGGACCTCATAGGCCACTGCCCGCAGGATCCGGGACACGCCCTCTATGTCGGACCGAAGGTCCACGAGCAGGTCAATGCATATCACCGGCGACAGTTCCCGCTCCCTCGTCGTGCAATACTCGAACATGTTTCCATCCTTCCAGTTGCGGCTGAGCTTGCATCTGGAAGCATAAGGGAGCGGAGCTGCCACCTTGTTGGATATAAACGACAAGGGGAGATTGGGGGCTGTGTTGATAGAACAAATCGGGAGCCACAGGCTGACCCATACGACTCCCGATTGCCGTGTGCAAATCGTGTGCAAATGCACCCGTATTTGCACATATCCACTTGAAGCTACTTAACGGTAAAACGCGACGTAAACCGATGTTTTTGTACCTAGTAGTAGTTGCCTCTATCGCCCTCATAATCCCTTGGTTGCAGGTTCGAGTCCTGCTGGGCCCACCAAGACAGTTAACGCCCCAACTCGGGGCGTTTTTCATGCTTGCGGTTTACGCAATGGCGTACATGATCTTCGTTTGGCTGCAGATGGTGTCAGCATCCCAAGTTTGCTTGGAGCGCACAGCGGAGAACGGGTCGTTGATCATCACGCTGCCATCAGGTGCAAGGCCGGTTGCAACGAAGTAGTGGCCGCTGTCGGTGAAGTCGCCCGGGCCAACGTTCACGACGACGAGCTGTCCGTTCGCAAGAGCGCTCGTCAGCGATGCGGTATTGTTGTCGATTATCATGCCCGTGAGCCCCAATCCAGCTGCTCCGTACGTGAACAACGAGCCATCGGTGCCGTCAAACTGGGTGGCATATCCGCTTTCCATGGCGTACACGCCCATGTCATAAGGGCTCTTGCTCGTGTCGCCCGTGCGTGCTTGGTACACCATGGCCATCGTCGTGGGCGCGCATCCAGTCAATGCGAATGTGGTCGAGCTGTACTCGGTGTAACCCCAACGCTTGTCCCATTGATACAGGAGCGGCACGCCGTTCGACGTTTCGTCGACATGGTCTTCGTTGTAGTCGGGCTCATCGGCGCAATACTTCGTCGGCCAATCGCGCACGAACGGGATCGACTCGGGCTCTTTCGCCGCAAGCCTTAGCATCTTGTAACGTACGATGGTGCCGTCTTCGAGGTACTCATCGGGATGCGATGCAATCCAATGTGCATCATTGTTCGATTCGGCTTGAGCGATGAGCTGGTTGGCGTATTCATCGCCGAGAATGTTGATGAGGGTGGTTTCGTCGATTTCCGCTTCGTCAATCTCCGGTATTGACAACCTGATTGCATCGACGGGGTTCTTCGCGTTGCTGACCGCTGTGCTACCCGATGATGCGGAAGACGTCGAGGCAGAAGACGACGATGCCGAGGATTCGGAAGACGCCGAAGCCGAAGCGGCAGAATCCGATGCGGATGTTGCGGCGGCGCTTTGAGAAGCGCTCGTTCCGCTGGATTCATTGTTTCCACCAGATGCGATGCATCCTCTGATGCCGGAAACGATGAGAACTATAAGCAGGATGAACACAATGCCTGTCGCGATGATTGTTTTCCATTGGAAGCGTTCGACCAAGTTCAGGTAGGCGTTCCACAATGCTGCGCCAAGCTTTGATATGCCTGAGCCGATGGCCGAAAGGACTCCTCCCGCCCGCGAAGGAACCTGTTGTGTTCGAGTTGATGATGAACTCCTGTGATTGCTTGCTTCGGAGTTTTGCTGACGGCGTGTGGTGCGCGAGCTTGAAGAACCACGCGAAGCACGTGGACGATCGGAATACGTGTCACGCGTGCGTCCCGAGCTCGAATCGCGGGTACGGCTCGAGCGCGCATCGCGCGAGCGAGTGGAGCGCGAGACATCGGCTGTGCCATTGCGCCTGCGGCGTTCTTCGAGCCGCCTGCGCGCCTCTTCGCGTCTTATGTCGTCCTCGTATGACATCGCTGCAGATTATGACCGAACTTGGCGATAAATACGCAAGCTTCGCGAAATCATCAGGCGGTGCGTTCGATTCTCGCCACGAAGAATCCCTCGTAAAGCTCGGTAGGGCATACGGTCAACGTTTCGACGAGCGTGCTCGGCAACGTTGGGATGGTCTCGATACCGGCAAATGTCAGCGGCTTGAGCTCGAACGTGCCTTGACGGCGCACTTTCGAGAGGCAATCGCGCACGATGGACTCGTTCTCCTCTTCGAGGATCGAGCATGTCGAATACACGAGCGTGCTGCCCGGCTTCATGAGCGTGAGCGCTTTGGACAGGAGTGCGCGCTGCGATTTCTTCGATTTCTCGATGAGCTTCGGCGTGAACCGCGCGAGCCCATTCGGGTTGTCGAGTTTCAGCGTGCCCGAGCCTGAGCAGGGCGCGTCGACCAAGATGCGGTCGAAGCGGAAGAATTCGTCCATCCGACGTGCATCCGTGCGCATGACAACAACGTTCCGAGCGCCGAGTTTTGCCAGATTATGTTCGAGCTTGTCGGCGCGTGGTGCGTGCATTTCGCATGCTGTCAGATGAGCGCGGTTGCCTGTCAAAGCGGCAATCTGAGAAGTCTTTCCGCCCGGTGCAGCGCACATGTCGAGTACGTCTTCGTTCGCGTGTGCTTCGAGGACGATCGGCGGCAGCATGGACGAGAGGCTTTGCAGATACACCTTGCCTTCCTCGTAGATGGGCAAATCCCATATCTGTCGCTCACGTGCGTTCTCGATGACAAATGCGTCGGCGTACCAATCGACTCCGCTCCATGCGATTCCTGCGCCATCAAGTTCGCTTGCCACTTCGTCTTTCGAGGAGGATAGGGTGTTGGCACGCAACGTCACGTTTCGCTGAGCGCGGTATCCTTCCAAGATGCGTTCGATGTCGGTTTCTGAATATTGCTGCGCAAGCAACGGTTCGAGGAACTCGGGTAAGCTCATGACGTGCGGCTCTCTTCCCCAGATAGGTGGTCCACCTGCGTTTCATGTTAAAAAGACAGTCCCTTTTTATCACATAAACTCGCAGATGGTCTCGGTCGTTCAACTGGTTCTCGTTTTGTGTTAAAAAGGGTCTGTCCTTATTGAACGCAAATCATGCATCGGAGCGAAACATGGCGACCTCGAATCGGAACGTGCTGTTAATCGCAAATCCTGCAGCCCAACGCGGACATGGCGCCGAAGCGGCGCGAATTGCACACGATCTTTTGTGCGAATGGGTAGGGGATGAAGCGGTAACGCTCGCGATGACGGACTTTGCAGGTCACGCGGTCGAATTGGCTGCCGAGGCTTCGTCGGAGCGCTACGACACCGTCATTGCGCTCGGTGGCGACGGCATCGTGCACGAGGTTGTCAACGGACTCATGCGCCTACCATTCGACAAGCGACCGTCGTTCGGTTTGGTGCCGGTTGGGTCAGGCAACGACTACGCGCGCACGCTGGGCATGTCGGAAAGCGTGCCCGATGCCGTCGTGCAGTTCTTGGATGCGCGCGAGCAGTTGGTCGACGTAGGTTGCTGCAATGGCGAGTATTACACGGAGACGCTTTCATTCGGCCTGGATGCCGCCATTGCGCTTGACACGGTTGTGAGGCGCGAGCGCACTGGTCAGCAGGGCACGATTCTCTACATGATGAGCGGTTTGGACATCCTCCTGCATCATCTCGAGGAATACGAGTTCAAAGCCGTTCTGGATGGGGAGCGCACCATCGAGGGGCGCATGCTCATGTTCGCTGTGCAAAATGGCGTGACCTATGGCGGTGGCTTCCGCATCTGCCCCGAAGCGCGTGTCGACGATGGCGTGCTCGACATCTGCTATGCAGAGGCGCCCATGAGCATTCCGGTTGCGACATTCAAGTTCCTGAGCGCGAAGAACGCGCATCATGTGGGCTTCAAGGGCATCCATTTCGAACGGGCTTCTTCGCTTGAGCTGTCGTTCGACAAGCGGCCACCGTGTCAGATCGACGGCGAACCGCATATTGCAGATTCGTACAGCATCTCGGTGGTTCCTTCTGCATTGCGTGTGCTCAGCGCTGTGAAGTAGATTTGTTTGCGTGTCAACGGGGCAGGTTAAATGCCTCGGGTGGTTTCGGCTATCTGGAAATGGCACAACGTTCCCTGGGAGCACTGTGCCATTTTGCGTCCTCATAGATTCCCTAACACGAAATCCTTCGCGAGACCAAATGACTCGCGTGCCATGTTGTTGGGCAAGTACCAGGGCGTGGCACCGGCGGCGATTCCACTCACATGCATGATTCCCTGCTTGCGGGCGATGGCCATGCCGCGGAACAGATGGTAGTCGTTCGTAACGATAGCGACGTGGTCAGTTCCAGGGTCGATGAACGACATGCTGTTCCTGATGTTCTGTGATGTGTTGGTCGATTGATCTTCGCGGATGATTCGAGCAGGGTCGAGGCCGCGCTCAATCAGGTAGCTTGCCATCGCGTCCGCTTCGGTGACGGGCTCGTTAGGACCTTGGCCTCCCGATACGATGCAGACCGTGTTCTCGTTTTCGACCAGGTAATCGTATGCGGCATCGAGTCTGCTCTTCAGTGCGACGCTCAACCCCGATGGACGCACCTGAGCACCGAGCACGATAAGGTAGTCGAGGTCGGGTTCACCTCGGTCGTTGAACTCTTTCGCGACCATGACCTGCGTGACGATGAGGAAAGCGCAGAACAATCCGCCGCCCACTTGAATTATGCGGCGTACCACGACGGGGAAGTTCGACCATGCACCAGAAACCAACGCCCAGCCAATGAAAGCCAGGGCAGCAGCCAGCACGTACCAGAACAGGAAAAACTTCGAGCCTGAGCCGACCATCATGACGGTCATGCCGTATAAGGCGCATGCGATTCCGATGATAATGAGCGCAATGCCCATTGTGCTGCTCCGCTCTGGTCTTTTCCGTTGCTTCATAGTGCGCACATTGTCGCATGTTTTCGGGTGCCGATGCGGAACCGTAAAGCTTCTGGCAATGAGGCTCTTGACTTAAAGCATGGTTTACGTGCTTTAATGGGATAAAACGACGAGTAAAACCAAAGGCGATTGAAACATGCCGCGAAATTCAAGGCGGTGGAAAGAGAAGGGGAACGCAACATGTCGTATTTGGGCGAATCTATTCCTAAGCTGGGCTTTGGTCTCATGCGCCTGCCGCGTCTCGAGGACGGCGAAACGATCGATGTCGAGCAGGTCAAGCAGATGGTCGATGCATTCCTCGAAGCTGGCGGTACGTACTTCGATACTGCGCGTGCGTACGGGGAGTCCGAGAACGCTATCCGCCAAGCCCTCGTCGAGCGCTACCCGCGCGAATCATTCCAGCTGGCTACGAAGAACGCCGCATGGATTGGGCCGAAGAGCTACGAGGACGCGCGCAAGGATTTCGATACCTCGCTCGAGAACACCGGTGCGGGCTACTTTGATTTCTATCTCATCCACAACACAGGCGGGGCACGCACCAAGGTGTTCGACGACCTCGAGATGTGGGATTTCGTCAAGCAGCTCAAGGCTGATGGCAAGGTGAAGCACATCGGCTTTTCGCATCACGACAACGCTGAAGTGCTTGAGTCCATCATTGTGGCCCATCCCGAAATGGAGTTCGTGCAGTTGCAGGTCAACTGGGCGGACTGGGACAACGCGAACACGCAGTCGCGCAAATGCGTCGAAACGGCGCGCAGGCATGGCCTGTCCGTCGTGATCATGGAGCCGGTGCGTGGTGGCACGCTGGCCAACCCGCCCGAAGCGGTAGCCGAGATTCTGCATGAAGGCCATCCAGATTGGACATACGTCGAGTGGGCTATTCGCTTTGCGCTCGGCACCGAGGGTCTGATTACCATGCTGTCCGGCATGAGCTCGCTCGAGCAGATGCAGCAGAACATCGCGACGTGGAAGGCGTGGAAGCCGCTGAACGCAGACGAGACGGCGGTGCTCGACCGTGCGCGCGCGAAGCTCGACGAGATGCTCGACAATCCGTGCACGAACTGCCAGTACTGCATGAAGGCGTGTCCCAAGGACATCAAGATCGCACCGGTCATGGAGGCTTTGAATCGTCGTGGCATGTACGGCGATGCGAACGGGAAAAACTGGTACGGTTTCCAGACTGCCAACGGCGGCAAGGCTTCCGAATGCATCCAATGCTTCTCGTGCGAAGCGGCGTGTCCTCAGCACATTGAGATCGTGGGCAAGCTTGAGAAAGCCGTGGAGCTGTTCGAGTAGCGCTCAGAAGCTTATAATGACTTTATGGTCAGCAATCTCGAAAGCAACGTGTTCAAAACCGCCCTCCTATTCGAGGGCGGTAGCATGCGCGGTGCCTACACGTGTGCCGTCGCAGCCGAGCTACTCGATCGTGGGGTCTATTTCGACAACGTCTATGGCGTGAGCGCCGGCAGCTCGAACACCGTCAACTATGTTTCACGCGACATCGATCGCACCATTGCTTCTTTCACCGATTTCATAAACATGGAGGGTATTGGCGATTGGAAGTCGTTCCTGCGACATGAAGGTCTGTGGAATGCTCATTACATCTACCAGGAAGCGGGGCTTCCTGGTGGGATGTTGCCGTTCGACATCGATACGTTTGTCGCCAATCCCGCCAAGGCGACCATTTTCGCGCTCGAGCGCGACACGGGGCACGATCTCTACTTCCGCAAGGAAGATATGAGTACAATCGGCGATTTGATGTTACGTGTGCGCGCAAGTTCGACCGTACCGATCATCATGCCGCCCCCGAAAGTGAACGGGCATTATTGCTACGACGGTGGATTCGCAGTGGGTGGCGGCCTTCCGCTTGCTCGCATTGCCGCCGACGGCTTCGACCGCGTTTTCATTGTGCGCACGCGCAAACGCGGCTACCGCAAAGAGGGCAGCAATTCCTGGGCGAACGTGTTCTTCTGGCGGCGCCCCGCCATGCGCAAAGCGGTACTGACGCGTAACGCGCGCTACAACGAAGCGTGTGACATGATTGACCAGTGGGAGCGCGAGGGCCGCGCCTATGTGTTCTATTGCGACGAGTTGACGCTTTCGGGGAACGAGCGCGATTACGACGAGCTATGCCGCAATTACGAAAGCGGACGTGCGCAGATAAAGCGCGAGTGGGGAAGGCTCATGGACTTTCTGGAGCGCTCGGAGGTGTAATGAACAGGGGACGGGTTCGGTGTTCATCCACGCAAGCTAAATGCCCTCATCAACCTCGTAACCGATAATGAGGCCGCCTTTGTCAGCGTAGTAGCTGCAGAGCGCCGTGCAAGGATGAATTTGCACATCGGCTTCGGGAATCTGCTTCAAGATGGCGTCTTTCAGGGCGCTTGCGGCTGGAAGGTTCAGGCAATGGTCGATGTGCACCGTGCCGCCAATGCATCCGCGTTTGACCATTTCGTTTACGAGAGTTTTCAGAGTGCGCTTCTCACCTCGGCAGTTATGGAGCAGTTCGACCGTGCCTTCGTCGCTTGCGTGTCCGATTGCGCGAATGTTCAACACACCGGCAATACGCGCCACGTGCGCGTTCACGCGTCCGTTGTTAGCAAGGTTGTTGAGCGACTCGAGTGCGTACAGGATGCGGATGCTCTTTTGGTACTCGATTGTGCGGGTTAGGATGTCGTCGTATGCGTCGCCGGCAATGATGCCTTCGCGCAACTTTTCGATGATCAACCGCTCGACAGGTCCCGTTGCCTTGCTGTCGAAGATGTGCACTTTCGCGCCAGGATGCGCTTCGATGAACTGCCTGCGTGCCATCTCCGCGGATTCGAAACTAGCCGATAGGCCGCTGCTGATCGTGATGCCGAAGATTTCATCGGCGCCTTCGAACGCCTCGAGCCATTCGTGGACATTAGGGCATGATGTGGTGGAGGGGCCTGTGTGCTCCTGAAGAGCAAGCACCATCTCTTCGCAATCGGTTCCGATCTCGTCGATGTACTCGCGCCCGCCGAACATAATCTTGAGCGGTACGGTGCGGTAGTCGACTCCTTCGAGTTCTAGCAGGTCTGATGACGAGTCCGATACGATTCTGATGCTCATGGATGTTCCCTCCGCTTGCAATCTCCCCAATTGCAGTACTGTCTAAGTATAAAATATGATGAAAGGCACCAACGATAACCATGCAAGCTAAGCTAGGTGGCCATGTCGTTGGTAAAGCGTGGTGGGAATTCGCGTTTTGAAAAATGGGGGGACTTCGCTATGAGCGTCCGGAGCTTCGTCGACCAGATTCGCCCAATTGGTCATACCGAAATGCTTTCGCTTGGTATTTCGCTTGCCATTCTTGTTGTTGTTTCAGCAGTTATGGCTGCTATCGGCGTACCGCAGGGGATATCGCTTCTGATAACCGTGTTGCTTGTCGACATTTTCTTCTTCGTGCATGCCTGCATGATTATTGGACGTCCTGCCGCAATCAAGATGTTTCTCATTGGAATCATCGGCGCTTTCCTTTTCGAAGAGTTTGTCGGCTTGCAAAGCGGCTTGTACTACTTCACCGACCTCATGGGTCCTCGAATCGACAAAGCGCCGCTTGCCATTGGGCTTAGCTGGATGGCGGTCTTCTACATGGGATGGTTCATGGCAAACCTGGTATGCGACGGCGCTCCTTCACCGCGCAGGAACTCCATTCCACGCATCATCGTGAAGGCGGCCGTGGCGGCACTCATCGTCTCCGCTTCCGATTTGGCGGCCGATCCCCTGAGCGTCGAAGGTGGGCTGTGGGTTTGGATCGACGGTGGCCCGTTCTTCGGCGTGCCCTATTCCAATTACATTGGCTGGTTCTTCGTAGGGACGATCATCTTGAGCATTATTGGCATCGTCAACAGGTCGAACTGTGACGAGAGCATCGACTTTGCACCGTTCGGACCGAAGCTGTGCTCGATTGCGCCGCTCCTTGCGTTTGGGTTCATGGGAATTGCGTTCATCGTTGGAAACTACGCTGGCATCATGGGTGTCGTCGAGTTCTATGCGATGGGCGCTACGTTCCTGATTGCGCTGGTCAAATGGTTTGATTGGCTTATGGACTCGTAGAACGAGCAGGGGATGGGTAGGCGTTCAGGTGAACAGGATGCGCTTGCGCCAGATTGTGCTCACATAGCAACGTCTTCGACTTTATTTGCCTTCATGAGCAGTGATCCGCCGAAGATGTTATGAGGCAGACGCCGCATTGCCTCATCACAGTACGTGCTGAGCGACCCTGGGGTCTTCCGAGGCAGAAAGCCATATAGAGGGTTATCAGACCGAGGGTCAGGAAGTAAAGCGACATCGACTGTGACCATGCGCTGTGGTTGGTGAAGCCATTAATGCCGTTCATGATGGCGAGCACGAGGTTGACGCCAGCGCCGATGCGGTTGAAGAAAGACTCTCTGAACAGGTCATCGCTACCCAGGCGACGAATCGTGCGTTTGAGCCAGCCCTCATCCTTCTCTTCGTCTTTGACGGCTCCTGTGTCTTGCCTAGCCATACTCGCCCTCTTCTCTTATGAACTTGGAGCTCGAACCGATTGTACGCCAAGGTCGCACGGCGTGTCACAGCCGACACCCCGCCAGTTCAACCACCGGAAGTCTTCAGTCGTATTACAAAATCCGTCTGAGCCATGCACCGCGCGCTCGACGGCGTTTTTCGAGCCCAAGAATGCAAACAAGCCAGGCAAAGTTGCCTGGCTCGCGAAGTTTCTGGCTCCCCGGGTAGGATTCGAACCTACAACCCTCCGGTTAACAAAGGCTCTGACCTGGGGAAACGTACTCTCAGAGCTCTCAAAACCCCTGCTGGAATGTGTGCGACCTGTGGTTTCTCCTCTCAGGCCTCTCACTGAATATCAGCGCTTTCGTTCTTTCCGACGCGCGCTTGTCGGTCATTTGTCGGTCGTATTGTCGGTCACGATGTCGGTCAAATTTCGGCTGCGGATGGCTGTGGAAAACCGCGAGGGAAAGGAAGAAGCTATGCAGTACACGAGCAGGGGCATGAGAAGGCGCCGCAACACGGACAAGTGGGAGGTTACGCTCTCCCACAAAGACCCGATCACCGGGGAGCAGGTCCGCAGCTTCCACACGATCGAGGCCAAGACGGAGAAGCAGGCCGAGAGGAAGCGCGACGAGCTGATACTCGAGCTCGAGCGCAAGGGCGCAGCCGCGGGCAGCAAGATGACGGTCAGGGAGTTCATGTCGATGTTCCTCGACTACAAGGAGAAGGCTGCCATCGTCGAGGCGTCGACCATCCGGGGCTACCGCCACGAATCGAAACTCGTGTGCCGCTACATCGGCGAGCTTCGCCTGGGCGACGTGGGCATCCCCGACGTCAACGGATTTATGGCGTCGATGACGGCCGACGGCTACGCGCCCAAGAGCGTGCAGGGCGCGTTCAGGCTGCTGAAGCAGGCCTTCAAGTGGGCCCAGGCGCAGGACATCCTGACCAAGAACCCCTGCGACTACTGCAAGCCGCCAAAGCGGGTGAAGGCGCCCATAAACGCGCTCAACCGCGCCGACCGCTCGCGCATGCTGCAGCTCGCCCGCAACGCGCAGCCGCAGCCGCTCGCGCTGGCCATAGAGCTCGCGCTCACGACCGGCATGCGCCGCGGCGAGATCTGCGCGCTGCGCTGGTCGGACCTGCACAGCGACTGCAGCATATCTGTGAGCCACGCGTTCGGGCTTAAGGACGGCGGTTTCTACCTGAAGAAGCCCAAGACGACGAGCTCCATGCGCACCATCCCGCTCACGCGCCACATATACGACATCCTTTCCGCAATGAAGAAGGATGCCACGCGCACGCTCGCGGAGTTCGGCATCGCGGCCGCAGACCCCTACATCCTAGGGACGCAGGAGCCCAACAGCCGCCCCTATAACCCGCAGCTCCTCGGCAAGGAGTTCGCGGCCTTCTGCAAGATGAACGGCTTCACCTGCACGTTCCACGACCTGCGCCACACCTTCGCCACGATGATGATCGCCTCCGGGACCGACGTGCGCACAGTGGCGAGCTACCTCGGACACGCCAACGTGGCGATGACGCTGAACACCTACGCGGACGTCAACCCCGACGCCAAGCGCGCCGCCGTAGGAAACGTCGAGGGAGCCTTCGACGTGGACATGTCGAGCATCGTCGAGGGCGACATGGCAGCTCCGGAGGCGCCGTCGGCGCCCGCACTCGTGTTCACCGCCGACCAGCTGCGTGCGATGCTGGCGGAGGCCGAGCGATTGGAGGCCGCCCATGCTTAAGCGCATCCTGGGAGCCCTCCTGCGGTTCGCGAAATGGCTCGCAAAGGCCGTTCTTAGATGGATGTGACGCTCAGCCGTTGATGACGCTGGCCCGTTCCACGGCAGACCTCCAGCTAGGCCCGCCCCGCGCGTCCCTCGGCACCCGCATGCTCATCGAGGACGCCGACGTGCGCAAGGGAGCGGAAAACCTTCCGCGCATCAGATGGCATCGGCGGAAGCTCGAAGCCTCCGGTTTCCACTTGGAACCCTTGCACGTGTCGGCAACCCCGATGCTCCCGGGGCCAACCGGCCCGCAAGGGGCGGACCCCAGCTCAAGGGAGGTCAATCATGGGAAACAGGGCCGTCATCACCACGCCAGAGAGGAAGATAGG
>JAZLCO010000043.1:0-14053 GCA_045614225.1 Eggerthellaceae bacterium | reverse complement strand
TCGGACTCGGTATGCGGGTGGAAAGCTAGAGAACACGTCCCACGAGAGCCGATGGAACGAAATAGAAAAATCGGGCCTTATCTGGGATTTTGAGTTGAAAGACTGGAGCTGCGAGACGTCCCGATACTGGAAACGCAGGCTACCAACCCGAAGGTCGTTAGTTTGACAAATGCAGTTATAGGTATTCTTTGCCCGTGTAGGCGCCCTTGCAATCGAGCGCATCGTAAAGAGTGACCCTGCTTACGCCTAGCTCGCGCGCCATCTGTGCTTTGGGAACGCCCAGCGCAACTCTTTCACGGGCTTCCTTCACTTGTTCGGGGGTAAGCGAATTAGGCCGAGCGTATTTGCCTTTCGTCTTTGCGATAGCGATTCCCTCAGTCTGGCGTTCGTGGATGATGCGACGCTCCATCGTTGCAAAGGCACCGATAACTGTCATCATAAACTCGCCTGTCGCAGTGTCTATAGATAGCTCAGGCGTGTCGACGAATTCGAGTCGAACGCCTTTGTCACGCAACTCAGTGGCAATATCGAGTAGGTCTCGCGTCGACCTTGCCAGCCTATCGATGCTTTTAACGCGGACGGTATCGCCTTGCCGCATAGTCGAAAGCGTCCGCTTCAATTCGGGGCGATGCCGATCTTTGCCGGAAACCCTATCGATGAAAACCCGATCTTCTGGGATGTCATCCAAAGCTTCTAGTTGCCTATCGATGTTTTGCTCGGCAGTGCTTACCCGCACATAACCAACTATCCAACCATTTTGTTCAGACATGTTTAGACCTGCCTTACGATGATGTAAGTATTTGACTTCACGGCGCTTTGCTTTACAGGGGATATGACGTCGTCAAACGATGTAAAGAAAGGCGTACCTCGATTAACACCGGATGGCGTTTTGCGCGAAATAGCGGAGATGCGGCTTCCATACAACTATTTCCCGATTTCGTCAAAAGCAGCGCGAACCTGGCCAGTCGTGAGGGTCCCTTGCGCTTCCGCCATACGCCGTCCGCTGTCTAAATGCGTAAGAAGAATTTGTTCAGCCTCGATCTCATCCCACTCAGCTGGAAGCACGGGGATGCCGTCGTCATTAAATGGTGCTTTGTATGCTCTGGCAGCAATCGCGTTGTAAGACGGCGCCTCTGGACGCAGGTCGAAAGGAAGGCCTCCGACCTCGATCGACTTGATGAGGAAGATATTTATGGCGCCAGTGAGGCTTAAGCCCCAACGTGAAAAGACCTCAGCTGCACCACTCCTAATCTCGCTGGTTGTGCGTATCTTTATTTCTGCATGTCTTGCTTGTCTCGCCATCGTGCTATTCCAATTCCTACAGCTTGAATCAACTGTGCGCAAAGCCGCTCGGCTGACGGCATTGTCGATGCTCTATTCGGATTCCCGATCGGCGGCGGTGGGAAGACCGGAGAGGTTGCGCTTGCCCGAAACCTCGTCGAAAACGATCTTACCGACGAGCAGGTGCTCAAGTCCCCGGCAGCGGTCGATTGGGTAGCTGTCGAACCCGTAGTGCTCGCACAATAGCCTAAGCCCGTGGGCAACCTCGTCTTCCTCCGCGACGAACCGGCATTCCCCGAAGCCGACGATGCTCTCGTAGCGCGTCGTGATGCCGCGCTCGGTCGTCTCGACGCCGAGGAAGATGTCGCCCTCGACGCAGACGCGGGCGTCCTGCCTTATCAGGTCGAGCTTCATGCCCTGTCGGGCGCAGTGGAAGTAGACCACCGGCTTCTCGCCGACCATCTCCGCGCCGAACGACACCGGAACGACGTACGGATGCTCGCGACCGTTGACTCCGATTCTCACCGTATCGCAGCGAATCAGGATGTCGAAGACCTCGCCGGCACCCTGAACCTCTCTGTCCTTGCGCCTCATGCCGATTCTCCTTCGCGCTGTTGGTCGTTGATACGGGCTTCCAACTCGCCCATGAACGTGACGACTTCCTCAAACGGGGGCACCTCGCCGAAGATCATCGGACGCATGGAAACGTAGTCAGCTTCAAGCTCGGCAAGCCTCTCCGGCTGCGGGGAGAGCTTCAGCGTGCCGGGCCTCGCGTCGGGGAGTTTCGACCAGGGCGTGCGGTAGAACTTCTCCTTGAACGCGACCACCTTGGCAAGCAGCTCAGGCTGGGAGATTGCCCTCTCTGCAACAGCGGAATGCCCGAGCTTGTACATATCGTAGTAATGACGTGCATAGCGCTTGGGCATCGCTTTGCCCTCCAGTCGGTTGGCCTCTTGGTGCAAGATCGTGGCCTTCTCCCAGAACGTGCGCTCGGGCACGGCGGTGGCGATCGTCGTGGATGGTGAGGCGAACAGTTGCGGATGCAGCTGGGCGATGTACGGCGTTATCGTAGCTGGTTGCGAGGGTGTCCAGGCGGCGAGCGGGCCTATCTCGAGCTTCACCACGTCGAGGGTGGCTTCGCTCGAGAAAAGCCTGGGGTAGGCGAACAGCACCGTCTCCTCGGCATCGCCCATGCGCACGTCTGCTTCCAGGCCGAGCTCTGCCGACAGGCCGGCTTTCAACGATGGGGCGAACGTGCTGGCCAGGTAGTCGTCTGTGCGCTCGATGGTCTCGATCTTGAACTTGTCTTGCTTGGTGTTCGAGCGCTCCTCCCACGGCTCGTCGATGCCGTAGCCGATGAGACGCCAGTCCAGGATAAGGTCGACATCCTCCGAGAAGCGTTCGATTAGCCCGTAGGCCTTAGAGAGGCTCGTGCCGCCCTTGAAGATGATGGAGTCATTGAACTCGCTGCGATGGAACAGGTAGTCGAGCAGGTAGCACACCCAGAAGTCCTTTTCCACGATGGCGGGTTCGAGAGCCATCTCGGAAGCCGCTATCCTGAACAGGTCGGACCTTTCCTGGTCGGTCGTCTTTGCAATCCCTATCATCGCGATTCCCCTTCCGCGATCATCCTCACGACCTGCCTGATCCACGCCGTGGAATGCTGTGTCTCCTCAAGCAGCGCAGACTTCTCGCTGTCATCCAGCCTCTGCGATAGATGGTCGATGACTTTGTCGTCGACCCCTTCCCGCCCGAGGGCCTTGAGAGCCTGGATCACGAGCAGCGTTATCTTCGACATCCCCACGAGATCCTTGCTTGCGGAATGCTTGAAGCTGACTCTGAAGGGGCCAACGTGCAGATTCGTGTAGGGCCCCGTGCTAATGTAGGCGTAGACGGCCGGGACCTGCGTGTCCAGGCCGAGCATGTTGAGCGCGTGGTCGCCGGAGGGGACGATCGTCCAGCCCCTTGCCCGCGCGACCGCCTCCGCGACCTTCTCAACGCTGGGCGGCACGGTCTGGTCGAGGATTGCCAAATAGCGGGGCTTGTAGTACACGCCCCGTGCCGCGCGGTCGATGGCGCCCTCGGTGTACAGCTCCCTGAAAGCCTGTCTGATGTTGTCGCTGCTGGCGATGTCCGCGAAGTCCGTCGCCGAGAAAACCGCATCCTCGGGCAGCGATTCTATCCTGGCGCGGATAGCGCTCTTGATGCCTCTATCGTTCATGCTCCTCCTATCAAAATCACAAAAAGTGTATAGTATTTGTGATTTTGATTCAAGAGAGAGCTTCCTAACGGCGTTTCCCGAGATCGTCATTACGACTTCCATTGCGATAGCCTACCCTAATCCCAGCTGCTCAAACTCGTTGAACATGAAGCGCATCCGGTCGATGCTCTTCTCGATGTGCCAGTGGCCGCAGTACCACCTCTTGTATTCGAGACGCCGCTCGATCCGATCGAGCCAAACTTCGGTCGACGTGTCGACCATGCTCTGGTCGACGTCTGGAAGAAACGCTTCGGTCGGCTCGTAGCCGAACGGGCACGTGTGCGAGAGCACGACGTCGACCTTCCAGTCGAGGGAGTCAAGTTTCGCCTCAACGCGCGCTTTGACCTTGTCGTTGGGTTGCTCGTTGGCAAACCACCTCAAACCGTTCTCGAGCCGATACCACTTGTCGACGCTGTAAGCGCCACCTATGGCGATGGCGCTGATACCGTCCAGGTCGTAAACCTCGCCGTCCTTCGCGAACAGGATGTTGGGAAAGTCGTCCTCGACGAACACCGTACCGCCATGCCACTGCGCCTCGTGGTAGAGCCGAGGCAGCGACTGCGGGCGCATCTCGTGGTTGCCGTGGATGCAGAGTACGGTAGGCGCGATTTTCGCGACGACTTTCTTGGTCCACGCGTCCCGCTCGCTGTTGTAGTAGTTGAAGCCGGCGTCGCCCAGGATGACGATCACGTCCTCGTCTGACAGTCCCTCGCGCTTCGCGAACTGCTTCACGGGCTTCAGCCTGCCGTGTTTGTCTCCGGTTATGTAGACGGTCATAGCTCTTCTCCTTCGGCTTGCGCTTTGAGCTGCGGCACGGGCTCGTCGACCCATTCGATGTCGCCGATTATGGCCTCGGCACCATCCTCCGGGAGGTGGACGCACGTGACGGCATGCCTCCCGAAATGCTCGGTGCCCCGGTACCAGATGCTCTCGTTGAAGGGGACCACGAGCAGGTCGTCATCGCCGCGGAGCGCATGGGCGATGTCATCGGCATACCATACGTACGTCGGGAACCCGTTTTCGTTGAGGTGCCGCCAGATCCTGGCCATGTCGACGGCGCGCCATGTCACCGGGCCGCTGAGCGTGCAGTACCATCCCCGCTCGTCGTGGCGCGGGTGCAGGTGGACGCGCGAGACGCCCGAGCCCAGCAGTATCTCGAAGGTGTGGTTGAAGAAGCGCTTCTCGTCATCGAACCAGGACGCGAAGGCCTTGCAGGAGTCCTGCTCCAGCTCCAGGATGCTCTCGTCCCGGGCATCTCCGAAGCACACGTACCATGCTCGGCTGTCGTCTTCGGGGATGCCGCGCCAGTTGCGTTCCTTGTTGTAGATGTAGCCAGCGGCGATGTAGGCCCCTTTCAGGGCGTCGAAGTACTGCCGGGCGCAAAGCTCGGGCATACGGCCGATGTCTTCTTCGTCTGGTTGGGCGAGGAGGAGCCCCGCTAGCTCCTCGGCCTCCTCAGCCCCGACCTTCGCGTCGTCGAAGAGGTCGTCCTTGCCGAGGCGATCCCACCATGCCTGCCGCCTGACGAAGCCGAAGCGGCAGCGCGGGGGAAGCGACTCCTCGATGAGCTTCCGGTACGTGCCCTCGGCGGCCATCGCCACGATGCCTGCGGCGCAGGCCCTTATCCGCTCGAGCCGCTGCCGCAGCGGCGGGTTCTCGTACTGCACAGCCTCGCCTGACGCGACCTCGATTGCGACCCTGTCGTCGATGCAGACGATGGCCCATCCGTCCTCCGAGTTGGTCGTGAGCGTGTGCCAGTACTCCTCTTCCGGGAACCATTCCGCCCAGCTCCGCAGGCGCTCGGCTGCCACTTTCTCTTCAGGCTCGTCGTACATCTCGGCGTAGCCGCGGTAATCTTCCACGCTCATCCAGTCGTCGACGGTCCCGCGCGGGACGCGAAACCAGACGGAGCGGACGTTGAAATCGGCCCTCTGCGGCTCGAACGATTCGAGTAGGGCGCAGATGTCGCGCGCGATGCGGTTCTCGTCCTCGTTGCCGCGGAGATGGTCGCCAAGCGAGGACCACCTGATGTCCTTCACGTCCGGCTCGATCAGCTGCACATCGTGGACGAGGTCGTTCTTGCGCACCTGCTCGCGCATCGGTCTTTCTTTGTCCATGTTTAATGGTTCTTTCATCGCCCCATCCTCCTGCCTGCTCCCGCCGCTTGCCTCTTCGGGCGGCAGGAGATCGTTTGCCGATACAGGGCAGCAGGGGGGCGTCACATCAAAGGGCCACGCACCGATACGAGGTCGAGGGCAACAGCGCCGAGAGCTCGTCGACCTTCCGGCGCAGCTCTGCGACCTCGCGCGCGAGCCCCGCCCGTTCACCGTCGCAAGTTGGGGCGACAGCAGAAACACTGCGGGCTTCCTCGACGGCGGTTTTCAGGTCGGGGCGCCTGTAGAGCGTGCTCCTTGCGACCTGCGCCCTCTCGGCGACCGAGTAGAACGACACGGCCGAACCCTCGGCCAGAAGGCTCTCTATCGCCGCGGCGACGCGGGCTGCCGTCGCCTCCCTCTGCTCATTGCTTCGGTTGCGCGGTACGCTCATCTTCCGTCTCCTTGCATGCCTTCCACCCATGTTCTCCGCTTGCGCCGCGGGACGTCAACAGTCCCATCGGTCCGATTTGGCCAAATCGGAAATGCCGCCTGTCGCGCTAAAGACAGTACAATATCGTACTCGCATGCTATCATATCGGGGAAGCCGTCGCATGGAGGTATCGATGCATTCTGGATATCTGATCAAACAGCAGCGCAAGCTCAAGGGCCTGACCCAGAAGCAGCTGGCGGAGGCGATAGGCGTCTCCGAGCCGTCCATCCGACTGTACGAGCTCGGCAAGCGCACGCCGGGAGAGGACGTCATCAGGCAGATAGCGGACGCCTTGGAGATCAGCCCCGAGGCGCTGCACGCATACGACACCGACTCCGCCCGCGAGGTCCTGGAGATGCTCTTCAGGCTCGAGGACGACTACGGCCTCGTCCCGCACGTGAGCGGCTTCTCGCACGGGCTCGTCGTGAGGGTCGACGCGCCGAAAGCCAAGAAGCTCTACCCGGCCATCGACGCCTGGCACGAGATGCGCGAGAAGCTCGAGGGCGGCGCAATCACCAAGGAGGAGTACGACGCCTGGAAGGCGAGCTTCTCGGGCGTCGAGTACGGGTTGGTTTCGCTGTAGCGCAAGCAAGGCTGTTTAGTTGCGCTCGCCTGGCAGAGTCCCTCGCGGACCGTCCTGCAGCTGGTGCTTCAGGCCGATGGCCTTGATGGCATGCCCCTCGATGACGTAGTAGATGTCCCAATGCTTGTAGGACGCGATGTAGCGCGTCGTGCCGGTCGGGCTGGCGTATGCCAGCGCGGCGGTAGGCATCGCGCGCCTCGACTCGAGCGCCTCGACGACGCCCTCGAGCAGGTTCTCCGCCGCCATGGGGCTGCCGAGTACGTCGGCGACGTAGGAGACGGCGGCGTACACGTCCTCCGTGAAGTCCGGCGTCCAGTAGACGTCGTAGAGCCCTCCGTCTACCATCCCATGCGCTCCCTGACCTGGGCAGCTCCGCCCTCCATAGAATCGCATCCCGAGAGGGGCGTCGCCTCCGAGGCGGCGAGCATGTCCTCGAGCTCCGC
Organism: Eggerthellaceae bacterium; assembly: GCA_045614225.1. GTDB lineage: Bacteria > Actinomycetota > Coriobacteriia > Coriobacteriales > Eggerthellaceae > UBA9715. Next base: position 6,900 of record JAZLCO010000043.1, on the reverse strand, counting down.
GGTGCCCTGCGGGAAAACGCGCGCATAGCGGGCGGCGACGGCGGGCTCCGGCATCGTCGTGAGCGAGAAGGGCACGGCCTGATTGCGCACGACGGTCTTCGCGAACACGTTCATGAGCGAGGAGGCGGACATGCCTATCGCGTCGCAGAACTCCGTGAAGGCGTCCTTGGTTTCGGCGTCCATGCGGACGTTCAACGTTGCGGAATCTGCCATGATGCACTTCCTTTGTGGCCATAATGATATTAATACGGTTACATAATAGCATTGTTTGGCTCCTAATCCAATTACGGCTCCAAAGCTCCTTTACAAGGTGGACCTTCCTCGCGTCGATTGCCTCAGCTCGAAAACGGCTTCTTCTGCTTCGCCGTGCGAATCGTCGCGAGCATGTCCTCCAGCTCCTCTTCCGTGAAGGGGATGCTCTGGGCCGAGAGCGTGAAGTTGCCCATGCCGGCATTGAAGCCGGCGCGGTTGCGCATGGCCTCTGGATGCGCCCCAGGGACCTCGTCGGTATCGTACTCGCCCGCGGGGTCGAAGCCCCTGCTCTCTGCGAGCAGCTCGAGGGCGTCGTTGCGCTCGCTGTCGAAGGCCTGCTCGATCTTGCTGACCGCACCGAACTTCGCGTCGGGATCCACGTCCGCGTAGACATCTAGCGTCATGCTCACGGAGCTGTGCCCGAGGTAGCTCGCCACCGTGCGCACGTCGACGCCTGCGCCGATCATGAACGTCGCGAAGGTGTGGCGCAGGTCGTGGAACGTGCAGTGGAACCCGTTCATCTTGCAGAAGGCAGCGAAGTCCTTGCCGAGCAAAGTCGGGTTGTACGGCCTCGACTCGAGCTCCTGGGTGCCAAGAATGTAGGGGTCGGCGTTCGGGACGCCGAGGCGGGTGAGCAGCCGGTAGGCGTCCTCCTTGATGGCAGACAGCATCATGAAGGTGTAGCGCGTGAGGGGGATGGTGCGGTCGCTGGTGAAGGTCTTCGGGTCCTTCTCGTAGAAGCCTCCCTCGGCATACCCCAGCGCGCGCCGGACCGTGATCGTCCCGTCGTCGCGCAGGTCGCTCCAGCGCAGCGCGCACACCTCGCCGCGGCGCATGCCCGTCGTGAGGGCGAGCTCTACGGCGATCGCCAGCGGCTCGGGCATCGCGTTGCGCGCCATCTCGAGCATCCGGCTGCGCTCCTCGCGCGGGAGCGCGTTGATCTTCGTCTTCGTCCGCTTGGGGGGCTTGCAGAAGTTGCACGGGTTCTTGGTCAGCAGGTCCTGCGCGATGGCGAAGTTGAGAGCCTGCTTGAGCAGCCTGAAGGGCTTGGCGACGGTCTTGGAGGCGTAGCCGTCCTCGGTCATCTGCGCCATCCAGTTGTTGATGGTGGAGATGGACAGCTCGCAGAGGAGCTCGTTTCCGATGTAGTGCGAAATCTGCCTGGCCTCGTAGCGATAGCCCTTGATGGTGGAGGGCTCCACGATCCCGCACTTCTCCTTGTAGTCCACGAACGACGTCAGGAACTCGGCCACCGTGAGCTTCGAGTGCATGGCGCCGCCCTGGCGCTCCATCTCGAAGACCAGTTCGTCGCGCTTCCTCTCCGCTTGCTTCTTGGTTTTGGCGGTGACGGTGCGGTACTCGAATATCTCCTCCTGCGTAATCGGGTCCTTGTGCATGAGCCGCACTTCCCACTGGTCGGTGTCTCCGCGGCGCCTCACGCCCCTTGTGTAGTACTTCATCTTTTCGCTCCTCTCACCTGGGTTTTCCACAGTTAAACGGCGCCTGAAAAAACCACCGTCGGAACCACCGTATCAACCACCGTTTAACCACCTTTTTGAGAAAAGGAAAGTCGAAAACTATGATGTGATTTGAGAGAAAAGAATTACGTTTCCGCAGGTGAGCGGCGAATTTGGTCTTTTGCCGTTAATCCATGAATTTCATGAATTCCCAGCTGGAGTCGCTCATAACCCGAAGGTCGTCGGTTCGAATCCGGCCCCCGCGACCAGATTTAATAAGCCCTGACCTGGTAAAGCAGGCAGGGCTTTTCACTGCGCGGGGTTGAGCAGCCTAGTGGCTCGCCGAGTCATAACCCGAAGATCACAACCTATTTGCTACAAACTCCAGTCAGCGCTTGCGGATTGCAGCGCGTGCATACGGGCGAACACGCTGCCTTCGCGCGCGAGCAGTTCGGCAGGTGCGCCCTCCTCGACGACCGAGCCTTCCGATAGCACGACGATCTTGTCGGCGTTCTCGACGGTACGCATCCGGTGCGCAATGACCAGAACGGTCTTGCCCGTAAGCAGGCGCGAAAGCGCTCCTTGAACCTTGGTCTCGTTCTCCACGTCCAAGCTAGCTGTCGCTTCGTCGAGCAGCACAATGGGCGCATCCTTCAACAGCGCACGGGCAATCGAAATTCGCTGGCGCTCGCCACCCGAAAGCCTCGCGCCGTTCTCTCCGATAGGCGTGTCGTAGCCCTGCGGCAGCTTGTCCACGAACTCATCGCAGTTCGCCGCCAAAGCAGCCGCCCACACTTCCTCGTCAGTGGCGCCATGTTTGCCGAGGCGGATGTTCTCCATGACCGTGTCGTCGAACAGCGTGACATCTTGAAAGACCATCGAATAGTCGCTCAGCAGCACCTCGGGATCGACGGTGGCGACGTCAACGCCACCCACCTCTATGGAACCTTCGCTTGCGTCCCACAGACGCGCCGCCAGACGCGCGCACGTGCTCTTGCCGGAACCCGACGGTCCGACCAACGCCGTCACCTCACCTTCCCTCGCGGTGAAGCTGACGCCCCTGAGCACCTGCTCATCGTCGTAAGCAAAGCCCACGTCCTTGAACACGATGTCATGGCCTGCGGGCTCGAACATTGTCTCGCCTTCGGCAGTTGGCGTGTCGTAAATCTCCATGAGGCGATTTGCAGAAACTTGCGAGAGAAACACCTCTGCAATCATGGTCAGGCTCTGGTCAAACGGTGCATAGACGCGTGTGATGACCAGCAGGAACAAGAACAACATCATGAAATCGATCTGGCCTGATATGATGAGGTTCGCACCCACCAGAATGGTGGTAGCAACACCGAGGCGCATGATCACACTCGCGCCGTTCACAAACAGGCCCGTAGCCAGTTCGCCCTTGATCATCGTGCGCTCGTGCGCGTCAATCTTGGCGTTGAGCGCATCGAGGTAGCGTTGCTCCTGGTTCGTTGCGTGAATCTCACGAATGTTCTCAAGCGCTTCTTGGATACCGTCGGATACTTCTAAGGCTGCCGCCTTGGTCCGTTCGGCGTTGCGCTCAGCCATCCTGCGACTTCCGAACAGCAACACGAAAGCCACGGGCACTCCCCACAGGCAAGCAATGGCCAGTCGCCAATCCATCGCGAAAAGCATGACGGCGATGACCGCAGTAGATATGTAGCTGCCATAGAGGTAGCCCAAAGCATGCGACCACACGTGCTCCATGCGATTCACGTCGCCCATGATTGTTTCGGTCAGATCGGCTAGGTCGCGCTTGCCGAAAAAACCGAGCGGAAGTTTGCGCAGGCGTTCCGCCAACCCGACGCGCATGGTTTTAACTTCCTCGTAGACCAGGCCGTACGTCGCTTGGTACTGCTGGTAATGCGTGATGAAGGAAAGTATTACGAACGCAAGCGTGCCAAGGCTGAACATGAGAATGCCCGGCAGAGGCTCTCCGTCGGTGAGCGTGTCCATGAACTGCATCATGAGCAGGTAGAGGATGCCCATGCCGCCCATGACCACCAGATTCACGACAACGGTCCACGCCGTGCCCTTCTTCACATTGGAGACGCCCTGGTCCGAGAGCGCGAATTTCCGCTGGAACTTCTTATCGAACAGCATGCTCGGCCTCCTCCCTCACTGTCGCGATTCGCCATTGGACGGCTTGGTTGTAGTCGTCCCACATGCGGGCGTACAGCCCGCCGGCATTCACCAGCGCATCGTGCGAGCCTTCTTCGACTACGACACCGCGGTCGAGCACGATGATTTTGTCAGCGCCGACCACCGTCGACAGGCGATGCGCGATCATGATGACGGTGCGGTCTCGAGTAAGCATGGCGAAGGCCTTTTGGATGAGCGCTTCGTTTTCGGGGTCAGCAAAGGCGGTCGCTTCGTCGAGCACGACGATGGGCGCATCCTTCAAGATGGCGCGGGCCAAAGCGACACGTTGCTGTTCGCCACCGGACAGGTAGGTGCCCTCCGTGCCGATCTTCGTGTCTATGCCATCTGGCAGCTTGGCGATGATGTCATCGCATTGCGCCGCGGCAAGAGCCGCCTCCACTTCCTCGCGCGTGGCTTCCGGGCGCGCAGCTCGCACGTTTTCAAGAATCGATGTCTTGAACAGGCGATTGTTTTGGAAAACGAAGGCTATCTGATCCATGAGCACATGTGGGTCGATTTTGCGCACGTCGACACCACCCACCTCAACGCTACCACTTGTGACATCCCAAAAGCGCGGAATTAAGCTGGCTGCGGTGGTCTTGCCACCACCGCTGGGACCGACCAAAGCCACAGTTTGGCCAGGCTCAACCGTGAACGAGACATTGCGCAACGCGGGCTCCGCGGCACCATCGTAGGTGAAGCTTACGTCTTTGAACTCGACACGATTCCCTTGCGGCGCCTCGGGGTCCGGCGCGACGTCGAGCACTGGCGCGCTCATGATCGGGCGGATGCGGCCAAGCGCCGTACTGGCCAGCATCATGCCGCTTGCAGCGAACATGATCTTCGCCAACGCCGTCGAGATGATGGCGGAAAACACCGCGTAGAACGCGAAGTTCGTCACGAAACCCGCGAAGTCGCCCGAGGCGAGCGCGCCCGGCGCCAAGAACAGAACAACGGGGACCAAAAAGACGAACGCCCCCTCGGTGAAGGTGAGGTTGATCGATTGGGGCGCGCGGCAGACATCCCCCTGGTAATGGCTCGCCTTCGAGCTGTAATCGTCGATGGCCTTCTTGAAGGCCTTGAAGGAATAGACCGTCTGCTGGAACACCTTCACGACGGGGATCCCGCGCACGTATTCCGTCCCCGCCTTGCTCATGCGGTCCTGCGCGGCTTGATACTCTTCCATGAGCTTTGCGTTCTTGCCGCCCATCATGGTGAACATCGATGCGACGGAGATGACGGCGGCAACCAGGCAGGCGGCGCCCATGCGCCAGTCGAACACGAACATGAGCACAATCATGGCGACGAACATCGTCACGGTGCCAACAATGTCAGCCAGATTGTGCGCAAGCAGCGTTTCGGTCTCCGCAGAAGCCCCGTCGAGCCGGTTGCGGATAAGGCCGCTTGCGTTGCTGTCGAAGTAGCCGAGCGGCGCGTTCATCAAGTGGGCCATGCCTTGCTTGCGAATGTTGGATGCCGTACGGAATGCCGCCAGATGCGTGCACATGAGCGCTACGAAATACACGAGGATACCTGCCACCGCGAAAGCGAACGCCATCCAGCCGTAATCGGCGATGGAACCCGCCGCACTCCAGTTGGGAGCAACGGCAACGAGGTCGCGCACCACGAGCCATACGCAAATGTATGGGACCATATTCAAGGCCATGGCAACGGCGGAAAGAGCGAGACCCAGATAGGTTAGGCCCTTTCGCTCGCCAGCGTAGCCCAGGAGGACGGACAGGTCTCCTTGCTTTTTTTCAGCCATAGGGGTCCTTTCTTGATTTACCAAAAAGCCTGTTCAAAACATCAGAGCGCCAAAAGTATTAGCTTGGCGGCGGTACACACACGCACTCACCATGCAAACACTGCCAGGCGGTTGTTCACATTCTTGCCGAATGTGGCGGCAAACAGCTTGCCGCGCAGGGTGTGCTTGCGCATCTCCACGTTGTAACTCTGCTCCGAGACGAGTTGCAGGCGCGGTTCAAGTTCGACGAACTCCTCGCCAGAGTCGGTCCCCCACTTGAACTCGGCGTTGGTGTTCTTGATGGCGTCGTGCTGCTTCGAATGCTTAACCATGAACATCGAGTTCATTTCGGAAACGAGCCAACCGTGTTCGAATGAGTCACAAAGCATGTGCAGGCAGGTTGCCGTCTGCTCTTTGGTGAAGTACTCGAGCACGCCCTCCATCACCACGATGACCGGACGGTCCTTGGGTAGCTTTGCCGTCCAAGCACCATCGAGAGCATCGCCCTCGAGCATTGTGCAGCGCGGACGATCCTCGAAGACCTTACGCCGCACGGCAATCTGGTCGGGCAGGTCTACGTCGAACCACTCGATTTGCCCGTTATCGACCTGGCTGAACTTGTCGTCGAACCCGCATCCCAGGTTCACGCACACTGCATCCGGGTGCACCTCTATAAGCGCACGCAGGGCATCTGCGAACATGATGGTGCGCGCGACCACGCCTTCGTGCGAGAGGAACGGGTCATACTTGCTCACGTCCACACCTAGCGAACTGATTATCTTGGCCGCCTTCTCGTCGCAGATGCGCGGGTTCGACCGTGCCGTCTCGCTCGCACGTATCGCCAACGTGACGAGCGCAGTCTCCTGGATATCGCCGAACTGGAGTTGCTCGTCATCGGAGTCTACCGGCTTGCGCGCGACCAGATGCAGTCGGAACTTCTTCTGGGCTTCCAGCGTGACAGGCACGAGCCCGGACGCCGTGCAGAGCGCGCGAACCTCGTCAAGCGTGTAGGCGCGCACGTCTCCGTGGCCTATGAGATTCGCAAGCGGCATTTCCGTGCGGTTCATGAGCCACAAGATGGGTGCCGCAGCCGTGTAGTCGCGCAGGACCAGCTTGCCGCCGGGCCGCAGCACACGTGCGACCCCATCGAAGAACGCTTGCGGGTTAGGGTAGTGGTGGAAGCTGTTCGCGCAGATGACGGCATCGAAGCTCGCGTCGTCGAACGGCAAATTCTCGGCATCGCCCACGACGAAGCGTGCGTTCACGATACCCTTCGCGCTGGCAACC
>JAZLCO010000042.1:0-3983 GCA_045614225.1 Eggerthellaceae bacterium | reverse complement strand
CCGACTCACTCCGCCTCACCCGTTAAAACCCTTTGCGCCAAGTCTTGACCGTCTCAGCGCGAAGCAAATCGAGCATCGGATTCAAATCGCCCTCGGCATCCCATACCCGCATAGCACCGTAATAGGCCATCTTGTCTTCGTCGAAAATGATTATCGGCGGATGCTCGTGCAACACGAGCAGATAGTTTGACAGGACGCGTCCAACACGACCATTGCCGTCGGCGAAGGGGTGAATGGCCTCGAACGCAACGTGGAAGTATGCAGCCACCGTCAGGATGTTTTCAGAAGTTGCTGCATCAAGCTCAGCAAGCAGCTCGGCAATGTCCCCAGCCACCGCAGAGGGAGCAGAACCCACCTGCGACACGCCCACCACATAGTCATGCAACTTGTAGGAGCCGGGGCGTTCTCCACGCGACCATCGTCGCTCATCGTAAGTACCTTGCGTGAGCGTGCGATGGACCTCGAGAACGAGCGATTCGTCAACCGACCTGCGCATGCCAAAAGCGTCAAGCAAGAGCTCATGGCATTCTTTCTGGTTTTGAATCTCGAACAAGGTGCGCACATCACCTGTGAACCCGACAGCTCTCCCGTTTTCGAAAACCTCATGAGTATCGTGATAGGTGATGTTGGCGTTTTCGATCTTTCCCGAGTTGTAAGCGAAATAGACGCGATACCCATCAAGAGCTGCCGCGAGCGATGCACTGTTGTCTATTCCGAGTTCGCGCCAATCTGAGACGATTCGCTCATATCGGGCAAGGATTGCATCGATTTCATTCATGCGATGCCTCGCCCGGCGCATCGCCCGATGCCGCACCTGATGGCCCTGAGGCCCCATCCAGATAGTCAGACAAGGGGCGTCTCTTCCTCGGCTTCTCATCGATTTCCGATGCAATGCGCACGACTGCATATTGCACCTCAGCACGGCCATCCAGGTCCACCATAAGAGTGCCGGCGCTCAACGGCACGTTTAACACTTCAAGGAGCTTTATCGCCCGGCCCAACTCGGCGGTCTCTTTTCCGCGTTCGACCTCTGACACGAAGCGTTGCGAGCATCCACATAGCTCTGCAAGTTGCATCTGCGATAGCCCTGCCTCTTTGCGCGCCGTCCTAACAGCCCGCCCAAAATCGGACGCGCTCTCAACTCGCATCGCTTCCATCGTTTTCACTTCCTATATGCGTTCTGTAATAGTATGTGCTTATTAATACCGTACATGACTATACTAACACACCAACCAGTCAAGTTGGTCAGGAATGAGTCAGGGGCCTGGCCCCCGACTCATTGTGCACAATGAGTCGGTGCCCTGACCCCTGACTCATTGGTCCAAAATCACTACAAACAAAGGAGCATGGATGAGCCCTCGGCAACGCAAAATCAGCCAAGCGGACTTGTATCACATCACGTGCCGCGGTGTGGCGAAACGAATTCTGTTCGAATGCAATGACGACAGACGCTTTCTCGGACGGCTTATGAGAGAGTTGCTCGACGAGCACGACGTGGAGCTGTACGCATGGTGTTTCATGAGCAACCACATGCACATGCTCTTACACGCCGACCTTGAAATCGCGAGTGTATTCATGAGGAAGTTACTGTCAGCGTACGCCCGTTATTTCAACGACAAGTACGACCGTGTAGGCCATCTCTTCCAAGATCGTTTTGGAAGCGTTGCTGTAACAACCGACGCGCAACTCATGGCAACTGTGCGCTATATCCATCGCAATCCGTGCGAAATACCTGGCCAATCCTTTGAAACGTACATATGGAGCAGCTACCGGGAGTACGTACGCGCACCATTCATTTCTGAAACACGTTTCGTCTTGTCCCTTTTCAACAGCATCGACGAGTTTGCGGAATTCCATAAAAACTGGCAACCAGACGACGAAAAACAAGCAAAACCAAAGCTGCTCCACCTCGACGACATCGATGCCGTCGCACAAGCGAGCGCTTTGTTGGGAATTGAGCGTCTTACCCAAATTGCAGCTTTAGACAAGGCTGCTCGCGATAGCATGCTCGCATCCTTGAAGGAGGCCGGGTTCCCGATATCCCAAATCGCTCGAATTACCGAAATCAATCGTAATACCGTGCAAAGAGCGAAGCGATCCTCAAAACAGTGAGTCAGGGGCCTGGCCCCCGACCCACTCAAACTTGAAATCAATTGTGCGCAATGAGTCGGGGGCCAGGCCCCTGACTCATCAAATTAAAACTCGACGGTGTGGGCGGGAGAACCCGTCAGCGACGCGAACGTAGCCGTGGCGTCCTTCAAGTACAGCACGATGGTTTCGTCGTCATTCTCGTCGTACATGGCGCGCAGGTTCGGGTAATTGTCGAGCATGTGCTTCTTGGGCTCGACGCGATCGTCGGGCACGAGCGTGGCGGCAACACGCAGCCAGTCGAGGCCAGAGCATGCGCTCAGCTCAATCTTCGGGTTGGCGACGATCTGCTTGTAAACGTCCTTGGACTTGCCCGTCTGAATGTAGAGCTTGCCCTCGAACAGGTCGATGGTGCCGAACGGGCGCACACGCGCTTGATCGCCATCTTCCGTGGCCAGGAAGTACGTGCCGGCATTCTTCAGGAAATCGTAAACCTCTTGCATGATGCTCCTCCTTTTCGTTGGTGTCATTAGTCGTAGTATAGCCGAGTGATCGCCTTGCTCTTTTAAATAGATTGCACACAATGAGTCGGGGGCCTGGCCCCTGACTCACTATGGATAAACCTATTGTGCGCAATGAGTCGGGGGCCTGACCCCCGACTCACTTCCCCCATTGCTACAATATGCGAGGAATCAGTAATTCGAAAGATCGGGGGGATCATGGGTTATCTAGGCGAGGATATCGGCAAACTCGGATTCGGGCTCATGCGCCTGCCGCGCCTCGAGGACGGCAGCTTCGACCACGAGTTGATTTGCCAGATGGTCGACCGCTTCCTCGACGCCGGGTTCACATACTTCGATACCGCGTGGATCTACACTGGCAGCGAGGACGAAATCGCACGCGCGCTCGTGCAGCGCCATCCGCGCGAGAGCTACCAGCTCGCCACGAAGGGCATCTCATGGATTGGCTGCAAGACGCCCGAAGACGCGCAAGCGCAGTTCCGCCAGTCGCTCGAGCGCACCGGCGCGGGCTACTTCGATTTCTACCTGCTGCACATGACCGGCGGCGTGCGCTCGGCAGTCTTCGACCAACTGGGCATGTGGGACTTCGTGACGCAGATGAAGGAAGAAGGGCTCATCCGCCACATCGGCTTCTCGCACCACGGCACCGCCGAGGAACTCGACGAGATCATCACCGCGCATCCGCAAACCGAGTTCGTGCAACTGCAAGTCAACTACCTGGACTGGGAAAACCCCGTCAACCAAAGCCGTGCGTGCATGGAAGTCGCCGCCAAGCACAATGTGCCCGTCGTCGTGATGGAGCCGCTACGCGGTGGCTTGCTGGCAGATCCTCCCGCAAACGTTGCGCGCGTGTTCGCAGAGGCGGAACCGGCACAATCGCCGGCAGCATGGGCATTGCAGTTCGTCGCTGACAAGCCGAACATCATCACGATACTCTCGGGCATGAACGCGATGGAGCAGCTGGAGGACAATATCGCGGCCCTCAAAAACTTCAAGGGTTTCGCGCCCGGCCAGATGGACGTCATCGACGCCGCGCTCGCCGAGTTCGATACATTCGACCTCGTTCCCTGCACGGGATGCGATTACTGCGCGAAAGTATGCCCGCAAAACGTCGGCATCCGCGGTGCCTTCATCGCCATGAACGCCGACATCATGTTCGGCCGCCACGTGCAGGAATGGATGAACTGGGGCGGAGGCAAGAACCCGCCGAGCGCCTGCATCGAATGCTATGCATGCGAAAGCGCCTGCCCGCAGGGCATCTCGATCGTCGAGGAGTTGAAGCGCGCTGTACCGCTCATCGGCTAACGATTACGCCGCGCACATGAACAACGCTTTAAGGGGTCAGGGTGAGTCGGTGCCCTGGCCCCTGACTCA
>JAZLCO010000041.1:0-37280 GCA_045614225.1 Eggerthellaceae bacterium | reverse complement strand
GCTTGTGACCATTGGCTCGGCGCTCGGCACTCTGTCGCAGACGGGGCTCAATGCGATGTTGCCGTCGACGATGATCGAGTTCGGTGTCGAAGTTGATGTCGGGCAGTGGTTCACCACAGGCTATATGCTCGTGTTGGGCGTGGCCGTGCCCATCGCGACATTCCTCATGCAGAAGCTCAACGATCGTCAATACATGTTGCTTGGTTTCGGGTTGTTTGCGGCAGGGTCGTTGCTCGATTTTGTAGCTCCCGAGTTTTTCTCGATGTTGCTCGGTCGCATATTGCAGGCGGTTTCCGTCGGTCTGCTCATTCCCAAGAACCAGACGATTTGCATGACGAAGTTTCCTCCCGGCAAGCAAGCCACCGCGATGGGCATAGCGGGCATTGCGCTCGGGTTCGCGCCAAGTGTGGGGCCGACGGTCGGCGGAGCGATGGACAGCGCGTTTGGCTGGCGCAGCTTCTTCCTGCTGCTGTTCGTTTTATCGGCAACGCTTATCGTGCTCACCTTCGTGGTGGTCAGGCGCCCAGCCTCGGGAGACGGTGACGCCCGCTTCGAAACGCTGTCGTTTATCCTTTCGACGCTCGGTTTCGGCGGCGTGCTGCTTGGTTTGTCGCAGGCCAGCACGTACGGTTTCGCGAGCATGTGGGTGTGGATTCCTGTTGCCGTGGGCGTTGTATGCCTCTTCTTGTTCGTACGCCGCCAGCGTCATGTCGAATATCCGCTCATGGATTTGCGCATCTTCGAGTCACGGCAGTTCAACGCCGGTCTCATGGCGGCGGTGTTCCTCTTCGCCTGCTACATGGGCGTCACGCTCGTTATACCGCTCTACGTGCAGGATGTTCTCGGTGGCACATCGCTCGATGCGGGGCTGGTGACGTTCCCGACCGTCTTCACAGCGATTCTCGTGAACCCTCTCTCGGGCATTTTGGCCGACAAAACGTCACCTCGTTTCTCGGCGCTTATCTTTGGAACGTTTCTCGCTGTGGGCGCGGTTCTGTGTTGCTTTGTCGGTGACGATACGCCGCTATGGATGCTGTCGGTTTGGCAGACTCTGCGCGCCATTGGCGTGTCGGGCTTGATCGGTCCGCTGCTTACGTTCTCGCTTGCAGGGTTGAAGGGCCCGCTTATCGGCCATGGCAGCTCAGCGCAGGTGGTCATTCGCCAGGTTGCTGCTACGTTCGGCACGGCCATCATGGTGTTCTGCGTGGCAGCGCTTCTGCCGTTTGCCGCCGATGGAGCTATCGGGGCCGCCGTGCCGTATCAAGTCGCGTTTGCCTTCTCGGCTCTGATGGGCATCGCAAGTCTCGGGCTTATCATCACGCGCGTGAAGTGATTTCCGTTCAGATGAACGGAAAATCCATCCTCTGTTCATGTCTCGAGGCGTTGTTTCGTTTCAATTTGCGAAAGTATATGGGGAAAGAACGCAAAGCGTCTGCTAGAGCGCGAATGCGCGCTACAATGTTCCAGTTTTTGTGAAAACGTATTGCGAGGAGCTGTTTAACAGATGACCGATTTGAAGAATGAATACTGCATGCACACCGCCACGTGCGGCGAGCTGCGCAAGGAAGATTGCGGCCGCGAGGTCACGCTGACCGGTTGGGCGTGGCACAACCGCGACCACGGCGGGTTGATCTTCGTCGACCTGCGCGATCGCGATGGCTACACCCAGGTCGTCGTCGACCCCGATTGTGTCACTGCCGAGGAATTCTCAATCGCCGAGCACTTCAGTCGCGAAGACGTGCTGAAGTTTACCGGTAAGGTGCGCGAGCGCGGTGAAGACGCCATCAATCCCAACATGGTGACGGGTGAGATCGAGGTGCTGGCCAGCTCGATCGAGGTGCTGAACAAATCGGTCACGCCTCCGTTCTCCATCGAAGACGGCATCGAGACCGACGAGACCACGCGCATGAAGTGGCGTTACCTCGACATCCGTCGTCCCGAGATGCTCGCAAACCTCAAGCTTCGCCATCAGGTCGTTACGGCCATGCGTGCGGCGCTCAACAAGCGTGCTTTCATCGAGGTGGAGACCCCCATCCTCGCGAACTCCACGCCCGAGGGCGCACGCGACTACATCGTGCCGAGCCGTCCGAACCCGGGCAAGTTCTACGCCCTTCCTCAGAGCCCGCAGCAGTTCAAGCAGATGCTGATGGTGGGCGGTGTCGAGCGCTACTACCAGATCGCCCGTTGCTTCCGCGACGAGGATCTGCGCGCCGACCGTCAGCCCGAGTTCACGCAGGTCGACATCGAGATGTCGTTCGTGCAGGGCGATGATGTCATCGACATGATGGAAGACGTCATGAAGGAAACCCTCGAGGCCGTGGGCGTCGAGCATCCCTTCCCGCTGCAGCGCATGCAGTACGCCGAGGCCATGGAGCGTTTCGGCTGCGACCGCCCGGACACGCGCTTTGGCATGGAGCTCGTGAACCTCACCGAGATCGTGCGCGGTTGCGGCTTCGGCGTGTTCGCCAAGGCCGTCGAGGCCGGTGGCGTGGTCAAGGCCATCAACTGCAAGGGTGCCGGCAACTGGTCGCGCGGCGACGTCGAGAAGCTGGGCGACTTGGCAGCTGCAAACGGTGCCAAGGGCATGGCCTGGATTGCCTACACCGACGAAGACACCGAGCTTGCTGGCAAGAGCCCCATCATCAAGTTCTTCGAGGATGATGTCTACGCCAACCTGAAGGAAGCCATGGGCGTCGAGCCCGGCGACCTGCTGCTGTTCGCGGCCGACAAGCCCGAAATCGCCAATGCCGTGCTCAGCGCGTTGCGCCTGCACATGGCTGACCGCCTTGAGATTCCGCGTGAGGGCCATGCGCTTCTGTGGGTCGTCAACTTCCCGATGTTCAGGTACGACGAGGAAGAGAAGAAGTACGCTGCCGAGCACCATCCGTTCACGATGATTCGCGAGGAAGACCTCGACAAGATCGAAGATGCTCCGCTCGAGTGCGGCAGCTATTCGTACGACCTGGTCATGGACGGCTTCGAGGCCGGTGGCGGCACCATCCGTATCCACACGCCCGAACTGCAGCGCCGCGTGCTGCGCCGTTGCGGCCTTTCCGACGAGCAGATCGACGACAAGTTCGGTCACCTCATCCACGCGCTCGAGCTTGGCGCTCCGCCGCACGGTGGCATCGCGCTCGGCCTCGACCGCTTGGTCATGCTGCTTGCCGGCAAGGACTCCATCCGCGACGTCATCGCCTTCCCGAAGACGTCGTCGGCAAGTGACCCGATGACTGGTGCGCCGTCGCTGGTCACCGAGCGTCAGCTTGAGGAAGTATCGCTGCGCACGCTCTAAAAGGCACAACTCGTTTGTTCGGCAATCGGACAAGCGAAAGGCTATGCTCGCCGTGAAATTCGCTCGAGCCAAGGTCTCTCGACGAATTTCACTTGACCTCGCTAAGCCCTTCGTTTGCCCGATTGCCTTTTTATTTCTCATATTTCGCTACAATAATGGGGACCAATCAAAGAAAGGGTTCTCATGGCTAAGATGATTGTGCTGGTGCGGCATGGTAAGGCGCAGCTTCGGTCGGACGAGCTTCCCGATTTCGAGCGCGAATTGACCGAGGCGGGTGTGCGGGCGCTCAAAGCTTGGTTGCCACGTGCTGCGCGTTTGCTTGCGGAAGAGCATCCCAAGAGCATCGAGCTGTGGACGAGCCCTGCAGTGCGCGCTTGGCAGACAGCCGATCTGGTGGCTGACGAGTTTGTCGAAACGCTCGGCATTAAAGAACTCGAGACTATCGAGATGCCGTGCCTGTGGACCCAGGATCTCTTGGAATTCTTCGCCGCTGCAGCTGAATGCGAGTCGGATGTTGTTGTCGCCGTGGGTCACAATCCATTCATGGAAGAAGCGATCGCGCAAGTCTGCGGCCAGGCGGTTCCCCTGGCGACGGGCGGTATAGCCGCCGTGCGCGTCAATGGCGAATTCTCGAACGGGCTTCCTTCCGAGGGACGTCTCCTGTGGGTCATGCAGGGTCCAGAGGCAAAACGTTGGAAGGCGATGGTCGACGTCGAAAGCGTCATTGCTGAAGCAGTCGACAACGTAGAGGCGCGCCGGGAAGCCTTCTTCGCCGATCCGCAAGATGTCGAGGCGGCGCACAAGTACCGCGTTTCGATTCGTACCATCAGAGGCTTGCTCTCGTTCATCGAGCCGTTCCTCCAACGCGACCAGTACAGTCGTCTGCAGCGCGATTGGAAATCGCTTGTTCTCCCGACCTCTCGTTTGCGCGAGTACGACGTGCTGTCAGCTGAGGTCGCTCAGCTCGAGCCCCGAGCAGATGCGTTGCTGGAAGCATGTGCTGCGGCGCGCGCTAAGGAATGCGATGCCACGTTGGCAACGCTCTCTTCGAAAAGCTCGCGCAAGTGCCTCGAGCGCGTGTGCGAGCAATCGCGCAACCTCGTGTGGAAGCGCTCGATTGAGAAAGAAGGCCTGGGCTCTCGAGCGATCGCGAAGCGTTTCGAGCGCGTCGTCGAGGATGAACGCAAAGAGCTCAAAGCTCTCGACCTCGCCGATATCGAACGCACGCATGACGTGCGAAAGCAAGCGAAGCAGGTGCGCTATGCAGCCGAGCGCTTCGGTTCGCTCATGGGCGGGGAAGCGGCAGGCGCAAAGGAAGTCGCCGACGAGATGAAGGCTGTGCAGGATCGTTTGGGTGCATTGTGCGATGCGCGCGTGAATGTCGGCATCATCGACGAGTTCTCGACGAAAGGCTTGCCCGATGAGGCCCTCTGGGCGCTCTCGCTGCTGCGTGCGCAGAACGAACAGTTCATCTACGAGACGCTGCGCGGTCAATAGGATTGCCGCTTACGCCTTCCAATCATGTGCTTTTGGTTCATGCACAGGTAGACGGCAGACAACTCGTCTATACTGCGTCATGTCGTTGTTCGAGTATCTCGAATGGAGTAGGACGGCGCCAAGTTCCGAACCTGGTCAGGTCCGGGAGGAAGCAGCCATAAGGGACCGCTGACGAGCGTCCTGCTCTATTCGGGATACTTCTGTGTTACAAGCCGGAAGGACCTGCACGTCAGTGGGCTTCATCGAATTCATCATCAGCTTCCTCAAGGACCCGCGCACTCAGATTGCGGCTTGGATTGCCACGCTCGGGCCCGTGCTGGTCTACTGCCCGCTGTTCCTGGTTGTGTTCATCGAGACCGGCGTCGTCTTCTTCCCGTTCCTTCCCGGCGACTCGCTCCTGTTCGCATGCGGCGTGTTCTCGGCGGAAGGGTGGGGGCTCAATCTGGGCGTCACCTTGATCGTGTTCTACGCGGCGGCCATCTTGGGCAACACATCGAATTACTGGATCGCGCGGTTCTTCGGCAGTCGCATCATCGACTCGGGCAAGGTGAAGGCGCTCACGCCCGAGCGCATGGCCAAGCTCGACTACTTCTTCGAGAAGTACGGTGGCTTGACGATCGTCATCACGCGTTTCATGCCGTTCTTCCGCACGTTTGCCCCGTTCATTGCGGGTACAGGCCATATGAACTTCGCGAAGTTCACGATGTTCAATGCCATTGGCGGCATCAGCTGGGTCAGCCTCTTCGTGCTCGTCGGCTACTTCTTCGGCGGCGTACCGTTCGTCCAGCAGCATTTCAGCGCCATCGTGCTGGGCATTATCTTCATCTCGGTATTGCCCGCCATTTTCGGCGCCGTCAAAGGCGCCATCAATTCGCGTAAGAACTAGCCAAAAGACTATCTATCCTTTTGGTTAGCGGACTGCCTCTAAGTGGTTAGCCGAACGCTCGATAAGTAGTAAAATTTAAGCTCGAATTTCTTAATAGCCTTCCATCATGAAAGCGCAGGCGAACATGGCAGAAGCGTTATATCGTCGATATCGTCCGCAAGTATTCGAAGACGTTGTGGGGCAAGAGCCCATCGAACGGACGTTGAAAAACGCAATCGAGCAAGATAAGGTCTCGCACGCCTATCTGTTCACTGGTCCACGCGGTACCGGCAAGACCACGACGGCGCGCCTGTTGGCCAAGGCCCTGTTGTGCGAACAAGGTCCCACACCCAATCCCGATGGCACGTGTGGCGACTGCTTGCTAATTGCCGAGGGTACGCATCCCGACGTATACGAGCTCGACGCTGCGAGTCGCACGGGTGTCGAGAACGTGCGTGAGGAGATCATCAGCCGCGTACAGTTCGCCCCAACGCGCGGGCGTTACAAGGTTTACATCATCGACGAGGTCCACATGCTCTCGACGGCGGCGTTCAACGCGCTTCTCAAGACGCTCGAGGAGCCGCCTTCGCATGTGGTCTTCATCCTCTGCACGACCGATCCGCAAAAAGTTCCCGAGACGATTCATTCGCGTTGCCAGCGATTCGATTTCCGCCGCATCGCTCCCGAGTCGATGGTTTCGCGCTTGGGCGCCATCTGCATGGCCGAAGACGTCGAGTTCGAAGGTGAAGCGCTCGATTTGATCGCGCATCGCGCCGAAGGCGGGTTGCGCAATGCGCTCACATCGCTCGAGCAGATCATCGCGTTCGAGAACGGGAAGATCACGCTGGCGGGCGCCGAGCGCCTGCTTGGTGCCATCGATTCGAACGACATGGCCGAGATCATGGCGCTTGTCGGGAAACGCGATATCGCGAACTGCTTCCGCTGGACAGCAAACTACGTCGAGACGGGCGCCGATCTTGCCCAGTTCGTGCGCGACATGGCAGAGCATGTGCGCAACCTCTACGTCATGGCCCTTGTTGGTGATGACGTCGACCTCGATGTTTCCGAGACGACGCGTCGCGAGTTGGCGAATGAGCTGCAATGGTACGGCTCTGATCGTCTGTCCCGGTTGCTCGGTGTCCTGGGTGACTTGTCCGCGGAGCTGAAGACGTCGTCGAATCCGCGCCTCGCGTTCGAAATTGCGCTCACGCGTATGGTGAGGCCCGATTCCGATTTGACGCTCGAGTCCCTTGCAGAGCGCCTCGAAGCACTTGAGAGCGGCTACTCGGCGGTCTCCCATGTGATTCCGGACGGACATATTGCCTCGAAGCGCGACCAGACCGCCTACGAGCCGGCTTCCGTTGCGGCTCCAATACAAGAGACTCAGCCTGCACTGGCTTCTGCTCCTGCTGAAGCATATGGGCAACGCGCGAGCGCCGAGCCCGAACCAGCGCAAGCTTCAAGGCAGGCTCCTGTAGAGCGCGTTCAACAACAGCATGTTCAGCCGGCGGGATCTGTTGAGCCCCAAGCGAACCAGGCCGAAGAGCCTGCGCCTGTTGCGGCTGTATCAACTGAAACTTCGCCGCTTTCCGTTTTGCAGAATCCGGCAGCATTGCAGCGTATCTGGCAAGCTGCTTTGTCGGCGGTGAAGAAGCAGAAGCAGGCGTACGGCGTGTTGTTCATGAACTCGAAAGTCAGCTTCGACGCCGCGGAGGGCATGCTGACGGTTGCGTTCCCGAGTGAAAGCACGTTTGCGTTCAATGCGGTGCAGAAGCCTGATGTGCAAGATGCGTTGGCTGCTGCTCTCGAGCGGGCGGTCGGCGTGTCAGTCCCGTTCTGCTACGAGCAAGCTGGCACCACGACGCATGTGCAGGGTAGGGCGCGGCAAGCCGAATCGCCCCGCCGTCAGCGCATCGAGCAGACTCCTCAGGTGCAATCGCAACCTCAGCCTCAGCCACAGCCGCAATCCCAGCCCGAGCCGCAGCCGAAGCCTGAGCCACAACCTCAGCCTGAACCTGCTCCGCAACCGCAATCTGGTGCGCCTCAATCGCAACCGGTCGTGAACAATTATGATGACGTGCCCTACGAGCAGGTGCCTTACGATGACATTCCCTACGATCCCGTTCCCTATGATGATTTTGGGGAAGTAGCCGCACCTGCATCCCGCGATCAGTCGTTCCAACAAGATGCCGACACTGCAACGGGCGCATCGCCGATCGAGGCAAACCTTACTCCCGAAGGCGCTATCGCAGAAAAGCCTGACGACATTCAGGCGATGCTGCAAGCGGGTTTCGGTGGTGGCGTCGTTTTCAGCGAAGTGGATGAATAGCCAGACAACCTGAATCACTCGCAACGAAGGAGGAGCTTTCCTATGGATATGAATCAGATGATGCAGCAAGCGCAGCAGATGCAACTCGAGCTTGCCCGTGCTCAAGAGGAGATCCAGAGCATGACGTACACCGCCACGGCAGGTGGTGGCATGGTCGAGGCGACAGCGCTTGGCAACGGCTCCATCGAGTCGCTGAAGATCGATCCGGAAGCCGTCGATCCGGAAGACGTCGAGATGCTCGAAGACATGGTGCTCGTAGCCGTGAACGAGGCACTTCGTGGCGTTGCAGAGGCCGGCGAGCGCCGTCTTGCCTCAGTGACGGGCGGCATGTCCATCCCTGGGCTGTTCTAGTAAAAGTCGTCCTCTTTTCGCATCGGATTGGAGAAGGCAGTGTACGCAGCACCCGCATTGCAGAAGTTGCTTGAGGAGCTTGAGCGTCTTCCGGGCATCGGAGCCAAGTCAGCTCAGCGCATCGCCTATTGGATGATGAACACCGACCGTGCGACCGTCATCAGGTTGGCCGATGCGATAACCGAGGTGAAGGACACCGTTCATTTTTGCGCGCGCTGCTTCAACTACGCCGAGGACGAGCTGTGCGAAATCTGTCAGTCCGACAAACGCGATGCTTCAGTTCTATGCGTCGTCAGCGAGCCGCGCGACATCCCGGCAATAGAACGCACAGGTGCGTTTTCCGGCGTGTATCACGTTCTGGGAGGCGAGCTGTCGCCGATGGAAGGTGTGGGGCCGGATGATTTGCACATCGCCGAGCTCATGCGCCGCCTCGCATCTGAAGATGTTCACGAGATCATAATCGCTACGAACCCAAATGTTGAAGGCGAGACCACGGCGGCCTATATCGCCCGCATGGTGAAACCGCTTGAGATAACCGTCACGCGCTTGGCTAGCGGCATGCCCGTCGGCGGCGAGCTCGATTTCGTCGACGAAGTCACCCTCGGCCGAGCCATCGAAGCGAGACGTGAGCTTTAACAGAGAAACAGCTCGCCAAAAGCTTGGCGTGCGATGAATCGATCGCAAAATAAGAAGCGCCGACATACCCTGTAGGTGTGCCGGCGCTTCCTCTCCAAGAAGACGGTAGAGCAAGTCCCCTCCCAGAAACCAAACTCTACGTCGTCGAAAAAGCAACTTCAAAGCGTTCCTAAAACCGCCGACGGCAATTATAGCACCGTTCGCAGCGAATGGAAGCATTATTTTACAAAGATAAAACCTGTGCTGAACTGGGAAAATGCAAATTTAGTACGCTAAAGCGGGTTTAGAAGGGTATTCCTACACGCCATCTTTCCCAAATAGTTTACATTTGTCTCTAAACTTGCTATAATTGTAGACAGATGTTACCTTTTAGGAAAGAAGGGAACCATGAATACGCAGAACCAAAACATGCCCGGCAACGTCCAGGCAGCTTCAACAGCTCAGCTTTCACAACAGCAAATGCGCGATGCCTATTGGAATGCTCCGCTACCGTATGCGCCGACAAACGGACCCGCGCCCGTAATGCCAGCTGCGGTTGTCAATCAGGATCACAGGACGAAAGCCAACACGTTCAGCAAACTGTCGGTGGCGTTCATCGTACTCGGGTTGGTCTTGCTCGGGGCCTCGATTGTCCCGTTCGTGGTCTATTTCGATTTGCCGGCAGCGCTCGGCGTGCTCGCTTTCGACACTCTGTTGATGGCAAGCGCCCTTGTGTTCACGATGCTCGGAATCATCCATTCGTCCCAGCTAATGCGCCGCACCGGTTTGATCATCGCTTTGTGCACTGTTGTCAAGATGATGGTCATCGACACCTGGGAATTCGATCCGTTCACAAAGGCTATCGCCTATGTTGTCGGAGGCGCCGTCTGTCTGGCAATTGGCGCGATTTACAGCGCCGTCATGAAGCGCATAGCGAAGGAAGGCTCCGATCAACAGAGCGGTTCGGAAATGGGCGTCAACTTCTAATCGGCGTCGGATATCGCAATTAGCGGTTCGGATCGGCCAATTGCATCAGCGCGAAAGCACGAGTTGTGACTTCTTCGACCGTCCATTCTGGACGGTCGACGAGCCAATGGCGTACGAGCCCGACAAGGCCGGACACGACGAAATAGAACAGCGCCTCCACGTTCTGCGGATCCATGGTAGGATTGGCCGCTTCCCAGCTTTCGCGGTATATCGAGAACAAATCGTCGCACATGCGGTCTATGAAGTTGCCTTCGCCGCGGTTCGCGAAGATGGCCTTCACGAGTACGCGGTTCCTACCTGCCCAGTTGATGAGCGTGGGTGCAATGCGGAAGATGTCCGGCTCCTCGGCGGAGATGAGGTCTCGATAGTCCTCGAACATATCGTTTTGCATGCCCATGAGCAGGGCAAACTGGTCCGAGTAGTATTTATAGAAGGTTTTGCGCGATACCCCGGCGCGCTCGCAGATCTCGATGACGGTGATATCGGACACGGCTTTTTCGTCAAGCAGCTCGAGAAAAGAGGCGTACAAGCTCTCTTTCGTATAGCGCTGACGCGAATCTTTTGGGTTTCGGTCCATGCGGTCTCCCTTTGGGGGATCGTGGGTGGTCGATTGCGCTCGAAGCCGTGCGCTTTGCTTGGTACTACCCGCCGTCAGCGTAAAGCCCCGAGTACATCGTGCCGTCAGCTGCATTGAATTCAGCTTTTGAAGCAGCCATCATGTACTCGTGCGAGCTCTTGAACTCGCCAGCAGATGTCGAAATGCGGGTGCCGAAGATGGTGATGGGCCCAACGTTCGTTTCGCACTTGATGTCGATCGAATTGCCCCAGACGCTTCCCTGTGCCGTGAAATCGACATGTCCATGCATGCCGAATTCACCCGACCCTTCGATTGTGAATTCCTTGTCTTCACAGGTGCCCTCGAAATACATCGGCTCGAGGTCGGCTGCTATGAGTTCAGCGGCGATGGTGCCTGCATCGCTCTTCAGGGCGACGGTGCCGCGCCTGTGGTATTTCATCGTGTCGATTGAAATGTCGAAAGTGCCTTCGATCATGATCGCTCCATAATGTCGTGCTCTGTGCTGCTTAATTATCCCTTATTTTCGAAGTAAAAGCGTCGGAAATTGGGTGACCGCACAGAATGAGCCGCCTTTGACATTCAAAAGCGGCTCGATGGAATTGTCGTCAGGGTGTTGGTCGTCTAGAACTTCCAAGAGTTCATATAGGCGATCTGCTCCTCGGTCAATGTGTCGATCTCAACGCCGAGAGTCTCGAGCTTAACGCGCGCTACTCCGTCGTCGATTTCGGCGGGCACATCGTAGACCTTGCTCTCAAGCTCGCTTGCATGCTTGTACAAGTATTCGGCTGCGAGCGCCTGGTTGGCAAAGCTCATGTCCATGACGCTGGCCGGATGGCCTTCGGCGCAGGCGAGGTTGACGAGACGGCCTTGGGCGAGCAGCACAATCTTGCGTCCGTCTTCGAGCGTGTACTCCTCGACGAGTGGCTTGAGCTCGACCTTGGAGGTGGAGTGCTCCTCGAGCCAGTCGATGTTGATCTCGGAATCGAAGTGGCCGGAATTGCAGAGGATGGCGCCATCCTTCATGTTCTCGAACGCCGGTGCGTCGACGACCTTGCAATCGCCAGTGACCGTGACCCACACGTCGGCGAAGCGGGCGGCCTCGGCGGCGGGCATGACACGGTAGCCTTCCATGTGGGCTTCGAGGGCCTTGAGCGGGTCGACCTCGCAGACAATGACGTCCATGCCCATGCCCTTGGCACGCAGGGCCAAGCCGCTGCCACAGTAACCGTAGCCCGAGATGACGATCGTGCGGCCGCACAGCAGGCGGTTCGTGGCGCGCACGATGCCGTCGAGCGTGGACTGGCCGGTGCCGTAATGGTTGTCGAAGCAGTGCTTGGTGTTGGCGTCGTTGATGTTGAAGACGGGATAGCCCAGCGTGCCCTCCGCAGCCATCGCGGCTAGGCGCACGACGCCGGTTGTGGTCTCTTCGGTGCCGCCGATAACGCCTGCAAGCTTGTCGGTGAAGCGCGTGTGCAGTGCGGTGTCGAGGTCGGCGCCATCGTCCATGATGATCTGCGGATCGGTGGCCACAACAGCCTCGATGTGCTTGTTGTAGGTGTCGGCGTCCTCGCCGGCGATGGCATGCACGTCGATGCCGAAGTCGCGTACGAGCGAGGCGGCAGTGTCGTCTTGAGTCGACAGCGGGTTGGATGCGCACAGCGTGACCTTCGCACCCGACGCGACAAGTGCGCGCATGAGGTTGGCGGTCTCGGTGGTCACGTGCATGCAGGCGCCGATGCGCACGCCTTCGAGCGGACGTTCGCGCTCGAAGCGCTCGCGGATGCTGGCGAGCACGGGCATGTCGCGGTCTGCCCACATGATGCGCGCAAGGCCTTGATCGGCAAGGTTGATGTCTTTGATTTCGTAAGCCATGATGGCCCTCCACTTCTTGGGGCAACGTGACGGGCGGCCGATTTCGCTACCACGTTTGCGATGGGCAAATAGTCCGTCTCACTGCAACGCGTTGTCCAACATATCGATGTTTTGCGCTCAAAGGGTACCACGGAGTGGGGGCTTTGACGTCTCGTTATTGTGCACAGATAGTGAAGAAACTTTGACGGTACAGGGCAGTTTCCGCATATCCGCAGGTCGCAGCAACTTGGAAGCAAATCGTCAAGTTGACTCAGCACAACACTAACTATAATTCGTTCGGCCCAAAATCATGCGGGTCAAACGCGTGGGGGCGCGTGAGTAGGATGGCGGTCATTGCAGATGGCACGCCGAAACCGGAAGAAGAAGGGCGCATTGATAGACCAGTTTTTCTCGCAGATCTCGTTCGTTGACGTGTTCAACTTCAGCGTGTTTCTTGCGTTCACCATTTGCTATGCGTACCAGCTGTTCTACATCGTTCAAGTTCTCGCTTCGAAGCCGACCGAGCTCACCGCTAAGAAGAACCACCGTTATGCGGTCCTGATTTCGGCTCGAAACGAAAGCGCCGTCATCGGCAACCTGATCCATTCGATCAAGGTGCAGAACTATCCGCAGGAACTCATCGACATCTTCGTCGTGGCCGACAACTGCACTGATAACACGGCCGAGATTGCCGAGGAGGCGGGTGCCATCGTGTTCCGCCGCAACAACCTCGATCAGATCGGCAAGGGTTATGCACTTGACTTCTGCATCAAGGCCATCCGCGCCCAGTATGCCGATCGCGGTTACGAAGCTTATTTCGTGTTCGACGCCGACAACGTGCTCGACGTGAACTACTTCCGCGAGATGAACAAGACCTTCGACAACGGTGCCAAGGCTTCGACGAGCTATCGCAACTCGAAGAACTACGGTTCGAACTGGATTTCCGCCGGTTACGCCACGTGGTTCCTGCGTGAGGCGAAGTTCCTGTCCCAGGCGCGCTTGAACCTGAACACCAGCTGCGCTATCTCGGGCACGGGCTTCTTCATCTCTGCCGAGATCATCGATGCAGTCGGTGGCTGGAAATGGCATCTGCTCACTGAGGACATCGAGTTCTCGGCTGCAAGCATCATCGACGGCGTGCGTATCTCGTACTGCCCGACTGCGGTGCTCTACGACGAGCAGCCCATCACGTTCCGCGATTCGTGGAACCAGCGCTTCCGCTGGGCAAAGGGCTTCTACCAGGTGTTCGGCAAGTACGCCGGCGGTCTGGTCAAGGGCATCTTCACCCAGTCGAAGGGCCATCGCTTCGCATGCTACGACATGCTGATGACGATTTCCCCGGCCATGTTGCTCACCATCATCTCGGTCACGTTCAACGCGATCATCTTGGTGCTGGGCCTGACGGGCGCGATGTCGACGGGCGTCATGGTTGCCTCGTCGCTGTCGTCGATCTCGTTCTGCCTGCTCAGCTACATTCTGTTCATGTTCTTGCTGGGCGTGCTCACGACGTTCGTCGAGTGGGATTCGATTCACTCCACGACGAGCAAGAAGATCCGCTACATGTTCACCTTCCCGCTCTTCATGATTACCTATATCCCCATCGCTCTTGTTGCGCTGGTGAAGAAGGCCGAATGGAAGCCCATCAAGCATTCGATCTCGGTCAGCGTCGAGGAGCTCGGCGAGGCGCGTCAGAAGGATGGCGCCATCACCGAGTAAGTGGTGCGGAAAAGATTTCGGAAATCGGCGGGCACATGCCCGCCGATTTTTTTCGTGCGAAGGACGAGTGCCGGTTTGTGGAATGCCTTCCGATAAAGCTTTGAATTGTAGGCGGAAATCAGGGGATAGTACATCGAATGTGGGCTGGACGAGCGGGATGGGGAAGCGAGCGTTTAAAGCGAGGTTTGCGGCTGCGTTGATGGATTGCGTAGCTAGCATCGGTGGCATGGAAACGCTCTATGAAAGAATCAAACCGCTTGCTGCATTTGCGGGAGAAGTGGTCGCTGAGACCCTTTGGCCGACGAGGTGCGCGGTCTGCGATGTGCTCGGCAAAGTGCTGTGCGACCAATGTGCTGCATCGCTGCCGTATCTAGACTGGTGGCGCGCTTGCAGGCGATGCGGCGCCGCATACGGTTACGTACAATGCGCTTCATGCAACCCCGTTGCGCTCGGGCTTGTCGGGCGCACTGAATTACCATTTGAAGCTTGCACGAGCGCCACCATGTTCTCGCCTCGCACGGGCAAAATCGTGCGCGTTTTCAAGGATCAGGGAGAGCGGCGGCTCGCATCCACTATGGCAATGATGATGCAACGCGCCATGCCGCCTGACTGGGCTTTCGATGTCATCGTGCATGTTCCTGCCACGAAGGCAGCGTATCGCAGGCGAGGGTTCGACCATGCCGAACTCATCGCTCGATCGTTGTCTGATCGAACGGGTATCATGCTGGTTGATGGTCTCGCACGTCCCAGGACGCATGACCAGCGAAAGCTCACCGGGGCGCAGCGCGTAGCGAACTTGGCAGGAAGCTTCGACGCTCACCCCGACGCATGCAGCGGGCGCCGCATCCTGCTCGTCGACGATGTCTATACGACAGGTGCCACTCTTTGTGCGGCAACCGACGCCTTGCTTGTGGCGGGCGCGCGAGAGGTGCGCTGCCTCACGTTCGCGCGTGTGTGATAAGGCTTGAGTGGAGAGGGCGAGGTGCTCGCCGCTTGCGGGGCACTGTTTAGCAATTACATGGATGAGCCGAGCTGCTGTAGGCGACCACCTGCCCCTCTCGACTCGAACTACCGAGCGTTTGTCTTTGTCCCGCACATGCGCCTTCCGTGATGAAGGGGTACGCGCAATGGAAAACTGCTAAACTTAAAAGTACGTTTCTTTCGGGTCTGTAGTTGCGGAGGTGAAAGCCTCCAAGTCCATGGCAGATGCGGTCGAAAGGATCCACGTAAACCGGGCGGGCAACTGCTCGGCGAGCACGGCGCGTTCTAGGAGTAAGACGCATCGTCCGTTTACACGCGACATGGTGTCGCGGCGGGCGAGAGGGTGATGGTGAATAGCTCAGCCCCAATGCGCGGGTGTGGGGTCGAAGACTAGGTCAGCCGGAGGAAACGTGCGAGGGGGCATACGCCCTACAGGAGAGAAGAAAAGCGCCCTGCGGGGCGCCCGCGAACGGAGGTTCTCGGATGAAGCGTTGGAAGATCGGTGCGTTGGTATGCGCGATTGTCGCCTGTGCATGCTTGGTGTTGGCGGGCTGCCAACCGCAGAGCTACACGCCTGAAGCCAAGGAGCCGACGGTATCGGCATCCGCTCTTGGTCAGCCTGGCACGCTTCGTGTCGGCGTGAATTCTGCATCGGCACCGCTGGCAGGTCAGACTGCCTCATCTGCTCGCATCGTTGGCATCGATGTTGACGTTGCTGCATATCTTGCCGACCAGCTCGGCTGCAAGGTCGAGATTGTCGACGTGGGCACCGAGCCCGAGAAGGCCCTCAAGAACAAGACCGTCGACATCGTCCTCGGCGTCGATGCGTCGGACACCGATACTAATTTCTGGAAGTCATCGACTTATCTTGACACCAGCGTCGCACTGTTCGGCACTGCGAACGAGTCCGCGATTCCCACCACCGATTCCAAGCCCAAGATCGCCGCACAGGCGTCTTCGAAGAGCTCTTGGCGTGTGACGAACCTGTTCGGAGAAGATTCGCTCGTTGTCCAGGGCGATCTCAAATCGGCATTTGACGCCCTGTCGTCTGGCTCTGCTCGTTACGTCGCAGCTGACGCCGTCATCGGGACGTATGTCGCATTTTCCAGTGGCGACAACGACAAGATCGTGGCGCTTTTGCAAGATCCGACAGGCTACTGCGCTGCTGTTGACTCTTCCAACACCGAGCTTCAGGGCGCCATCTCGAGCGCGATGGACAAACTCGTAAACGGTGGCATGATGTCGATCATCGAGGAGAAGTGGCTCGGCACCACGCTGAACCTGAACTCCATCACCGTCGTCAAGGCACCGGTTGCCGAGACCCCTGCGGCAACTACAGAAGCTGCTGAGGGCGAGGGCGAAGGCGGAGAAGCTGCTGAAGGCGAGGAGGCTCCTGCCGAAACTGAAGGTGGAGAAGCTGCAGCCGCAACCGAAGGCTAAAGAGACGCTGCTTTCCAGCATCGCATGAACAATCGCAGCCGCACTTCGGTGCGGCCGCTTGCATTTCCATCGGACGGCACGCTGCTCCCTGGGAAGGGTGTGCCATTATTGATAATGGTACAGAGCTCCCTGGGAACGGTGTGCCATCCGAATGCTATTTCACCAGCTCTATCACGTTGAAGCCCGCCTTCGAGGACTCCAAGATCTCGCGGTTGCCAAAGACGCACATCGCGCGTTTCTCGGTGGCTGCCTTGACAATCGGTGCAACGGCCCGAACGGCGGCTACATCGGTCTCGATGACTTGACGACGGGTCTTCCGACGCAGCTCGGGAGAATGCTTGGCGAAGAATTCGCCTGCTTGTCTGCGGATGAGCTCGCGTGGCTTGATGGGGGCGTCGAGGCTTGCAACGGTGGCTACGATGAAGCCTTCGAGCCCTTCCTTCGACGTGTCGAACTTGGAAAGCCATGTTGATGCTTCCGCGAACCGTGCGAGCGTCTCGTCAAGATGCGGATCGCGATACGAATAGAACCGCATGTTGCCCGCACGCTTTGCCTGGAACCCGACGCCGTAGGCGCCGCCTTTCACGCGGACTTCGTTCCAGAGGTAATCGTACGACAGCGCGCGCGAGGCAACCGCCCAAGAGCCCGTGTAGCTTTCGCTGAGCAGTCGACGGTCCCATCCAATGGCGGCAAAGCAGACGTCGCTGGGCGTCACGAACGCTTCGTTGAGGATTCGCGGTTCGGGAACGATCAGTTGGCCTGCGCCATTGCCCTGCCTATTGCACAGGGGGCCTGCCTTCCAGAAACGAGCATAATCCTCGTCGCTTCCTCCGAAGCTGATTGTGCAACCGTCATCGCAGAACAGTCGTGCTGCCACGCTGGCAAGCTGCTCGGGCAGGTTGGCGGCACGCTCCTCGAAATGCTCGATGAGGTCGCAGAGGAACTGGTAGAAACCGACATTGCCCAGTTGTTCGCGAACGACGCCGGATGGGGTGTAATACGAATGGGCGCGGACCGATGCGCAGGTGTGCCCTGAATTCATGAACATGTGCTCGTAGCCGATCTTGCGTTGCTTGAGCACGTCGAGAATCTTGCCCGTGTCTGCGAAGCTCGTTTCGGTGATGATTTCGCGGGGCAGCGTCGCGAGCCATTCGACGTTTTCCGAAAGAGCCGATGCACTCATAACGAGTTTCGGCTCGATGTCGTTCATGTCTTCGCCGACCTCGTAGATCTCGGTGTAAAGCGAGAAGTTTCCAAGCTTCCCCTGGGTCAGCGTGTCGATTTCAGCTGCAGTGTGTTGTGCGGTGTCGAGTTTGCCCAGCACAAGCGTGAGGATTGTCGCATACGGCAGGTCTTCGAATGGGAGTCGTGCCAAATCGAAATATCGGTACGAATACGCGATACCGTGCGTGTCGACCGTGTGGTGCAAACACGGAACAGGCGCATCGGCATCGAGCGCATAGCTTGGCTCCTCGGGCGCGTCGTCGATGTCGGCAACTCCCAAATGCGGAAGAGTCGCGATTGCAGCGGGCGAGTCGGGCGCTTCCTGAAGCTCGCGAAGCAGCGCCTCCTCTGCAACGATTTGCTTGCGCTGTTCTGTGGTCAAATCGGCGTTCATCTTTGCGAGACGTTGCGGTGTGTCGTCGTCTGACTCGCCGGGCGTCGGTACGATCTCCACCGATGCTGTGTGGTCGTTTTCGAGGAAAAGCTCGACGCACAGTTGCTCGAAAAAGTCTCCCTCGAGCGATTCGCGCAGCTCGCGGAACACGTCTTCGTAGCGGAGGTAATCGGTTACCGCCTCATCGTCGTACAACCAGCTCGACAAGGCGATGATGGCGTCGGCGACACCGTCGGCCATGCCCAGCTCGTGCTCGCGCATCTGGAATTCCTCATGCGAGAGCGCTGCCTCGACGAGTTCCTTGTCGAGTCCGGTTGCGAGCATGCCGCTCACCTTGTCAGCAACGATTTGGGACAAGTTGCGTCCTGCGTCTTCTGCGGGCATGTGGATTTGCACGACAGCGAAAGGCTGCTGCATGGAGTCTGCGACGAACGCATTCACGTCGTGTGCGATGCCTTCGTCGAGCAAAGCGCGCTTAAGCGGCGCCTCGTTGCTTCCGAACAGGGCGTCGAGTAGGATGTCGACCGCTGTGACACGCATGCGGTCAAGAGCCGTTCCAATGACGTAGCCGCTTGCAGCGCAAGCGTTTTCGGGAGTCGTGTCCATCGTGCGACTGATGTAGCCAGCGGTTATCGGTGCCTGCAGTGGAAGGCTCCGCGCAGCGAGCGGCTCGAGCCCCGCTTGGGAACGCTGCTCGTCTGCGGCTTGTTGCTCGATTCTCACGGGTGTGAGATAGCGCTCGTCGAGGAATGCGAGCGCGCGCTCGATGTCGAGGTTTCCGTACAGCACGATGTAGCTGTTGTCGGTGCGGTAGTGCCTCCGATGCTCATCGAGGTAGTTTTCATAGGTCAAGGTGGGAATCGCTTGAGGCGTGCCACCCGACTCGAATGCATACGGGGTGTCGGGGAACAGCGCCTTCTGCAGCTCGTCGTACAAGACCGAGGTTGCGTCGGAAAGCGCACCTTTCATCTCGTTGTAGACGACGCCGTTGCAGATGAGCTCGGTCTGGTCGGCGGGAAGGGCGGCTGCGCTTGCTCCGCCTTCTGCGACGAGCTCGTAATGCCAGCCTTCCTGTTCGAAGATGGCGCGCTTTTCGAAAATGCGTGGATGGAACACCGCGTCGAGATACACGTCCATCAAGTTGAACAGGTCCTGCTCGTTGGTCGATGCGACCGGGTAGAGCGTCTTGTCGGGAAAGGTCATGGCGTTGAGGAACGTCTGCATCGAGCCTTTCAGCAAATCGACGAACGGCTCCTTTACTGGGAACTTCCGCGATCCGCACAACACCGAATGCTCGAGGATGTGGAACACGCCCGTATCGTCTTGCGGGGGCGTGCGGAAGCCGATGGCGAACGCCTTGTTGTTGTCGTCATTTTTCAGGTACAGCAGCTTTGCGCCGCTGGCCTCGTGGACGGCGGTGATGGCTTCGCCGCCGATTTCGTCGAGGGGATTGCGCGTGTCAACGGTGAATCCGCTGACGCTGATGCCAGGGTCTAATTGCATGAGTGCCTTTCGTCTCATCTGTTCGTTTGTCTGCCATGCACCTTATCACAGCGGCCATCTACGTCATGACCAAACCGTTATAATTACGCTCTACGGAAGGCGCGGGAAAAGGACTCGAAATGGCAGAAACGGGCTTCAAACATATCGCAGTCACAGCTGCGGAAGAGGATGATTTCGTCATCAGGGCAGGCGTGTCCGAACAGCCTGGAACTGAGTCGGAATCCGAATCTGAAGAGCTGGAAGAGGTCGAGCCAGTCGATTCTTCCGAGGTGGAAGTCGACGAAAAGCCTGAACCTGAGGTCGAGCCCGAACCGAAACCCACGCCTGCTCGCAAGCCGGCTGCTAAGAAAAAGGACACGTATCACGAGACGACGCTCGAGGACCTCAACTCGACGCAAATGCCCCTCGCGCAGAAAATCGTCATCGCTGCAGCCATTGTCTGCATTATCGGTGCGGTTATCTATTATTTTGCGTTTCTGCGCTAATATAAACAGAGTCTTTTCGCCCCTCCGAGATGTTCGGAGCTTACGAGAGGAACGGAAACGATGACTAAACGCAGAACAGACGGCCTTGGCATTGGCCGTAACAGATCTGAAGACAGCCCGACCGACATCGACGGTGCGTTTGCGCCGACGAAGGGCAGGCAGTCCGTCGAATACGACGTCGACGACCAGAGCATCGGCCTCACGCAGGCATTCGGCGCCATCGTGCCCGAGGAAGAGCCCGAGTATGGTTGGGATGACGGCCGGAAATGGAAGGACTTCGACTGGAACGCATCGTTCGGCGATGCTGATGAAGATGCGGAACAGCCTGAAGCGTTTGCCGACGAAAGCGATGAAACCGCTTTCGAGGAAGCCGAAGAATCCGTAGCCGATTCGCCAGATGTTGAAGGTTCCGGCGAGGTTGTGGCTGCATCAACGGTTGGTACTTCTTCTGCTCAAGGCAAAACGTCGTCAGGTCGTGGGCGCCATGCTGCACCTACCGCCGAGGACTCTCCCCGCATGCGTCGCTCGCAGCGCATGCGCCGCAGCCTCATCGTTCTCATCGTCTTGCTGCTCGTCGGCCTTTGCGCGCTCGGTTTCTTCATGTATCGCACTTTCACCGAGAGCCAAGAGCAAGCCGTCCAGCAAACCCAAGAGCAGACGGCGTCTTCAAAGGATTCCATCAGTGCGGCAGCTGCAGATGATGCAGCTGCGGTCACTGCCAAGCAAGCTGACGTTCCCGATTTGTCGGCAATTATGGGAAAGACGCAGGATGAGGCCATCACGATCCTCAAGCGCGGCGCCCAGGTCACGGCAACGCAGCCGGTTGCCGACGAGGAGAGTGTCATCAAGTCGAATGTGACTGTGTCGTTGACGAGCGAGCCGGCCGATTCCCGCACTGCAAGCACCCCGACCGTCTATCTGGGCTTGAACGCGGATGGCGTTGTCGTCCAGGCGGGCTATTCCGCTTCCGCTTCGGCGCTTGGTTTCGGCACTCTCAGCTTTGCAGATGCGGTGACCAACGAGCGCGTGATCGAGAAGACACTCCAGAAGATCGGTGTGGGCGTTCCCAACGAGGTCGTCACCCTTCCCGAGAACAAGGACGACTATTCGTCTTACGCCTCCGACGGAACGACGGTTGTGAAGGAGCGCTGCTCGTTCGAGGGGTCGGCCACTGTCAATGCTGTGCCATGCACATGGTCTGCTGTTCTCTCGTACGATTACACGACCCAGATTCTCACGGGCAATCTGAACGACACTGTCCGCGTCATCTACGTGTACGTAACTCAGAACTCGTAATCGGCGCTGGCATAATTCAACCTGCATAATTCAACCTGGTTGAATTATGCGAATGATTATCCTGCGAAGGTCAAGGTCAATTCTTGCCCCTATGCTAGAATAATCGGTTGGTATTCGTCATACATTAGGGCAGACGTTTGACGTTGTGCCCTTTCGGGAAAGGACTCATATGTCAGGGCATTCAAAGTGGGCTACAACGAAGCATCGCAAGGCGGCTCAGGACGCAAAGCGCTCGGCGCTGTTCTCGAAGCTGTCGCGCAACATCACCGTCGCTGCAAAGGAAGGCGGCGACCCGAATCCCGATAACAATGCATCGCTTGCAGCTGCCATCGAGAAGGCCAAGGGCTATTCGCTTCCCAAGGACAAGATCAAGACGGCCATCGACAAGGCGTTCGCTTCGGGCAAAGATGCTGCTAACTACGAGACCGTCACCTACGAGGGCTACGGCCCGGCGGGCATCGGCGTTTTCTGCGAAGCCCTGACCGACAACCGCAACCGCACTGCAGCGGATGTGCGCGCAGCGTTCAGCCATCATGGCGGCAACCTGGCAACGTCTGGTGCCGTCGCGTTCCAGTTCGACCGCAAGGGTCAGATCATCATCCCGAAGATCATCGAGGGCGATGGCAAGAAGATCGCGGACCGTCCGAACGGTGCTGCTGGCGATCCCGACGAGTTCGAGATGCTCATCATCGAGGCCGGTGCCGACGATTTCGAGGATGCCGAGGACGAGTGGGTCGTCTACACTGAGGCCACCGATCTGATGGCTGTCAAGAAGGCCATCGAGGCCGAGGGCGTCGAGACCAAGGGCGCTGAGCTCACGATGATCGCCAACCAGCCGTCAGCCGTGGCTGCGGTCGACGCCAAGAAGGTCATGCGTCTCATCGACCGCCTCGAAGAACTCGAGGACCTGCAGAACGTCTATCACACGATGGACATCACCGATGAAATCGCAGCTGCGCTGGAGGAAGAGTAACAAGAACTCGATTTGCGAATGTGGAAGGCGCGTCTTCGGGCGCGCCTTTTTTCTAGGAAGGAGACTGGCATGAAAATGGACGATTTTCTCGCTCGTGTGCTCGACGGCAAGGAGTTCTTGCTGTTTGACGGTGCGATGGGCACGATGTTGCAGAGCGGCGGGTTAAAGCCGGGCGAATTGCCGGACTTGCTGTGCTTGACCAATCCCGAGCTGGTCACGTCCGTGCATGCCGCTTACGTCGAAGCGGGAAGCCAGATCGTGACGACCAACACGTTCGGCGCGAACCGCTTGAAGCTCGAAGGCAAGGCCGATGTCGCAGACGTGTTCGCGGCAGCCGTCAAGTGCGCCCGGGATGCCGGTGCTCGTTACGTGGCGGCCGACATGGGTCCAACCGGCGAGCTGATGGATCCGTATGGCGACCTCGAATTCGAGGAAGCCTATGAAATCTACGCCGAGCAGGCACGTGCCGCCGAAGCCGCCGGAGCTGACATCATCATCGTCGAGACCATGGCTGATGTCACCGAGGCGGAAGCTGCTGTTCGCGCTGCTGTCGACAACACCCAGCTTCCCGTGTTCGCGACGATGACATTTGGCGAGCACGGAAGGACGCTCATGGGCACGGCACCTGCCGAAGCTGCCGAAGAGCTCGAAAGCTACGGTGCGAGTGCTATCGGGGCAAACTGCTCGCAGGGCCCCATCGAGATCGCCCCCATCATCGACGAGATGCTTAAAGCGACTGACAAACCGGTCATCGTGCAGGCAAACGCAGGGATGCCGACGCTGATTGACGGTGTGACGGGATATTCGATTGATGTTGACGAGTATGTGGGAGCTGTGCAGAAGATCATCGATGCAGGCGCCTCGATAGTCGGCGGGTGCTGCGGTACTAACCCTGATTTCATTCGCGGTCTCGCTCAGCTTGTTGCCGAGAAGACCCCTGCGCGATAAGAGCGAAGCGGAGGCGAGATGGCGCGGGGCAAGTCGAGAGCAGGAGGGTGTCTTGTCGCCCTGTTGTTGCTCGTTGTCCTCGTGGTTGCCGTTGGGTATGCCACTGGCGTAATTGCCCATATCCAGTACGTGTTATCGGGTGCGCAAAATCACGGCGTCGAAGCGGTCGAACAGGACTTCGAGGCGCGCGTAGCATCTGAATTCGATAATCGTTACTACGCCTATTCGCATCTTGATGACGAAGGACAGCGTTGTTATCGCATCATGTACGATGCATTCTGCTCACGCGAGTCTCGCGCATATCCCGAAAACGGTAGCGAGCGGTTGTCCGAGATCCGCGCGTGCATCATCGCAGACCATCCCGAGCTGTTCTATGTGGAAGGCGTTCGTTTAAGCACGACGTACAACCAGGTGACCGAGCTTGTGAGCGATGCGTCAATCGAAGGGTCGTTCTTCCTCGACGAATCCGAGACAGCTGCGGCGCAGTCGCAAATCGATGTTGTGGTCGCGGAGTTTCTGGCGACAGTTCCCGAGGATGCAGACGATTACACGAAAGCCAAGCTTGCGTACGACTATATCGTGGAACGCGCTTCGTACGACCATGGTGCTGCCGCTTCGCTCAACTGGTACGACGGGGAAGGCCGCGCTCCAGGTCAGACGATTGATGACGTGTTCTTGAGGGGGTCGGCAGTTTGCGCAGGCTACTCTTCCGCTTATCAGTATTTGTTGCAGCACATGGGCATCCAATGTGTTCAGGTGCGCGGTGTTGCCGATGGCGTGGGCCACGCATGGTGCATCGCTCAGCTCGATGGTGCGTACTATCAGATAGATCCCACTTGGGGTGACCCGCAGTTCCTCGACGAAGAATTCAACGTAGGCGACGATTACGTGAATTACGAATATCTGGCCATCACGACCGACGACATATCGGCGACGCATATGGCCGATGGGACGTTCGCGATTCCACTGTGCGCTTCGACTGAGGACAACTATTTCGTACGCGAGGGGCTTCTGTTCGACTGGGCAGATGCTGGACGGTTTGGACAGCTTGTGTCCGATGCCGAAGCAACGGGCGAGTTTGCCGTTCAAATACGCTGTTCGACCGACGAGGTGTTCCAAGAACTGCTCGATGGGTTCGTCATGACGGGGGATTTGGGCTTCAATCTGTCCGATGGCGAGTATCGCTTTAGCTACAACGACAGCCTTCGCACGATCACCGTCTTCCAATAGGGGCAACCAAAAATGGCACACGGTTCCCTGGGAGCGATGTGCCATTTGCGCCATTCGAAGATTTCGCGATTGCTTGCATATACCAAACAAATGTTCTATACTTGATGAACTATGTCGAAGGAATCGCGCATCATATTAGGCATCGACCCCGGCTTGGCCAACACCGGTTGGGGCGTTATCTCACAAGATAGGTCACGGCTCGCGTGCCTGGCATACGGGTGCATAAGCACACCGTCCGACATGCCGCTCGAGCAGCGGCTCGCCAAGATTCACGAACAGATTGGCGCCGTCGCCGAACGCTATCGGCCGACGTGCGTGGGCATCGAGACGGTTTGGTTTGGCCAGAACATCACGGCAGCGTTCGCGACGGGTCAGGCACGTGGTGCGGCGTTAGTTGCATGCGCGCAGGCTGGTTTGCAGGTGGGTGAGTTCTCACCCAAGCAGATCAAGTTGGCAGTCGTGGGTGCTGGCGGTGCCGATAAAAACCAAGTGCAGTACATGGTCAGGCAGTTGCTCTCGCTCGATGCTGCGCCCAAACCCGACCATGCAGCCGACGCGTTGGCGGCGGCCATCTGCTATACGACACATCAAGGCTTTGCAGGAAAGGCGGGGGTCGAATGATTGCGTTTCTCGAAGGGGTCATTGCTGGTAAGACCCTCGCGAGCGTCTATCTGAACGTCGGCGGTGTCGGGTTCGAGGTGGGCATGTCCCAAGCAGGGCTTTCGAAATTGCCGCAAGTGGGCGAGCAGGTGCTTGTGCACACGTACTTGCAAGTGCGCGACGACGGCATGTCGCTCTTTGGTTTTCTCTCGCTTGAGGAAAAGGCTTTGTTCGAGAAGCTCATCACGGTGAGCGGCGTCGGTCCGAAGGTGGCGTTGGCAGCGCTTTCGTCGTACACGCCTTCCGAGCTGGCAACGCTCATTGCGGCGCAGGATATCGCCGCTGTCCAGCGCATTCCCGGTGTGGGGAAGAAGACGGCTTCGCGCATCGTCCTCGAGTTGAAAGGCTCGCTCGATCAGGGCATCGGCAGCTTGTTCGCCGAAGACGTGCAGGTGGTCAGCAAGGCGGTTGAAGGCGCGCGTGAGGCGCTTCTCTCCATGGGCTTCACGTCAGCCGAAGCCGATTTGGCATTGAAGGGCGCGCCCGAGGACGGCACCGAATCTACGCTGCTACAATACGCACTGAGGAAACTCGGCGCATAGGGGCTCCATGGCATCAGGAATCGAAATCGAAGGCATCGTGTTCGACGCGGGCAGCATGCCCCACGGCTCGGTCATCGGCCAAGACGGCAACGCATCGGATGCGCGCGAGCGCACCGTGTCGGCAGAGCTTCAGGAAGACGATCTCGCGTTCGACCGAAGCTTGCGTCCGAAATATCTCAAAGACTACCTCGGCCAGGAAAAGATCAAGGAGTCTCTCGCGATTCTCATACAAGCGGCCCAAGCTCGTGGTGAGGCAGCCGATCACATTCTGTTTTCGGGCCCTCCCGGTTTGGGCAAAACAACGCTCGCAACGGTTGTCGCCAACGAAATGGGCGCCAACATCAAGACGACCAGCGGTCCTGCAATCGAGCGCACCGGAGACCTTGCAGCCATTCTCACGAACCTCGAAGAAGGCGATGTGCTCTTCATCGACGAGATTCACCGCATGAACCGCATGGTCGAGGAAGTGCTTTACCCCGCGCTCGAAGACTATGCGCTTGACATCGTGGTGGGGAAGGGCCCTGCTGCGCGTTCCATCAGGCTCGATCTGCCTCACTTCACGCTCATCGGTGCAACGACGCGCACGGGCTTGCTCACCGGGCCACTGCGCGACCGCTTCGGCATCGCATTCAGGCTGCAGTACTACAATCCCGACGAGCTCGCTGCTATCGTGCGTCGCTCGGCATCCATCCTCGACGTGCAGATTTCGGAAGACGGCGCGCTTGAGATCGCCCGTCGCAGCCGTGGCACACCGCGTCTGGCGAACCGCCTCCTCAAGCGCGTGCGCGATTGGGCGCAAGTGCGTGGCGACGGCATTATCACCGAAGACGTGGCGGCCGAAGCGCTTAGTTTTTTCGAAGTTGACTCGCTTGGCCTCGATGCCATGGACAATCGCATTCTCGAGATGCTGGCTGTCCAGTTCAGCGGGCGGCCCGTCGGCTTGACCACGATGGCTTCGGCTTTGTCCGAGGATCCCGATACGATCGAGGACGTTTACGAGCCGTTCCTCATGCAGCAGGGTTTGGTTGTCCGCACGCCCAAAGGGCGCCAAGCGACGG
The DNA here is from genome assembly GCA_045614225.1 of Eggerthellaceae bacterium. Taxonomy (GTDB): domain Bacteria; phylum Actinomycetota; class Coriobacteriia; order Coriobacteriales; family Eggerthellaceae; genus UBA9715. The sequence continues at coordinate 10,466 of JAZLCO010000041.1, read as the reverse complement.
CACGCGCTTACGAGCATTTAGGTCTCGTGCCACCTGAGGGTGTGTAACGGTCAGGCTTTTTTACCGCATGCGTTCGAAAGGAACCGAATGCTTGAACAAGACTATCTCATGAAACTCATCCTTCAGTTCTTTCGTGGAATGGTGCGTTCGTGGGAACTCAAAGAAGAGAAGGACGATCCTGAGCTGGCTGCCGATATGCTCGAGACAGCCATCGGCACTGCGACTGAGATGGACGGCGCCGTCCTCCTTTCGCTTTCCCCTGATTCCATTGCCCAAGTGCTGCGCGTTTCGGGCACCGACCCAAATGTCGTCGAGTTTGTAGCTCGCGGGCTCTTGCTCGAATCGGTGTATCTATCCGAAGCAGGCAATAGCGAGCTTGCAGGTGTCAGGGCTGCACAGGCTCGTGCGCTTGCTGATGATTACGGCTTCGAGTTGCCCGACGATCCGACGGATTTCGATGCGATGGAAGAAGATCTCGACGAGATTGCACTGCAAGGCGACTTGGATGACGACGATCCTCTTGCGTTTCTTAACAATTTCTAGGTAACGCTTGGTGAAAGATTCTGAAACAAATTAAATTATGGGTATTTTTATCGAATTTTAAGATATAGTATCACCCGTGCCCTCGAAGCGAGGGCGAGCACCGTTGCCATGCGGTGCTCGGCAATACCTTCCCGAAGGCGGGAAGAAAGGAAAGAGGAACTGAAATGGCGCAAGGTACTGTGAAATGGTTCAACCCGGAAAAGGGCTACGGCTTCATCTCCCAGGAGGGTGGCGAGGATCTGTTCGTGCATTGGTCTGAGATCCAGATGGACGGCTACAAGACTCTCGACGAAGGCGCTGCCGTCGAGTTTGAGGTCACCACAGGCGATAATGGCAAGCTCCAGGCTTCCAACGTCGTCAAGCTCTAACATTCCGTTTGAAATTCACTTGCAAAATGGGCGGCCCCGCTGTTCGGGGTCGCTTTTTTATTTTTGACTTGAGAGAGACAGAATTGACGCACTGAATTCAGCCGTTTCCAGTATGCTTTCAACGGGATCAGTGTAAGGAGAGCTTATGGCGGAGATCACATGCCCGAACTGCGGCACGGTCATATCCTTGGAACAATCCGAAATCGAATCGGTTGCCAAGCAGGTGCGCGACGAAGAGTTCCATCGCGAGCTCGATGAACGCATCCGGTTGATTGAAGCGGAAAAGGCGCAGGCGCTCAAACTCGTCGAAAGCGAATCGGCTGCGACGTTGAAACAGGCCAAGACCGAATCGGATGCAGCACTCAAGCAGTCTCGAATCGAGGCGCAAGCTGCACTCGACCGACAAAAGGCAGAGTCGGAGGCAGGTCTTCAGAAGGCTGTGGCCGAGCGTGATGCTGAGATTGCGCAATTGCGTGCGCAAATCGAAGCGCAGAAACAGGCCCAGCAAACCGAGCAACAGCTGGCTGTGGCCGAAGCCGTTTCCGTTGTCGAGAAAGAGCGCGATGCCTTGAAGGCCTCCGTCGAGCTGAAGGAAGCCGAGCACGCTTCCGCTCAAGCTGCGCTCAAAGAGCAGATGGCTGAACAAGCCCGCGCGAAAGACGAAATGATAGTTTTCCAGCGGGAAGAAATCGAACGCTTGAAAGACATGAAGGCTCGCCTGACCACCAAGATTGTCGGCGAGTCGCTCGAAGTACACTGCGCCGATGAGTTCAACGCCATCCGGGCGACGGCGTTTCCCAATGCGTCGTTCGAGCGCGACACGGAAGTGGTCGGCGGCACGAAGGGCGATTTCATCTACCGGGAAGTTGACGAGAGCGGTGTCGAGATCATCTCCATCATGTTCGAGATGAAGAACGAGGAAGAGGGCAGCACGCGCCGCAAGCGCAACGAGGACCATTTCGCCAAGCTCGACAAAGACCGCACGAACAAGAATTGCGAATACGCTGTGCTCGTATCGTTGCTCGAGCCCGAGAGCGACTTGTACAACAATGGCATCGTCGATGTGTCGTGGCGTTATCCCAAGATGTTCGTTGTGCGACCTCAGTTCTTCATTCCCATCATCTCGCTTCTGCGCAATGCATCGCTCAATGCGCTCGAATACAAGCGCGAAGTGGCGCTCATGCGCCAGCAAGATCTCGACATCACGACGTTCGAGCACGACCTCGAGGTGTTCAAGGAAGGCTTCTTCAAGAACTTCGGCGATGCTTCCAAGCGTTTCGAGGACGCTGTCGCCGCCATTGACAAAGCAATCGCTGACTTGCAGAAGGCGAAGGAAAAGTTGCTTGTTTCGGAGAAGCACCTGACTGCCGCCAACAACAAGCTCGAGGACCTCACGGTCAAGAAGCTCACGCGCAAGAACCCGACTATGAAAGCGAAGTTCGACGAGCTGAAGGAGCAGGACTGAAACGGGAGCAAGACCATTGACTGAAATGGCGGTCGGGCAGCGTTGCAATTGCTGCTCCGACCGCTTTCTGTTTTTGCTGCTGGTGAATAGATCCTCTGAGGGGCGGTGTGTGAACAAGGGTTATATGCAGGTAACGGATGGAAGGAAAACCGCCCCGTCAAAGGATGGTTGTATAGTACGTCTGCCACGTCTTGTATGAGTCTCAATAATGGTACACAGAAAGATATGGTTAAAAGTATCCTGTATTACGCTTGAACTCGGTATACTCTGGGTGACAGAAGAAAGGGCAGTCTGTGAAGCCAGATATCGTCATACTTCCCTCGTTTGCCCAGGTTGAAGACTGGCGCAAGCGCCATGCTGCGGCCTCGGCAGAGGGCTTGTTCGCGCAGACGGTCACAACGTTCAACGCCTGGATTGCCGATCTGTGGGAGCTTCACGGTGATGACAGGGCGATCGTCGATTCGTTGCAGCGGCAGACCATCATGCAGGCTGCTTTCGAGCGCAGTTCCGAAGACGATTGTCTGTCTGCTCGCGATGCGCTGCGAGATGCGGGCAATGATGGCGGGTTGACGGTTCTTCCAGGTGTCGTCAAGCTTGCAGCCCAGTGTGTGCGCACTGCTGCAGGCGTACCGGTATTCGAGCAAGCAGTTGCTGCAGTGTCTGCAGGCACAGCGCCCACGAGTGTTTCGGTGCGTGAAGCAGTGTTGTTGGAAGGTATCGGCCGCTATTATGGGCTGCTTGAACAGGCAGGGCTTGTAGAGGTCGGGCAAGCTGCGACTTGGTTGGCCGAGCGCTCGGCACAGGTGTTTTCCCGCATGATGCACGTGCTTGTAGCCGAGGCATCACCGCTTGGGTGGCAGATGGCGGCGTTTTTCGATGCGTGCAGTCAACTTGAGGTTTCGTTCGAGCCTGCCCCGGGCGCCGAGGGCGTCGCTCGCATGCCTGACGGCGTGCGCCTTCGCTTCGGATTCCCATCGGGGCGCTATGCCCAGCCGGCGCTTGTGGCCGACCTTCTCCATGAAGCCGCATCGGAGCACGTTTCCGGAGATGCGGCAACAGTGGTGGTCGCGTGCAAGGATCCGCTCTCGCTCTACAAACAGCTCGAACCTGCTTTGGCGCGCAAAGGCTTCGCTGGCTGCGTGCAAGCGCAAGTCCCGTTCTTCCAAACCGATTTCGGGCGTCAATTCATGCAGCTTGCTCGTGCGGTTCATGACGACGCTTGGTCCAAGCAAGATCTTTCGGATGCTGTGCGCCCGCCGTTTTCGCGTATTTCCCAAACCGACGCGCTCGACATCGATTGCGCCTTACGTGCCGACCGGCTTGCCGAACGTGATGCGTGTTTGGTGCGCTTGAGTGCGGAATCGGATACGTTTTCCCAGCTCGAAGAAGTTGTGTCCGACCCTAATGCCGACATTTTGCTCGGGGTGTTCGAGCAGATCGCCTTCACGTCGACTGGTCGCTCCGATTCTTGGCGCGCGGAACAGCTCGCGGCTGTTTCCGCTGTGCGTTCCTGCACGAAAGCTGCGCGTGCTGTGGGTGCTTCCATGGCATCGTGCGTGCGCGTGCTCGAAGACGTCAAGGTAACGGTGTCTTACGAAGGGCTTCCTGCTTTTGAGGAGACCATGGGTGCCAACTTGCGCGTCGTCGTGACCACGCAATCCGTCGCATCACAGATGGGTGCGGGTTCGTGCGACATGCTCGTGCTCTGCGACCTTACCACCGACGATTATCCTGTTGCCGATAAAGAGGATGCTGCTTCGACGCTGTTCGCCAAGCTTGGTCTCGAGCCGTTCGACACGGCTCTTGCACGCGCTCGGCGCACGTTTGCGGCGCTGCAGTTCCTTCCTGTTTCGCAGTTCGTCTGCCTTCGCCCCCTGAACGACAAAGATGGCAATCCGACCTATCCTGCTGCGGTCTTGCAAGAGCTCGTCGATGCCTATAGGCTCGATGCCACGTCCGACGACGACCTCGACGACGTTTTCGGTCTTCCCATCCCGTTGATGGAGGGCATGGTCCAGCGTGGTGAGGAAGACCTCTACGCGAATGCTGTGATTGCCGAAGGCGGGAAAGCCCAGGTGGTTGAGAGTTGTGTTGAAAGCTCGATGGGCGATGTCTCCGTCGATCGCACGTGTCTCGTAGCCTTGTCCAGGCGTTTGCCTGGCGGCGTCGATCTCGGCGATCCTGCGCCTTCACCCTCTCAGGTTGAAGCGTATCTCGAATGTCCGTACAAGTGGTTTGCTCAACGTCGTTTGCGCATCGAAGGGCTTGACGAGGGTTTCGGGGCGCTCGAGCGTGGTTCGTTTGCACACAGCGTGTTGCAGCGCTTTTACCAACGGTTCAACGAGCTTGGTTATGCAAAAGTCGACGAAGACAATCTGTCTCAGGCCAAAGAGCTTATGCAGGTGGTTGCCGATGAAACTGCTGCCGAGCAGCATTTGCTCGCGCCCGGGAAAGGGCGTTATGTCCCAGCAGACCAAATCGAACAACGCGAGCTCGAGGCGTTCAAAGCCCAGCTTGTGTCGTTCCTCGATTTCGAAGCAGCGTTTCTCCCGACGTTCCATCCTGCTCATCTCGAGTTTCCGATTCAAGCAGAAGACGAGGTCACGTATGCGGGCCATCGTTTCATCGGTTTTGTCGATCGCATCGACGTCGATGAAGCTGGCAATGCGGTCATCATCGACTACAAAGGCTCGGTTGGTCCGCAGTACGAGATAGCTGGGAAGAGCGCTGAAGACCCTGGCAAGGTGCAGACGCGCATGTACGCTCGGGCCGTCGAGCGTGCGTTGGGCCTTCGCGTCGTTGGCGCGCTCTACGTCAGTTACGGCAAAACGTCCGGTTGTGCTGGTGCGTTCGACGGGCGTGTGCTCGAGGCGGCGCATTTGCCTGGCATGCGCACCGACCGGTGCAGATGTGCGGTCGCCAGCCCCAACGACTTGGAAGCGATCGACGATTTCTCGCAGTTGACCTTTGCCGATATGCTCGATGCAACCGAAGCGCTCGTCGCTCGCGCCATCGAGTCGATGCAGGCCGGTCGAGTGTGCCCCGACCCGGCAACGTCCGATGCCTGCACGTATTGCCCAGTTGCCCACTGCCCGCATCGGATGTGACGTGATGAAGTACATGCGACTGAGGGGCTGCTTCTCGTCGCGTTTGAAATGGAGTAGAAGATGGCGTTGACGCCAGGACAAAAGAAATGCATCGACACGCTCGATCGGTCCTTGGTCGTGGCGGCGGGTGCCGGTTCGGGGAAGACATTCACCCTGACCAAGCGCATTGTCCACGCCATCGAAAGCGGTGCAATCGATGGCATTGAGGGCGTGTGCGCCATCACCTTCACGAACAAGGCGGCAGGTGAGCTGAAGTCGCGTATCAAGGCAGAGCTGCGTGCGAGCGGCCTGGCAGAGCAGGCCCTCAAGGTCGATGAGGCGTGGGTGTCCACCATCCATGGCATGTGCGCCCGCATCTTGCGTGCACATGCTGTCGAGCTCGACATCGACCCGAAGTTCAAAATGGTCGATCCGGCCATCGCCGACCAGCTCGAATCGCGCGCCATCGACCAAGTGCTTTACACAGCCCGCCTGGGCGCGTTCGACGGAACGTCCGGTTGGCCATCCCGCGAAGCGGTCGATTCGCTCTTCGACGAGTATCCGGCGCGCACTTCGGCGTTCGGTGGTGCTTCCGTTGAGAAGTTCCTGCAGCAGCTCATGGACATTGCCGGCGCCAACATTCGTGGGTTCGACTCGTTCACCATGATGAAAACACGCATCAATCCCGCTCAAATTGTCTTCGAGGTGCTCGAGTCGTTCGAAGCTTTGGCAGATGCGACGATTACGCAAAAGAAAAGCGACAAGCGCGAGGTGTTCATGGCTCAAGTTGCGCAGTGCGCAGTCGAGATCCGCAGTGAGATGCAGGGGCCTTGCGCATCAGATCCCATGTGGGCGTTGCGGGCGATTGATAAGCTGCCCGTCCCGCAGAGAGTGGGCACTGCAGATTACAAGGAACAGGTGGCTGAGACACTCGATAGTTTGCACAGGCACATTATGGAATTGCGCCTTGCCGCCGCTGAGCCCCATCTCGAAACGCTCGTGCTGCTTGCGCAACGCGCGTGCGAGGCATTCGATCGAGCAAAGCAGGAAGCGGGCGTGCTCGACAACAGCGATTTGCTGGTGCTCGCATCCCGTTCGCTCGCGAATCACCCCGAAATCGCCGCGCAATACTCCGATAAGTTCCAGCTCGTCATGGTTGACGAGTTCCAAGACACCGACCAGATGCAAGTTGACATGATCAAGCGGTTGGCAGGCCCAGGGGCGTGCCGGCTGTGTACGGTGGGCGATGCTCAGCAGTCGATCTACCGGTTCCGCGGTGCTGATGTGGCGGTCTATCGCAGGCATCTTGAAGAGGTGCGCTCGCGTGATTCCGAGGGCATCATCATGCTGCCCGATAATTTCCGCAGCCACGCAGATGTGCTATCGCTCGTCGATCGCATTTTCGAGCGGTCTGAGATGTTTGGCGGCGAGTTCATGTCACTCGCTCCGGGGCGCGATGAGTCTCGGGTCAAGCGGCCGTTCACATCGGAGGTGCCGCGCATCCAAGTGCAGCTCACGACCGTTCCTTACAAAGGGGGCTCGATTGACGATGCGCGTGCTGCGGCGGCAGCCCGCATCGCCGATGTGTTTGCGGATTTGCACGAACACGGTCATTCAGCGGGTGAGATGGCCGTGCTGCTTGGCGGCATGAAGCACGCTGATTTGTATGCTGCTGCTTTGCGCAAACGGGGTCTGGCCTGTGTCATCACGGGTGGTTCGGTGTTTTCAGAATGCCCGGAGGCAGCAATCGTGCTCGACTTGGCACGGGTGATTGCCAATCCGCATCAGACTGATGCCCTGTTCAACGTGCTCACGAGTTCGTTGTTCGAGCTTTCGGCCGACGATCTGCTCGTGTTCGCAACTTCCGATGACAAAAAGGGAAGCGCGCGCCGCTGCGATTTATACACAGGGCTTATGGCAAGTGTGCGTGAGATGCGTGAAGGCAATGTGCCAGAGTCATACTCGCCCAAGCTGCAGCTGGCCGTGCGTGTCATGGCTGATTTGATTGACGGGTCAGGCCGTTCGCTCGTCTCGCGTCTTATCACGCGCGCGGTTGTCGATTCTGGTTGGCTTGGCCGCCTGCAAGCGGGAGGGCCCGAAGGGCTGGCGAGTGCTGCCAACGTGTATAAAGCCATTCGAATGATCGAGTCGATCGAGTCCGAGACAGCGTCGGGCCCCGCTCGCACGGCTGTGTTGTACCAGGCCCTGCTCGAGAAGTCGAAAGAAGCGCCTGGCGCTCTTTCGGCAACAGGCGGCGATTTCGTGCGCATTATGACGATTCACTCGTCGAAGGGGCTCGAATTCCCGATTGTGGCGGTGGGAGAGTTCCGCGATGGCAGCACCTCGACTCCGCGGTTGCTGGCATGCAGCGTTGATGATCAGGTCATTCTGTCGCTCGATCTCCAAAACTCCCAGTCGTCGTTCACGGGGGCAGCCAAGTTCAGCGGCACTTCAGCGTTGTACGCAGGCCTCGTGGAAGGCTGCGCGGATGAAGATGAGATGCTGGATGCGGCGCTCCATGCTTCAAGTGCGCTCGAGTTGCGTGCAGCTTTGAGCGAACGTGAGAGGCTCGGCGACGACGAAGAGGCGAAACGTTTGCTTTACGTAGCGCTCACGCGCGCGAAGGAGGCGCTCGTCGTGTCGTTGACCGGCAAGCGCTCGAATTCAAACTCGAATGGCACACCCGCGAGCGTTTTGGCTTCACTCGTGCCAGCGCTTACGGGAGGCGACGAGGGCTTTGAGCCGGGTGTGTCGCATTTCGAGTTCGGAGGCACGTCGCCTGCTTTCGTCGAGCATGTGGCTCTCGAGCCATCGAGTGATGAAGAATGTGCCGACGAAGAACGCGAAGAGGCATTTGACGAGGCTGATGAGAGCGCTGCCGTCACTCCATTCGCAGTTCCTGCTGAGGAGAGTCGTATTCCCGTAAGACGCGGTCCCTTCGCACCAGCGCATGAAGGCGTTTTCAGCTATTCGTCGATTGCCGAGGCTTCGCATGAAGGGGATGTGCTCGACCGTCTTGCGCAGGCATTCTGCGTGTCGGTTGACGATGCCGAGCAGGCAGGGTTCATGGCGGACCTTTCAGCTGTTGATGACCTACTCGATGAAGTAACTTCCGAGTTCGATTTCACGCCGAGCGTGCAACGTGCCAACCGCAACGCGTCCGCCATCGACGAAGACGATGGGTCGTGGGCTTATACGGGTTCGCTGTCCGCCGATGCCGACAAGGCAACCGACTTGGGCACCGCCTTCCATCGGCTTGCACAGTATGCGGTAGCTACGCGCGGATCGGCGGGCATGCTCGAAAAGCCCCCAGTGGAGCGAGTCGATGCTCTTGCGCGTGCCGGCAACCTCGATGACGTGCAGCGTTTGCGGTTGACCAAAGCGCTCGACCGCTGGTTCGGTAGTGGTGTGGCGTGCGATATGGCCAAGTTCGACGATCTTCGCGCGGAGGTGCCGTTCTTCGTTGGCGTGCCGAATCCAAGTGGGGAAGGGGCTTTCCTCGAAGGCGAGATCGATTTGCTCGCCCTTGATGGCGCTCGCGCGGTCGTCGTCGACTACAAGACCGGTGGTCGTGCAGACGTGCTACTGGATGATTTGACTCGCAAACACGTGCCCCAGGCGGCATGCTACGCCTATGCCATCATGCGCCAGGGCATTCAAGAGGTCGAGGCTATCTTCGTGCGCGTCGAGCGTCCCCGTGCTTCCGACGATCAGCCGCAATGCGTGCGTTATCGGTTTAGCGCCGCCGACCTTCCACTTCTCGAAACCGCAATCGCAGGAGTCTACGCGAACAGGTGAGGCAATTGCCCGGAGATCTGCTTCGTGCTGATTCCATCTAAGCGCAGCGGGTTGAAGCGGTTTTTCGAGTTCATTTCATTGTTGGTTTTTCGTTTCGAGTGCGCTTGAAACGACACCGCCACTCTCCATTTGCTTTAGATGCTATACTGTATAGCAAATCGAAGAAAGCAAGAAAGCACTAATTGAAGACAGTGTCTTCACTTCGTTTGAAGGAGTGGAAAATGGAGGCAACCGTTCAATTGAACGCCCGCATGAATCGCGAATTGAAAAAAGCGGGCGACGAAGCTTTGGCGCGCATCGGGTTGAGCCCGACTGAAGCGGTTCGCGCACTGTGGGCAAAAGCCGCCAAGCGCGGCGCTGATCTCGAAGAAGTTGCAGAGCTGCTTGCGCCTGTCGAGATTGCCGAAGATAAACGCACGCTCGATACGGATAACCCTTTTGCTGAAACTTGGAAGATGATGGACGAGCTCTACCGGCAGGTAGGGGCCGACCCCCGTCAAACAAGAAGGCAGGACGAAATCGACGACAAGGAGTTGCTCGAGGAGGCGCTTTACGAGCGTATGGCTGAACGGGGGCTCATGTGAGTACCCGAAAGCTGATTGCGCTTGTAGACACGAATGTCTGGTTGGATTGCTATCTGCCCGATAGGCCAAATTCCGTTGCAACTCGTGATTTCATTTGCATGGCGCAACAGAACTCGGTGCAGCTAGCCTATCCCGTTCACATTCTGAAAGATGTTTTCTATCTCATTCAATTGGACTTGAAGCGCATGGCACGCAAAAACGGTGCGGGCACGGAATCTGACTTTTTAGCAGTTCAGCGGGCAGCTTGGAGTTGTATCGAGAACATGCGTGAACAGGCTATCGCAGTTGGGGCTGACGAATCGGACGCATGGCTTGCGTGCAAGTACCGGCCGCTCAGCGAGGACCTCGAGGATAACTTTGTCTTGGCTGCGGTGGAACGGGCGGAGGTTGACTTCATCGTGACGAGCGATAAAACCCTCATCCGAAAAGCGACCGTTGCAGCATATACGCCGCAGGACGCGCTCAAGTATCTTGAGGCGATTGCGCGCTAGTTCAGTTATCGCTCGTGGGTCGTTTGCGCCTACTTGATCATCATCGCATCGCCGAACGAGAAGAAGCGGTAGCGCTGGGCAACGGCATGCTCGTAAGCGGCCATGACGTTGTCGCGTGAGGAGAAGGCGCT
>JAZLCO010000040.1:0-18575 GCA_045614225.1 Eggerthellaceae bacterium | reverse complement strand
CCACGAAAAGCTCACCGTCTCTGTCGCCGTCGCACTCGTGCTGTCGATCATGGGCCTCGTTCTGATCTCGGGCATCATCGGCGGCGAGCTCAAGCTCGACCCGCTCGGCCTCGTGTTCGCGCTGGCCTCGGCTCTGGCGTTCGCCATTTACACCGTCATCATCCAGATAACAGGCCGCACCGAAGGATCGTTCACCGTCACGTTCACGCTCAGCTGGACGAGCTTGCTCGCGTCGTGCATCATCTTCGCCCCATCGGTTCCCACAATGCTCGCGCTCACGCCGTATCAAATCGGAGTCGGCTGCACGATGGCGCTTGCGAACACGATCCTGCCGGTCGTGCTCTACATCCAAGCTGTCAAGCATATCGGCGGAACGAAAACCTCGCTCATAGGCATCAGCGAGACACCGTTCTCGCTGTTCTTCGCCTTCCTCATCTTGGGCGAGACCATCGCTCCCATGGAAGGCGTCGGCATCGTGCTCATCATCGCCGGCATCGCGTCGATCACCGTGGGACCACTGTTGCAGAAGAAGGAATAACGCATTTAGCCAGCTCCTTCGCTTCGCTTGCATGTGACGTCGGAAAACCGTAGAGTAGCCAGTGAAGCATTGCACGACGAAGGGGGCGCATCATGGGTTGTTACGAACGCGAGCAAGCGGCAATTGCAGCAGGTACAGGCCAGCGAGGAGATGCGGCGCGTGCGTACTTCGCCGAACTCGACAAGACGATCAGCGACGAGGCATCGTGCCTGACGCACCGCCCCGACTATACCAAGACGCTTTTCGCACCTGAAAACGATGACATCTACCAGGAATTCTGCCGTTACGTCGACCAACCCGAACCGCGCTACTTCGACACCATCGAAAACCCCATGTGCATCGAAGGCTGGACGGCCGCAGAGATCTACCGCACGATGATCGCCTCGAACCCGCGCATCGTCGCGCTCGACGCGGGCGCCATCTACGGCACGATGGTCACGTTGCGCACGAACCCGGCCCTCGGCAAAAAGGTGCTCGAATTCAAGCCGACGTGCTACCAGAACGGCTGCGGCAACACCTATCGGCCCAGCGAGGAAAGCTGCGGCTGCTAGGACTGACGTTTGAGCTTGGGCGCCCATTCGGGCAATTCGAGCTCAACGCCACCGTCCTCACGCTCTCCAATTACCAGTAAAATCAACCTCCCCGCAGGGAACACGGAGCAAACTTCCCGCGTTTCCCGGCAATCGATGCTACTATCTTGCACGAAGAGAGAGGGCTCTTCCCGGCAAACCAAGACGAGAAAGGCTGGTTATCATGGCAGTTAACATCAACACCGACGATTGCATCGCCTGCGGCATCTGCGTGGACGAATGCCCGCAAGACGCGCTTACGGTCGATGACGTGTGCGAGGTCGACGCCGACGCCTGCATCGAGTGCGGCATCTGCGTTGACGCTTGCCCGCAGGACGCGCTTTCCCTTTAGCGCGAGCTGCTTGAACGAAAACGCCCGCGTGGCCACATAGGCTGCGCGGGCGTTTTGCACCACTTCATACGCAGGCGGAACGGGAGAAGAACATGGGCACGCAGATCAAATTCGAAGGGCTCCACAACGTCCGCGACCTAGGCGGTACGACAGTCGCAGGAGGCCTCAAGATAGCGAGCGGCAAAATGCTGCGCTCGGACCAACTGGCAGATGCTTCCGAAGCCGACCTCGTCAAGCTCGGCGAACTGGGCATCGGAAAAGTCATCGACCTGCGCAGCGCCGTCGGACGCGACGAGAAGCCCGACCCGGAGATTGCCGGCGCCGTTAACCTGCATCTTCCCATCATCGAGGACGTGCGCGCCGGCATCACGCGCGACAGCAAGAGCGACGCACGGATCATCGAGATGCTCTCCCGGGGTGAAGACATCGACCCGTCGCTTGTCGACCAACACATGGAACTCATGTATCGGAGGTTCGTAAGCGACCCGTTCGCCATCGCGCAGTACACGCGTTTCATCAACGAGCTCATCGAGAGCGCCGAATACGGCGAGGCGGTGTTGTGGCACTGCACGGCGGGAAAAGACCGCGCCGGGTTCGCAACCGCCATCGTGCTCGAATCGCTTGGGGCTTCGCATGACGACATCGTCGAGGATTACCTGCTGACGAACGAATGCCTGACCGGCGTGATCGAGCACCTGCTCGCCACCATCGGCAGGATGCTCCCGAGCGACTCCGCACGTGAGGCAGCGCGGAGCTTCTTCCGCGCCGACGAGCGCTATCTGGAAGCGGCATACGACGAAGCTGCCGAGCACCATGGGGGCTTCGAGGCGTTCTGCGAGCAGGCGCTCGACATCGACGCCGACAAGCGGGCACTCATGCGCGAACTGTTCTGCTGCTAACTGAAAAGCTGGTGGGCACCGCAAAGGCAAGTGCTCGTCGACCTTCGATTCTCACATCAAAGCGCTTTTCCAAATCGCAAGGACGTTTTCGAATTAACGAACCTTTTCGGTGTACTCGCTGATGAGATTGTCTTCAGTTGCGCACGCGATCATCAGATCGTAGATGCCGTTGATCGCCTCTCGGCCACCCTCGGGCAGTTCGTCGTTGAAGGAATAGCGCAAGTATTTGGGAATGAACTCAGCGGGATCGGCGTTTTCGTATTCGAGGTTGATCGAGGTCGTGGCTGCGTCGAGCGCGATGAACTCACTGGGCGGCAGTTCGCCCCATTCCTTCATGCCCGCCTGACCCACGATGGCGTCGATCTGGTCGAGCAAGTCATCGGGCGCGCGGTACTCGTGCACCTCGATGGGGACGCTGTGCATCTCGGCCTCGCGAACACGGACGATCATGCTGCCGTCGTCACCGCGGCACGCTTCGACCGAATACAGATTGCCGAGGCTGTTTCCTGAATCGCTGTAATACGCCGAACGCAATTGACCGAACATTTCTTCCCCCTCACCTTTTGAAGTCGAACCCTGTGCTGCACCAGTGGAGCTGCTCGATGCTGCCAAGCTTTGCGAAGCAGCACTGGCCGCGCTTTGAGAAGCAGCGCTCGCGGTAGCGGACGATGCCGAGCTCATCGCATTGGACGGCACGGCAGCCGTCTGAGCATCGGGCTCGAAGCTGTCGAAGATAAACCCGTCGAAGCCTTGCGCACGTGCGGCATCGAGCTCTTCCTGACTCTGAAGAATCCACGCGAAACACGGCAGGTCAGATAGGTTCTTCATGGCTTGGAATGTAAGCTGACCAGAGCTCTTCAGCTCGTACGAGAAAAAGTTCGGGCGCGCCAGAAAGTTCGTGAACATCGGCGTGAGCACAATTCGATTGAGGAGCGATTGGCCCTCGGAATCTGCTATGAGATCCTTCGCGAGCAGTCCTCGCGGAACGTCGGGCGCATTGTCCTTGAACCACTGCAGCGCGAACGGGTTGAACGACTGCACGATGTAGACGCCGTCATAGGTCTTGAGCTGTTCGTAGGTCGCAGCGGAAATGGCGACGACATCATCGCCCGCCTCGCCCTTGATCTCGACGAGCAACGGCACCTGGCCGTCGATCAGGTCGAGCACCTCGGCGAATGTGGGCACCTTTTCATCGGAGTCGAACAGGCGGCACTCAGCCAATTCGGCATCGGTCATTTCATCGACGTTACGGTCGACACCGCTCGTGCGCAGAAGGCTCTTGTCGTGCAGCACAATGACTGTGCCATCCGCTGTGAGCTGTGTGTCAATCTCGACGCAATATCCGTGGTCGACAGCGAGCTGGAATGCGGCAAGCGAGTTCTCGGGCGCCGGACCTTCATTGTCGAAGTAGCCACGGTGCGCGATAGGCGCCTTCATGAACGGCTCGAGCTGCTTGGCCGCGCTTTCGCCGGGCATTTTGAGGAAGACGGTCACGCCCAAAACCACAACGACGATAACGCCAATCGTGATACCGGCTTTCTTTCCCGCAGATGAACGCTTTTTAGCCATGTTCGACCACCTCGGCTGCGTTTTGGAATTCGGTCCATTACGCATTATAAAGTTGTGGCAGCCAAACAGACCAGACACTTACCGGGTGAGCTGTCTGGTTACCAGACAACTCACCCGGTAAGTGTCTGGTCCGACAAGCCTCAGCCTCCCAAGAGAACCACCCCTGACACAACCACATCGACTATACTGTTCGCATGGATACGAACAAAGCACTTCAAACCATCGACACCGCAACGGGCAAGGCTGCACCAGCCGAGATTTCGACCGAGCGTGTGTACGACATCTTTTCGCAAATCGCACGCAAGTACGAAAGGTTCAACGCCGTGTCGAGCTTCGGCGCATACCGCCGCTGGCTCGACGGCATGATGCGCCAAGCACCCATCAAGCCGAGTGACGACGTGCTCGACATCGCAGGTGGCACGGGCGACGTGTCGCGTTGGGTGGCGCGCTTCCACCGCCCGCGCCACATCCAATGCACCGACCTCGTCCCTGAGATGCTCGAGGTGGCGCGCATGCACCAGGCGCATGGCGATTTCGGCAACGTGCCGATCGACTTCGACGTCGTCGACGCGCAGGACATCCCGTATGCCGACGAGAGCTACGACATCATCACCATGGCGTATGGAATCCGCAACATGCCTGACCGCACACGTGCGCTCTCGGAAATGTATCGCGTGCTGAAGCCAGGCGGATCGCTTATATGTCTCGAATTCTCGACGCCGCCGAACCCGGTTTGGCGCGCACTGTACTCGTTCTACCTGAAGCACCTCATCCCGTTCTGGGGCGGACTGATTACCGGTGACAAGGCGGGCTTCGTCTACCTTGCGAAGTCGATTCGCGCCTTCCCCGACCAGCGCGGGCTGGCCGCTCTCATGGAGCAAGCCGGCTTCCACGACGTCACGTGGAAGAACTACACAGGCGGAATCGCCGCCGTGCACGTCGCGCACAAATAACGTGAATGGGTTGCTTTGAGCCACTTTGACAGTCAAAGTGGCTCATTCGCATTAATAGCGGAGAACGCCGCATGAGCAGCGCAAACGTTTGTTCATTTGGTAAGCTATTACCATGTCTAGCAACGATGCCACAACCAACCCCTCGAAACGCGAGCGCATCATCACCATCATGCAAGCCTTTGGTTTTGTCGCTGCGCTGGTCGTGCTCGGCGTCGCTGCGTGGTGGTTCGGCTGGGGCGACTACCTCATCGGCGAAGAGGGCATCAGCAGGCTTCAGCAGGTCGTCGACGAGAACCTCGCGCTGGCCATTGCCATCTACATCGGGTCGCTCGTCGTAGGCGGCGTCGTGTTCGCAGTCCCCGGCTTCCTATTCGCCATTGCCGCCGGTGTGCTGTTCGGCCCGGTGCTCGGTCTCGTCTGCTACGTCGTGGGTGCGACGATTGCTGCCGTCATCGCCTTTCTCGCCGGGCGAACATTCCTCAAAGGTTTCATCAAGCCCATTGCGATGCGTAACAAGTATCTGAAGCGTTGGCTCTACGATGAGGTCCAGCGCGACGCCATCATCGTGCTGCTGATCACCCGTACGTTTCCCATCATCCCCTACAACGTGCAGAACTTCGCTTACGGAACCACCGACATAGACCTGTGGACATACACCTGGGGTACGGCGCTGTTCGCAATCCCTGGAACGGCTGTCTACACGTTCGCCGCGGCTGGTGCCATCGATGAGTCGCAGCGCGTGCTGTACATAGCCATCGCAGCCGTTTTGCTGATTGTCCTGTTCGTCGTTCTCTTCTTCTTGAACCGCAAGTACGACATCTTGAAGCGCTAACGCGCGTGGTGCGCCAATTGTTTTAGAACCCCAGGTTGTCGTTCACCAGAATCACGTGGATGCGGCCGGGATGGCGCGAGAAACGCGTGATGAGGAACTGGCAGCAGATCGTATCAGGCGACTTGCAGTTGAAGCACGAGCCGGTCTTGGCGCACGGCGTGGACAGCCCGAAACGCTGCGCGTTTGTCGGCGCCGCAACGTTGCGCGCACGCTTCATGGCGCCATCGACGTCGTCGCAGACCTTGTTCATGCCCACGATGAAGACGACCTTCCGCGGACCCTGCGCAATTGCTGAAACGCGGTTCGAGTTGCCGTCGATGTTGACGATCACACCGTCTTCGGTGATGGCATTCGCGCTGACCAGGAAGACATCGGAGTCATATGCGTCCAGCATGGCCTTGCGCGGATCCGGCGCAATGTCGCGGTCGATGAAGTTGTAGTTGCCCGACTTCAGCGCATCAACGAGACCGATCTCAATCGCGCTCATGCAGCCGCCCATGCCGATGGAGCTACCCTCGGGGATGATCTCGAGCGCCTTCGCGAGCGCCTCTTCCTTGCTGGCAGCGTAGTACGCTGTCATGTTGCGCGACTCGAGGCCCTTCATGACCTTCTGCGCCAGAAGCTCGTTGCGTTTGGTGATGTTCTCGTTCATGCCTCGCCCCTTCTCTCGTTTGACCTGCATACATTATAACCTTCGGGAAATGCGCGATACATGCACGACCTCGTTGGCATGCACAACAATAAAGGACTCTGCTTTGTTGCCGCATGTTGCGCTCCTCCACCAAGATGGTGCGATATCATGAGCAACCAGCATGACGAACATTCACGACATAGTGGAACAAGCAGGCCTCTCGCTGCTCGAGCGCCCCGAAGGCCTCGCGCTCACGGACGGCACCATGAACGTGCGGGGCGATTTCACACGCATGCTGCCGCGCCTGAAACCAGCCAACTTGAATCGCGAACTGCTTGTGAAAGCGGCCAAGGTCAAGGTGGATAGCGACGAGCGTCCTCGCGCGGTCGACGCTACCGCAGGCCTGGGTGACGATTCGCTCCTGCTTGCTGCGGCGGGTTTCGACGTGACGCTCATCGAGCGCAACCCCGTCATTGCCGCACTGCTGCAAGATGCGCTCGAACGAGCTGCACATCATCCCGAACTCTCGCCGATAGTCGAACACATGCAGCTTGTCGAGGGGGAAAGCGTCGAGCTCCTTGCTCATCTCGATTTCATCCCCGACATCGTGCTCCTCGACCCGATGTTTCCGGGAAAAAGCAAAGACGCTGCAGCCAAGAAGAAGCTCCAGATGCTGCAGCATCTGGAGCAGCCTTGCGACGACGAGCAGGCGCTCCTCGATGCCGCATGTGCTGCGCATCCGCGCAAAGTCGTCATCAAGCGCCCAATCAAAGGCCCCCATCTTGCAGGCCGCAAGCCCAGCTACTCGCTGTCGGGCAAGGCGATCCGCTACGACGTCATCGCGCTGCCGCGCTAGCGCTTCGGACGTAACCGAGCCGACATCGCGAGCTATACCGCGCTGGTGTCGCAAACTTCATTGCGCTTGAGTTCTTGGGCTCGATGGCGACCACCGCATCCGCGGCGTCAGTTCCAACCTGCAAGCAATCGGCCACGCAGTTCATCGCGACGATAAGCCCACTCAGAATCCACCTTGCGCGACCTGATGCCGAGCATCTTCCGCAAGCCCTGCGCGAACGCATCGAACTCGGAAACGCTCATCAGCTGTCGTCGCGTGAGTGGCAGCACCCGCACGTTGGCAACAGTGAGCTCAACTTCGCGTTTCGAATCGCGATACCGAGCCCATTCGCCGCTGTGCGACAAATCGCTGTTGTACTCTACATCTATGCTGGCTCCAATCCAATACAAGTCTGGGTAACGCTCCTTCGTACCGTCTGGAGTGCTGATGATGAGTTTCGGGTTGAGAATGGGCTTCGGCAAACCGTACCCACCAAGACGTTTTGGGAGGCAAAGGAGCAGATAAACGGCTGTTTCCATAGGTGACGCCGAATTGTCGATGACCCACTTGAGTGCCGCATTCGCCCCCACCGACCCGCGTAGTGCACTTTGGCGAGCCACGAACGCTTTTGCTCGATTCGATTTCATCACCGGGGGTAAATCGAACGTACAAGCCTGAGTTTCGGAATGCTCCCGATAGAAAGGATCGCCCATCACGCCCGGCTCGAGGCGCCATAGGCTGTAAGCGCCACACAATTCCATGCCAATACACACTGCGTCGATAAGGTCAACTTGCGCCGCCATCTGCATGAACATAAAATGCGGCGCACAAATGCAGACGTCATGCCCAAGATCAAGAAATGCTCCATGTGGCACCTGTTGACCGAACACGTGTGTAATCAAATGTTTAGCGTTAGCTCCTTTCGCCCGATCAGCAACAAACGCATGAACAGGGTCGCCAGAATGCGCAAGCCATCTCTGAGCTGTCTCATCAAGCTCAACAAGCTTTCGAGCGGTATTGGCGGCATCGCTTAACATGCGCTTGCGCATCGGCTTTCCGCCAAGACCCTCTTCCCCATTCGTCGACCGCAGATAACGCGTAAGTTCGAGGGACGATTCTGGGGCGAGGTAGAGCCTCATCGGTCTTCCTTGCCAAGAGTTGCACGGTTTTCAAGTGATTCTGCCAAAAAATCGACGATGTCTGAGGATTTAGGGTCAAAAACTATACCCTGGGAAATAGGGCACTTCCGTTTGCCCAGTTCAATAGGGGTACTTTTTATCGGTAACATTTGTCACCTCGAAAAATCCTCAGACATCGTCGATTTTTTGGCATTTTTACTTTGAAACTGTGCAAACAATTGCTGTTGCTGCCACCAGATTGAATAATGCCCGAATTTACGATAGGAATAGCTCCAATAGGGACAGCAACTCAAGCACCCGCAAGACGTCAGCGAGCGCTTTCGCTGTATCTCTTGTAATGCTGGAATGCCTGCTCACCATATGAGGTCACTTGATTTGTGTTGGCGTTGTAACGGCTCAAGACGAGCTTGATCTCGTCGTCGGAGAACGTGTCGAAATCGAGCCTACCAACCATCTCATCAGCTATAGCCAGAAGATTCAACGTTGCAATCTCTATATTGGCCTTCGGGTCCTCGTGAAGTTTGCGCCAAACCTTGCGCACATCGCGACGGGAAGACTCATCCAAACGGTGATTGCTCGAGATGCCAAGAGACTCATACGTTGCAAGCCCTCGATCGACGGCAAAATTGACGGCGACAAGCCCCACACGGCCGAATACCTGGGCATATCCGGTCGAGCTGTCGCGGCTGTATCGGGGCGCAATCTGAACGGCAATATCGGCTACAGGATCCATCAAGTCGATTTGCGTCATCTCCTGGTAGAGAACGGCTTTGATGAGCGCAGCAGGTACTTGGTAGCGCTCGGCCACCTGCCCAATCCATGCATCGTAGCGTTCTATGATTCCCTCAGCCTTTTCGGGCTTGATGAGCTTTATCATCGCAACCGTCGCCTCTCAACCAGAATGGTTAGCCTTAGTATTGCCCAAACGGATGACGACCGCAAACAGCCATGTCGCGAGCAGCATCACCAAAAGCACCACGGGCATGTACTGCACGCCCCACATGGTGAAGCCATACCAGTCGTTCGTATAAGGGTACGTACCTACGCCGTTGATGAGAATGTTGGCGCAGTACGCAACGCCGTACAGAAGCGTTGGCACGACACCAACCAACGTCTCCTTGAACGACAAGCTGTGCTGCACGTCGAATAAAACGAACTCCACGATTCCCGCCACGGGGATGACCAGATGTAACCACAAATTGGCTCCCATAAACATCAACGGATAGCCCATAGTCGGTCCAAGGAAAAGAAGCACGGTCATCAACGTGACCGTCGTCGCCACGGTGCCCGCATATTTGAGCAGATACGCCCAATGCGGAACGCGTGCGCCCGTGCGCAAGAATCGCGCGAGACACACCGCGTACACGAGCGACGCCGCTCCCAAAAGCAGATTCGAGAGCACCGTGAAGTACTTCAAGCTGTACAAACCCATGGCCGTGAGCGCAATATCGCTGCGGGAAAACATCAACATGCACCAAGCAACCGGCACCATGATGGCTATGAACACGCTGAATGCAAGTGCTCCCCAGGTTCGTTTCAAGTCATCCCCACCCTTCATGCGTCACACACGCTAAATGATTTTCACGAGCAAGCTCGCACCGACTCCCTCCGCTAGAGCATCGAGCGTGTTGAGCGTCGGATTCGCGCGACCCGACTCGATGCGGCTGATAGCAGCTTGGTCTATGCCAGTCTTCTCTGCAAGCTGTTGCTGGGTTAGGCCCATAGACCGCCGATAGCTTGCAATCTTGGGACCAATGATGGCACACCATTCGCGGGCAGGCGATTCCGGCGCAGAAGGCTGACCATCAAAAGCCACAACCGCATAATCGATGCGCGGTGCAGGCACTTCTCGTATCAGAAAATCATCCTGCGCCGAACGGCCCTCAGCAGATGCCAAAAGCTCAATCTCGTCATAGCTATCAAGGCCTTGCTCCCGCAATATCTCGCCCAAGTTCTGCCGTCCACGAGGAGGAATGCGCTCCTCGACCCAGCGACGCGCCCATTCGTCCGGCACTTCACGTTGGCCTTTCTCGGCCAAAAGGCCCAACATCAGCGGTAAATCGGAAGGTGTTGCATCCTCCGAAATCAAGATGCGCATCTCACCTTTAGCGCCGTCGTAGATAAGCTGGGCAACGGGCTTCCTTCCCCGTTTCGACGCATCGTAAATGTCGAACACCCTCATCGACCCCCACCGCCAATCTCACACCAGTAATTCCAACGCTGCCACACAATGCTCCAAATCGCATCGAGGTGAGCCTGCGGCAATACACCCTCCAAACCAGCAAGCAACACTGCGTAATCCTCCTCACGGAGGCGATTGGACACGACGTCGGAAGGCACGAACTGCAGATTCTCGACGAGCGAGCGCATGCCGATGAAGTTGTTTGCTCGGACGTCCTGCATTGGATCGAACTCGCGCACGCGCGACTCATCGCCGTAGCAGGAAAACACGAACGAAACCCCGTTGTCGAAAAGCGGCGCCAACCTGAAGCTGCCGTTACGTGCGCGAAGCACTTCGATGTTGGCTCCGTGACGGTCACAATTGGCTATCAGAAAGTCGACCAGCATCATGCGCTGTACGGCATCCAGCCACCCGAAGCGTTCGCAAAACGCAAGCTGAGACTCGCCCCGTTCATGCATGAGATCGAAGAACGTGTCGAAAGCCATCTTGCTTTCGCCTGTTTTGCGGAAACTCTTCGAACGTGCAAGCCACGTGGTGTGCTCGACCCCGTCAACGACAATGAGAGCATGCACGAGCGTGTAGCGCACATGCGGCACATCGAGTATGTCCATCAGACGGGAGGCAACAACCTCGTTGACGCATTCGTGCCCGTAGACGCCACGATAGCTGTCGTAGCACGAGAGCTTGTAATAGGTAGCGTGCGCACCAACCCCGGTTCGCGCCTTGAGAAACGTGCCACCACTCGCCGACGTCTGGCCGGTCTCCGACCAAACTAGATGGCGCAAATCCTGCACTTTTCCTATGACATCGTACGCTCTCATGATTGCACTATATCATATGTTTTTATTTACATATGATGTTCTTTTAGCAGTAATCAAGCTACACCGTTACGACGCATCCACACAATCCAATCGGAATATCCATTTCCGATTTTTTTCACATCTATTATCAAATTCACCTTTATTCGCTGATAAACTTTGCAAGTTACACAATCTGATAGGTTTACTAGGATTACGCCTTCTGGCGTTCGTGCGTGAGGATGATAGATGGATTTCGCTGCAATGGCAGAGTATTTGCCGTTGTACGAGCAAGCCATGTGGCTAACGCTTCGCATTGGCTGGGTCGGAATATTGGGCTCGCTGGTCATTGGCCTCGTCGTGGCCATGATCACCCATTACAAAGTGCCGGTCCTCTATCAGATCTCGCTGTTCTACATCGAGCTCTACCGCAACACCCCGCTGCTCATCCAGCTGTTCTTCATGTACTTCGCGCTTCCGCGCGTGTTCGGCTTCAGCATAAACGCGGAAACGTGTGGCATGCTGGGCCTCGCTCTGCTCGGCGGCGCCTACATGGCCGAATCGTTTAGAAGCGGCCTCGAAGCGGTCGAACCAATCCAGACGGAAAGCGCGCTTTCACTGGGCATGACGAAGGGACAGGTCATGCGCTACATCGTTTTGCCCCAAGCAATCACGCTGTCCATCCAGTCGTTCGTGGCGAACATCATCTTCCTGCTGAAGGAGACGAGCGTGTTCTCGGCTATCAGCTTGATGGACTTGATGTTCGTGGCCAAAGACCTGATCGGCCTTTATTACAAGACCACGGAATGCCTGGTCATGCTCGTCATCTTCTACCTGATCATCATCTTGCCAGTGTCCATATTGGGAACCGTAGTCGAAAGGAAGCTTCGCTATGGAGCTTTTGGGTCTTGATGTCCTGTTCAAGGGCAGCAACGCCATGCGGCTCCTCCAAGGCCTCGGCGTTGCGGTCGAAATAAGCCTCATCTCGGTGGTCATCAGCATCGTGCTGGGCATGCTCTTCGGCGTCTTCATGACGTGGAAGAACCCCGTCGCGCGCGTGATCAGCCGCATTTACCTGGAAATCGTGCGCATCATGCCGCAGCTGGTGCTGCTCTTCATCGTGTTCTTCGGCGCGACGCGCGTTTTGGGAATCAACGTCTCCGCAGAGCTCAGCTCGATAATCGTGTTCAGCTTCTGGGGAGTCGGCGAGATGGGCGACCTGGTGCGCGGCGCTCTCGAGAGCATCCCCAAGCACCAGTACGAAAGCGCTGCGGCATTGGGCATGAACAAGGGGCAGATCTACTACCACATCGTCATTCCGCAGGCTGTCAGGCGCCTCATTCCCATGTCGATCAACCTGGTCACCCGCATGATCAAGACGACGAGCCTCATCCTCATGATTGGCGTCGTCGAAGTCATGAAAGTTGGCCAGCAAATCATCGAGGCCAACCGCATGGCAAGCCCCAACGCGGTGTTCGGCATCTACGGCACCATCCTGCTGCTGTATTTCCTGGTGTGCTGGCCCATCAGCATGCTTGCACGCTATCTCGAGAAGAAATGGAGCAACTGATGGCCAGGGGCACGGCGCATCGGTCGGGGCGAGGCGGCAATGCATTCGGCAATGCACGAAGCGTGAAGGCGTAGCGAGACCCCTGGAACCACGACAGATCGGAGATGAAGCATGGCTGACAACACCGTGCTGCGCATAGAGAGCCTTCGCAAGGCGTTCGGCGACAACGTCGTCATCGACGGATTGGACCTCGATGTGAAACAGGGCGAGGTCATCGTCGTCATCGGGCCATCCGGCTGCGGGAAGTCAACGCTTCTGCGCTGCATCAACGCCCTCGAAGACATCCAGGGCGGCCACATCTGGATCGACGACGAAGAGGTCGACGGCAACTCGAAGAACATCGCGCAGATTCGCCAGAAGCTGGGAATGGTGTTCCAGAGCTACGACCTGTTCCCACACAAGACCATCATCGAGAACGTCACGCTCTCCCCCATCGTCGTGCAGAAACGCCCCAAGGACGAAGCAATCGCCGAAGGTGAAGCCCTGCTCAAGCGAGTGGGCCTGCTCGACAAGCGCGACGATTATCCGCGCCAGCTGTCAGGCGGCCAGAAGCAGCGCGTGGCCATTGCACGAGCACTGGCCATGAAGCCCGAAGTGATGCTGCTCGACGAAATCACTGCCGCACTCGACCCAGAGATGGTCCACGAGGTGCTCGACGTCATCTTGGACCTAGCGCGCGAGGGAAAGACCATGATCATCGTCACCCACGAGATGAGCTTCGCGCGCGCCGTGGCCGACCGCGTCATCTTCCTCGAGGGAGGGCACATCGTCGAGGAAGGCATCCCCGAGCAGTTCTTCTCGAATCCCAAGACGGAACGTGCACGCGAGTTCCTGCACACGTTCGAATTCGCCGCTGTCCGCTCGCATGTTGCCGAGTAGGCTGCGCTCGTCATCGCTGCAACCGAACGCAAGCTAACGGTAATGCGAATAACGGCCGTAAGCTCGGGAAAGATATGATTACTAAAAGTGCCAATATTGATGAAACCAATCGAAATCCAAGGTAATGGGCTCAAATATCGAAAAGGTATTGAAGGATAGGAGCAGGGAATGAAAAGGGAGTTTTTGAAAATTGCAACGGTAGCTGCGGCGCTCGTCCTCGTGGTGGGCGTGTTGGCAGGCTGCGGATCGTCGAGCGGCAGCGCTGCGAGCGCGTCGGGTTCTGCTGCATCGGGCAGCACTTCCGCAAGCGCGTCGGGCGGCACGGTGTATCGCACGCTTGACGAGATCAAGGCAAGCGGCAAGCTGGTCATCGGCGTGTTCAGCGATAAGAACCCGTTCGGTTACGTCGATGAAAACGGCGAGTACGCCGGCTATGACATCGAGTTGGCCAACCGCTTGGCCGATGATCTGGGCGTCGACGTTGAGTTCGTCTCCACCGAGGCAGCTAACCGCGTCGAATACCTCGAGACCGGCAAGGTCGACATCATCTTGGCAAACTTCACGGTCACGCCCGAACGTGCCGAGGCAGTCGATTTCGCGAATCCGTACATGAACGTGGCACTCGGTGTCGTCTCACACAACGACAACGTTATCACCGACCTTTCGCAGATCGGCGCTGACGACAAGGTCATCGTCATCACCGGCACCACCGCCGAGACGTACCTGACCGAGAACAACCCCGAGATCAAGCTGCAGAAGTTCGAGACCTACGCGAACGCTAAGACCGCTTTCGAGAACAAGGAAGGCGTTGCCTGGGCTAACGACAACACCGAGGTCATCGCGTTTGCCAACGGCGCAACGGGCTTCACGGTTGGCATCGAGGAGCTCGGCTCGCTCGACACCATCGCCCCTGCCGTCTCGAAAGGCAACACAACGCTGCTCGAGTGGATCAACGAAGACATGGCCAAACTGGGCGCCGAGAAGTTCTTCCATAGCGCCTACGAGAAGACGCTGCTCGACGTTTACGGCGCCGACTACGAGGACACCCTCGTTGTGGAGCCTGGCCAAGCAGCCAACTAGTCAGCTGTTAGAGACATATCTTTTGAGCCAACGTTAGCAAGGGCCGCCAGCAATGGCGGCCCTTACATTCCCATTTAGAACCCGACGCTTATCGATTCCTGACCGATTTAGAAGTAGACATCCTGGTCATAGTAGGAAGCGATCAGCATCTTCTCCATCTGCGCCTGGCCGATCGCACGCGGGTTGGATCCGGTGCAAGCGTCGAGCAGCGCGTTGGCAGCGATGTCCGAAAGCTTCTTCTCGAACTCTTCCACGGAAACGAAGCCTTCGCCCGCCGGTACCTTCAAGCCGCCCTCGCCGTACTCGCTGATGCAATTCGGGATGTTCATCTCCCTGTTGAAGTCCAAGCAGAACTGGATGAGGGCCTCAACCTTGTCAGCGCGGGTCTTGCCACACAGACCGATAGCATCGGCGATTTCTGCATAGCGAATCGCTGACTCGCGATTACCGGCGTTGTACTTGATGACCTTGGGCAGGTACATGGCGTTCGCACAACCGTGGATGATGTGTCCACCCTCGAAGGCGGCACCGGTCTTGTGGGCCATGGAGTGCACGATGCCCAGAAGGCCGCTCGAGAATGCCATGCCGGCGAGGCACTGCGCGTCATGCATCGCAGCACGCGCCTGCTGGTCGCCTGCATAGGAGGCAACCAAATTGTCCTGAATCATCTTGATGGAATGAATCGCCATGGCGTCGGTGTAGTAGCTGTGGGCGGTGGACACGTATGCCTCGATCGAATGCGTGAGGGCGTCCATGCCCGTGAAGGCAACCAGTTTCGGCGGCAGACCGGCAACCAGAGCCGGGTCGACAATGGCGACATCCGGCGTGATCTCGAAGTCGGCCATCGGGTACTTGATGCCCTTCTCATAGTCCGTGATGACGGCAAACGCGGTTACCTCGGTGCCAGTGCCCGACGTCGTGGTGATGGCACAGAATTTCGCCTTTTGGCGCATTTCGGGAAGACCGAACGGAACGCACATCTGCTCGAACGTGATGTCGGGATTCTCGTACTTGACCCACATTGCCTTCGCAGCATCGATGGGCGAACCACCACCAACCGCAATGATCCAATCGGGGCCGAATTCCTCCATTGTCTTGGCACCGGCGATGACGGTGTCGACGGAGGGGTCGGATTCTATACCTTCGATCAGCTTGGTCTCGAAGCCGGCTTCAGCGAGATTCGCCTCGATTTTGTCGAGAGCGCCGTTCTTCTTAATCGATCCACCGCCAATGCAGATGACCGCTTTCTTTCCCTTAAGGGTTTTCAGAGCATCGAGTGCGTTTTCGCCATGATAGACAAACCGGGGATTAGTGTACTGTTGCATGATCAGCCCTCTCTCTCGATTCCTGACCAGACGACAGCCGCACGTCCGCTTGATAGCATACGTCTGGCCACCCTACAAACTGATTAAACCACCAGCTGTTTTGCCCACGTGTGTCAGGCGTATTCACGTTTGTCTATTTTCGCGGTCTTTGCCTATTTTCAGGGTGTCATTTAGGCAGTTATCTATGACCATTTCTGCCTAATATGGAATCTCGCACCTTATCAACCAAATCCTTTTTGCTATACGATGAGACCAACGAAGCAAGACACTTGAAAATGCATTTGGAAGCTTGATTTTGCGCAGAGAAGGACGATGAACATGCAGCACGAAACCGAAGACGCAAAAGACGTCGCTACCGCACCCGAAGAAGAAAAAACGGAAGAGCAATTCCTCAAGGAGTACAAGAAGAAGGAGTACCCTAAGCCCTCTCTCACCGCGGATATCGCAGTGTTTCGCAGTATTCAAGACGGCATTGAGCTGCTCCTCGTCAGACGCGCAAGGCATCCGTTTAAGGGCTGCTGGGCTTTGCCAGGAGGATTTGTCGACCCGAACGAAGACGTGATTGATGCGGCGCGGCGCGAGCTCGAAGAGGAAACGGGAGTCACCGACGTTTCGTTGGAGCCATTCGGAATCTACGGCACGCCAGGACGCGACCCACGCGGATGGACGGTGTCCGGCGGTTTTTGCACGCTGGTCGACGATGTCGACGTAAAGGCCGGAGACGACGCAGCTGATGCGCGTTGGTGGACGACGGAAGTGGCATTCGACGATTCGGGCGCTCGCAGCACATGCACGCTTTCATTGCAATGCTCGGACGAGGAACCCTTGCTCGTGCGATTCGAACTCACAGCCCGAAGCTTCGGAGCCCCGTGTGCACATGTCATCGACAGCAGTGGCTTCGCGTTCGACCACGCTCGGCTTGTCGCAGACGCATATCTGAAAGTGACGCGCGGCATTCAATGATATAAAGAGGATAATCTCTTGACAGCACAATTCCTCGAGAGCGCGGAGGCAATGAAACAAATGCAGATTAGGAAAGCCACCGAAAACGATTTCGAACGCATCATGGAGATCTACGCCATCGCGCGCGCATTCATGGCCGAACACGGCAATCCGAACCAGTGGGGGCCGACGAACTGGCCTCCTGAACAGCTGATTCACAACGACATCGAGCGCGGCGCATGCCACGTGTGCGAATGCGATGGAAAGCTTGTTGGCGTGTTCTACTACGATTTCGGCCCCGACATCGAGCCAACCTATGCGCACATCGAAGACGGCGCGTGGCTCGATGACACCCCGTACGGCGTCGTCCACCGAATCGCAAGCGATGGCTCGGTCAAGGGCGTGGGAAGCGCTTGCATCGATTGGGCTTATCAGCAATGCGGGCACCTGCGCATCGACACGCACGGCGACAACGCCGTCATGCAAAGGCTGCTTGAAAAGCTCGGCTTCAAGCATTGCGGGACCATCTACGTCGAAGAGGATGACTATCCCCGCCTCGCGTTCGAGCGGGTGTGAAGCGCGGCTTTTGACGGCGCGCCCAAAACAAGTGCAAACCGCGGCTTTTGAGCGCAACGCTTAGAGCACCACTTTTAACCGCACAACCAATACGGCGCGGGTTCGAACACCTCGAGCCCGCGCCGCATTCAAGCAAGCTTGCTTATCCTTTAGCCGACCTACTTGTCCTCTTTCACCTCGAACCCAAGCTCGCGGGCGGCCTCTTCGCGCATCTTGTACTTGAGCACCTTGCCCGCAGCATTCATCGGGAACGTGTCCACGAACTTGATGTAGCGCGGCACCTTGTGACGCGCGATGCGCTGCCGCGCAAATTCGCGCATCTCGTCCTCGGTGGCCTCCTCGCCCTTCATGAGAATGATGCACGCCATGGCTTCTTCGCCGTACTTCTGGTCGGGCACGCCGATGACCTGGCAATCGCTGACCTTCGGGTTCGTGATCATGAAGTCTTCGATCTCTTTGGGGTAGATGTTCTCGCCACCACGGATGATCATGTCCTTGATGCGCCCGGTAACGCGGAAGTTGCCGTTCTCGTCACGCATGACCAGGTCGCCGGAATGCAGCCAGCCATCCTTGTCGATGGTGTCGCGCGTGGCGTCGGGCATCTTGTAGTAGCCCTTCATGATGTTGTAGCCACGGCTGCAGAACTCACCTGCCACACCGTCGGGCATCTCCTCGCCCGTGCCGGGGTTGATGATCTTGCACTGCACGTGCGGGTACTCGTAGCCAACCGTCTCGACGCGCCAATCCAGCGGGTCGGTCCAGGCGGTCATGACCGAGCCCGGTGCTGATTCGGTCTGGCCGTACACGCTGACGATGCCGCCCATGTTCATCTCGTCAGGCTGCGCCGCCTTTCTCATCAGATCGGGCGGGCAACCGGCACCGGCCATGATGCCCGTGCGCATGTGCG
>JAZLCO010000039.1:0-54163 GCA_045614225.1 Eggerthellaceae bacterium | reverse complement strand
CGCATCGGCTATGCTGACATGCCTGGCGAGAGTGATACCCAGATAGGCATCATCGGTCATGTAGATGTCGTGCCCGCTGGTCCTGGGTGGACGTTTCCGCCGTTTGAGGTTTCGCGCAAGGAAGGATACTTGATTGGTCGTGGTGTAGCTGACGACAAGGGGCCAGTCGTTGTGGCCTTGCATGCCCTCAAGTTCTGGCGCGACCGACTTGAAGCTGAAGGACGCCGCTTCCCGTACACGGTGCGTTTCCTGTTCGGCGCGAACGAGGAAACCAACATGAAAGATGTCGCGTACTATCGCGAGCGCTATTCCGATCCAGCGTTCCTGTTCACGCCCGATGCGGAATTCCCTGTTTGCTACGGCGAGTCGGGCATTTGCAGCGGCACGCTATCAAGCGCGTCGATCAGCGGGGGAGTTGTAGCCGAGCTCGAGGGTGGTGTAGCGGTCAACGCTGTTCCCGGTCAGGCGTGGGCGCGATTGGCGTGCGATGTGAGCGGTTTGCAGCCGACTGGAAAAATCGAAGTCGAGCAGGTTGAGGGTGGCGTCGTAGTGCGCGCAAATGGGAAGCCAGCTCATGCTTCAACGCCTGAACTAGGCGAGAATGCCATCGACATACTTGCTGCCTATCTACTTGAGAACAACGTGCTCAGCGAAGAAGAGGCGGCGTTCTTCGAGATGGCTCGCAAGGTGACAGCGCATTACGACGGCACGGGGCTCGGCATCGAAACAACTGACGAGCATCTTGGCGATTTGACTTCGGTGGTCGGAAAGGCGTGGCTCGAAGATGGTCGCATCTGCTTCTCGATAGATTTCCGCTATCCGACGACTATCACTTCGACCGCCATCGAGCAGCGCGTGAACGAAGTCGCATCTGCTTGTGGAGCGTCGTTTGTCATGCAGCACGACAAGGCGCCGTTCCTCATGGACCCGTCATCGCCTGCTGTCAAGGCTCTTCTCGACGCTTACAACGAGGTGGCAGGCGAGCATGCTGAGCCATTCACGATGAAGGGTGGAACATACGCGCGCGTGTTCACGACGGGTGTGAGTTTCGGGCCCGAGAAGCCGTGGGAGCCCAAGCCAGAATGGGTCGGCGGCATGCACGGTCCTGACGAGGGCATCCGCGAGGACTTATTGAAGCAAGCGTTCGGTATTTACGTTTGCACCATCCAAAAATTGATGTCGGCCGATCTTTAAACTCGAATCGATTGCGAAGAATCGTCCCAGTAGAGTTCCGTTTTTGTCGCACCTGGTCGCTTGTTCCACTCATATGGGCGCAAGCTGACCCTTGCGTTTTTTCCCCTGAACGGTATTATTTGAGGTACTAGCGGTTTTATTTGGGCGGCGAACGGTATTTTATAGCCGAGCCGTAGTGGTGAGTTAGCAAAGTGCCGCTTAAGGGGGCTCATATGCTAAAAGCAATGATAGTCGACGATGAGGCTCCTGCTCGTTCTGAATTGCGTTTCTTGCTTGACGAGCTTGGGCAAGCCGACGTCGTCGCCGAAGCGGCGAGTGTTCGCGAGGCGATTGAAAAGCTGAAGGAGTATCCGATTGACGTGATATTCCTTGACATCAACATGCCCGAAGCAACTGGGTTGAAGCTCGCGGAGGCGCTCCGCACGTTGAAGTTCCCCCCGAACGTCGTGTTCGTCACAGCGTATAGCGAGTACGCGCTCGAGGCGTTCAAGGTCAATGCGGTCGACTATCTGGTCAAACCAGTCGAGACCGAGCGGCTCGCCCAGGCGCTTGCCCGCGTGCGTGAAAACGTTGCGCTTCACATGCAGGCCCAGAAATCCGAGCGCATCTCGGTCGAGAAGGGCGGCAAGAAGATCCTCATCTCCATCGACAGCATCCGTTTCGTCATGGCGCGCGACGATTACGCATACCTGCAGACCGATACCGACCGTTATTTCTCGACGGTCAGCCTCGCGCAGCTCGAGAAGCGCCTCGACGGCCACGGGTTCTTCCGCGTGCATCGTGGCTATCTTGTCAACTTGTCGATGGTAGAAGAAGTCGAGCCGGTGTCCGGCGGCACGCTTCTGCTCACACTCAATGGTGTCTCCGACAAGATCCCCGTTTCGAGACGACGGGTGTCGTTGCTGAAGAAAGCATTGGGCATCTAGCATTGGGTATCTAATAAAAAAGAAAGCGCCTTCGGGCGCTTTCTTCTTTCGTGCTTTGTCTCCGCTTGTTATTTCGTGCCGAAGATTCGGTCGCCCGCATCACCGAGGCCGGGGACGATGTAAGCATTCTCATTCAGACATTCGTCGATGGCAGCCACGTAGATGTCGACATCGGGATGGCGCTTCTGCATGAGCTCGATGCCCTCTGGTGCGGCAACGAGGTTCATGAGGCGGATATTCGTGCAACCACGCTGCTTCAGGCTATCAATCGCATCTGCTGCGCTGCCGCCGGTGGCGAGCATGGGGTCGACCACGATTACGATGGAGTTCTCGACGTTTTTAGGCATCTTGAAGTAGTACTCGATGGGTTTGTGCGTGGTCTCGTCACGATAAAGGCCGATATGGCCGACGTGTGCGAACGGCATAAGCTCGAGCAGGCCGTCGACCATGCCGATGCCCGCGCGCAGAATAGGCACGATAGTGAAGAAGTTCTGTTTCAGCATAGGGAACGTGCCCATGCATATCGGCGTTTCGACGGACACGAGTTTCGTCTCGAAATTGCGAGTCACTTCGTAACCCATGAGCTCGGAAATCTCCTTGAGGAGAAAGCGGAATTCCTGGGTTGTGGTGCTTACGCGACGCATGCGGGTGAGCTTATCGGAAATAAGCGGATGGTCGAAGACATGAACGTTGCTCATCGGTAAATCCTTCCTTTGGGGATGCTGCACACATTATATAATCACCAGAGGAGAAATGCGTGTCATCAGAAGGCGACAATCAGCAAGACGATCGGATGGAGTGCAGAGTATGGCGAGCAACGATGTTCCAACCATGGGAGCGCAAGATCAGCAAGGTGCGGTTTACGATGCGCGAACTCTGGGCAAGCCGCGGATGGTGCTGTTCGGCTTCCAGCACATGTTCGCCATGTTCGGTGCCACCATCCTGGTGCCAGTGCTCACAGGGCTTTCCGTACAGGCCACGTTGCTGTTCGCCGGTTTGGGCACTCTGTTGTTTCACTTGCTCTCCAAGGGCAAGGTGCCGGCATTTCTCGGTTCATCGTTCGCATTCATTGCGGGTTATGCCGCGATAGCTCCCAATGGCGAACCCGAGCTCCTTCCATATGCGTGCCTGGGCGTTGCTTGCGCTGGCTTGCTTTACCTGGTTCTTTCGGCGCTGTTCCGCATCTTTGGCGCGAATCGCGTCATGCGCTACTTCCCTCCGGTCGTCACGGGCCCCATCGTCATTGCCATCGGGCTCATCTTATCGAGTTCTGCAATTGAGAACTGTTCGACGAACTGGATCATCGCGCTCATAGCTATCGTCACGATCATCGTTTGCAACGTTTGGGGCCGTGGCATGATCAAGGTCATTCCCATTCTCATGGGTGTGATCGTGTCGTATGTGTGCGCTATCGTCATGGGCGAGGTCGATTTCTCGGGCGTCGCCTCAGCCGATTGGATCGGTTTGCCCGTGTTAATGGAGAACACGGTGTTCGGCCTTGCGAATCCCGGGTTTGATTCGGGCTTGGCCATCACCGCCATCATCACGATCATGCCGCTCGCCTTCGCCACTATGATCGAGCACATCGGCGACATTTCTGCTATTAGCTCTACGTGCAACCGCAACTACATTGCTGAACCAGGCCTCCATCGCACGCTTCTGGGCGACGGCCTGGCCACCATTCTCGCATCGTTGTTCGGCGCGCCTGCCAACACGACGTACGGTGAAAACACCGGCGTGTTGGCGTTGACCCGGGTGTTCGATCCGCGCGTCGTGCGTCTAGCAGCGTGTTTTGCCATCGTGTTCTCGTTCTGCCCGAAGTTTGCAGCGGTCATCGGCGCCATGCCTGCAAGCGTTATCGGTGGCGTATCGCTGATTCTCTATGGCATGATTTCGGCTGTCGGTGTGCGCAACCTCATCGAGAACCGCGTTGACTTTTTGAAGAGCCGCAACATCATCATCGCGGCGCTGATCCTCGTTCTCTCGATTGGCATCGCGTACAGCACTGCCGGCGCAATCATCATCCCGGCAGGAAACATCACCATCTCGCTGTCGGGCTTGGCGATTGGCTCGCTTGTCGGCATCATCCTCAACGTGATATTGCCGTACAAGGACGATGTCGAGATCGGCAAGCCTCCGACTCCGGAACTCAACTAGGCGATTCGATACAGTTTTAGCGAAGCTTGCCGAATTTCGGTATATCTAAGCATGCTGGTATACTTCTAGCGAAGCTAATCCAAAGGAAGGACGGCTCATGGCTGACCGCGATTTCAACATTCCAATGGGACCCGACCGCACAGGAAGCATTGACCTGGAGCCCATCGATTTCGGCGATGGTTCGACGGCGGATGATGCGACGCTCAAATCGTACTTCTCCGACAGCTTTCAGCAAAACGATGCATTTGGGCAGTACGAGCAGACATCTCCGATCGATGTTGCTCCGACAGAGGCGTCCGTTGCACCGATGGGAGATGACGATTTCCTCCCAGCGCAAGATGACGGTTACGAGTCGGACACGGTTTCCTCTGAGCAAGCGCGAGGGCAGGGGCTTGATGACGTGCAGATGAGCTTTGTGGCTCTCTCCGATTCGATCAAGCAGGGCCGCGAGCTCAAGTCGCGCGAAAAGGAACGCGATGCGCTCAACGAGCGCATCTTGGCAGACCGCGAGGAGCTTGCAGACCGCGAAGACATTCTCGCAAACTACCACTACCTCGTTGCCGAACAGGATGACATCATTGCGCGCAGCACGCAGGAGCGCGACGTGCTGAAGGCCGAGCTGTCCGAGGTGACAGCGCGTAATGAAGAGACGTCTGAAGCATTGGCGCGGATGCGCGACTACCATGACGGGCAAATCCAGCCGCTCGAGAGCGCGCTTGCTCGCGCCCAGGTCGATGCCGATCAGGCGAAGAACGACGAGCGCAGTCGCAAGTCCGAGTTGAACGCTGCTGAGGCAGAGCTTCGCCGGGCGGAGAGCGAAGGCGAGCGCACCGTCGCATCGTCCAAGGTTCAGCAAATCGAGCTTGCGCGCAACGAGGCGCATATGCGCTACGAATACGCGAAGAACGTGCTCGATCAGGCTCAAGATGCTTACGACGACATGCGTGCGGAGTTCGAACAGGCCGAATCACCGCTCGAGCGCGCAATAGAGGATTTTGAGGCGCGCAGCGACGAGCTTAAAGACCAGATTGCACAGCTGGGCGAAACCATCGCCACGGCACGCAAGCGTCGCCAGTACTGCGATGCGGTTTACCAGCGCCCCGATGAGACGGCAGCGCTGCGCCAGGACGTCGAGTCGGACGAAGCCACCATGCAGCAGATGGACGAGGAGAATGACGCATTGCGCGCTCAGCTCGAACAGAGCAAGCAGCAGTCGAAGAAGGCGAAGATTGCGCTTGGTATCGTGATCGCCGTCATCATCGTAATCATCGTCGCATTCGTTGTGACAAGCATGCATTAGCAAGCAGTGAGTCAGGGCTAGGGCGCCGACTCACTCTCAGGAACCCGGTTCGAGCATGACCATCATTCAACTTGAGGATCTTTCCGACCGCTTGTTACGGCCGTATTCCGGCATGACCGATGGCCAATTGCGTCGTGGGGAAGGATTCAGGCGTGACAATCCGCAAGGATTGTTCATCGGTGAGTCCGGTCGTGTGATAGAGCGCGCTCTCGATGCAGGGGTGCGCCCTGTTTCCGTTTTGGTCGAAGAGCGCTGGCTTGAACATGACCACGCCATCATCGAGCGCATCGAGCACGAATGGCCCGATTGCTGGATTTTCCTGGCGAGCGTCTCGCAGTTTCGCGAACTGACGGGATATGAGGTTGTGCGTGGTGCGCTTGCATGCTTCGAGCGCCCAGCTCCGCTTGCTGTCGATGATGTGATTGCGGGTGCGCGACGTATTGCGATTCTCGAGGATGTCACGAACTATGCCAATATGGGTGCGATTTTCCGCTCCGCAGCTGCGCTCGGGATGGATGGTGTGCTCGTCACTCCGGCGTGCCATGATCCGTATTACCGCCGTTGCGCACGCGTGAGCATGGGTGCTGTGTTCCAAGTGCCCTGGGCGAGAATCGAGACCGCAGATGCGGCCGCGGAATCCGGACGACCAAGTGGCTCGCATGATTGGACGCCTTTGCTTGTGCCTCATTTGCGGGAGGCCGGTTTCGTCACAGTTGCTATGGCGCTTCGCGAGGATTCGATAGGTCTGCGCGACCCGCGTCTTGCGGCTGCCGAAAAACTTGCCATTGTTTTGGGAACCGAAGGCGACGGTCTGTTGGATTCCACAATCGAGGCGTGCGACCACACCGTGTTGGTTCCCATGGCACACCAGGTGGATTCCCTCAATGTTGCCGCAGCCGCAGCCATTGCGTTTTGGGAACTGGGCTCTGCAAGTCAAATCTAGCTCGTGATGGGCGCAGCTGACGCCCGCCGTTTCTGCAAGCGCAACCTTGAAACATGTTCCCCGCGGGAAAATGATCGAAGCATGTTCACCAAACATGTTCCCCGCGGGAAATCGTTTCGGGAAATCGGTTTCCTCCGGGGAAATCAGTTTCCCCGGAGGAAATTGATTCTTTTGCGTTCGCGCAAACGTGTGCTACAATCCCTCACTGGCCGACAAGGCGGCCTTCCAAACAATACCTGGCAGTCCCGGGTGCGCCAGCCCCAACCTGGCCCCGAGGGTTGCGCGATCTTCGAGTCGCACGCCTGACATGCAGGCACCATAGAGCCGTCACGAAAAAAAATCGTGGGCACGGTTTGAAGGTCTTGTGCGCTCTCAAAAAGTTCTTGAAATGCCCCTTTGTGCTGGAGTAACATCTATCGTTGCTGCTTACTGACTATTTGTGCAAAGGAATACCGTTGGCAAAACAAGATGTTATCGAACTTGAGGGCACAGTCCTCGAAGCACTGCCCAACGCTATGTTTAGGGTTGAGCTTGAGAATGGCCACAAGATATTGGCTCACATTTCCGGCAAGATGCGTATGCATTACATCAAGATCCTGCCGGGTGACAAGGTTACGGTCGAACTTTCCGTGTACGACCTGAACCGCGGGCGGATCACCTATCGCTTCAAATAAGTAAGAACGCAGAAAATCATCGGCAGCGGCTGGCCGTGATAGATAAGTAATTAGCAGGTATACCGAAAGGAATTTAATTATGAAGGTACGTCCTTCGGTCAAGAAGATGTGCGACAAGTGCAAGATCATTCGTCGCCATGGCAAGATTCTCGTGATTTGCGAGAACCCTCGTCATAAGCAGCGTCAAGGTTAAGGAAAGGAATTCAGGTTTATGGCACGTCTTATCGGCGTCGACCTCCCGCGCAACAAGCGCATCGAGATCGGTTTGACCTATATTTACGGCATCGGCCTCACGACTTCCAAGAAGATCCTCGCGGAGACGGGCATCAATCCCGACACCCGCACCGATGATCTGACTGAGGAAGAGCTCGCGAAGCTGCGTGACTACATCCAGAACAACCTCACTGTCGAGGGCGACCTGCATCGCGAGGTTTCCCAGAACGTGAAGCGTCTGATGGAGATCGGCTGCTACCGCGGCCTTCGTCATCGTCGCGGTCTCCCTGTCCGCGGCCAGCGCACGCACACGAACGCTCGCACGCGCAAAGGTCCCAGGAAGCAAATCGGCGGAAAGAAGAAGTAGGGTAGTCACATGGCACAGAAGAAAAATGTCAAGACGCGCGTCAAGCGTTCCGAGCGTAAGAACATTGCCGTTGGCGCCGCGCATATCAAATCCACGTTCAACAACACCATCGTCAGCATCACCGACCCGCAGGGCAACGTGATCTCCTGGCAGTCCGCCGGCACGGTGGGCTTCAAGGGCTCTCGTAAGTCCACGCCGTTTGCTGCCCAGATGGCTGCCGAGGCTGCTGCCAAGACCGCCATGGAGCACGGTTTGCACAAGGTTGCTGTCTTCGTGAAGGGCCCCGGTTCGGGCCGCGAGACCGCCGTTCGTTCGCTGCAGGCAGCGGGCCTCGAGGTTTCCAGCATCCAGGATTGCACGCCCATCCCGCACAACGGTTGCCGTCCGCGCAAGCGTCGTCGCGTCTAGTTCGAAAGGATCCATATCATGGCAATTGACAGGACTCCGGTTCTGAAGCGCTGCCGCCAGCTGGGCATCGACCCGGTTGTGCTGGGCTATACCACCAAGGAATCGAAGCGCGAGCCCAAGCGCCGTCGCAAGGAAAGCGAATACGGCATGCAGCTGCGCGAGAAGCAGAAGGTCAAGTTCATCTACGGCGTACTCGAGAAGCAGTTCCGCGGCTACTACAAGCACGCACTGCGCCAGGAAGGCGTTACGGGTGAGAACCTGATGCGCATCCTCGAGTCGCGTCTCGACAACGTCGTGTTCCGTCTGGGTTTCGCCCGCACCCGCAAGGAAGCCCGCCAGACGGTTACCCACGGTCACATCACCGTTAACGGCAAGCGCGTCGACATCCCGTCGTACCGCGTTCGTCCGGGCGATCTCGTCGCCGTTGCTCCCAAGGCCAAGGAACTGCTCGTCATCAAGAGCGCCCTGGTCAGCAACGAGCGCGTGACGGTTCCGGCTTGGCTTGAGGTCGATATCGAGAAGCTGCAGGGCAGCGTTCTTTCGCTCCCGACTCGCGATCAGATCGATCTCGACATCAACGAGCAGCTGATCGTCGAACTCTACTCGAAGTAATCGCGCCCGAAGTTAAGGAGGCTTATTCAACATGACAGAGTTCATGAGGCCGACAGTTACAACGGAAGAAGTGAACGATACCGTCGCGCGTTTTATCGTCGAGCCGCTCGAGCGTGGCTACGGCAATACGCTCGGCAACTCGCTGCGTCGCGTTCTGCTCTCTTCGCTTGACGGTGCCAAGGCAACCGCCATCCAGATTGAGGGCGTGCAGCACGAGTTCACCACGGCCGAGGGCGTGATCGAAGACATCACTGACATCGTACTGAACGTCAAGGGTCTGGTTTTCCAGGCGCTTAACGGCGACATCGAAGAAGCTGTTGCTCACGTTTCCGCCGAGGGTCCGTGCGTCGTCACGGGTGCCGACCTGCAGGTTCCGACTGAGTTCACGCTTATCAATCCCGAGCACGTCATCGCGACTGTTGCCGATGGCGGCCAGCTCGAGATGTCCATTCGCATCGGCGTCGGCCGCGGCTACGTCGATGCCGACCGCAACAAGCGCACCGAGGATCCGATCGGCATCATCCATGTCGACTCGCTGTTCTCGCCGGTTCGCCGTTGCACGATGAACGTTACCAACACGCGTGTGGGTCAGCGCACCGACTACGACAAGCTGGTGCTCGAGGTTGAGACCGACGGCTCCATCAAGCCGGTCGACGCTGTTCTCTCCGCCGTCAACATCATCAACCAGTACATGGGCGCATTTATGGCGCTGGCCGAGGTCGAGGGCGAGGAAGAGGTTGAGGTCGTCTCGATCTTTGCGCCTGAGGGCCAGGAATCCAACGCTGAGCTGGACAAGCAGATCGAAGACCTCGACCTGTCCGTGCGCTCGTACAACTGTTTGAAGCGCGCCGGCATCCACTCGGTGCGCCAGCTGGTCGAGTTCTCCGAGAACGACCTGCTCAACATCAGGAATTTCGGTGCTAAGTCCATCGAGGAAGTCAAGGACAAGCTCATCTCCATGGGCTTGAACCTCAAGCTCTAGGAGACGGTATTATGAGACACAACTACAAGGGCCGTAAGCTGGGGACCAGCCCCTCGCATACCAAGGCCATGAAGCGCAGCCTGACTGCCGCGCTGCTTTACAACGACCGCATCAAGACGATCGAGTCTCGCGCCAAGGAGATTCGTCCCGAGGTCGACCGCATCATCACGTGGGCCAAGAAGGGCGACGTTCATTCCCGTCGTCTGGCTATCGCCCGTCTCGGTGGTGGCGAGGATAACAAGGAAATCGTCCGCGAGATCTTCGAGAAGGTCGAACAGGGCATGTTCGCCGATCGCAACGGTGGCTACACCCGCATCATGAAGCTTGGTCCCCGCAAGGGTGACGGTGCTCCTATGGTCATCATGGAGCTCTGCACCGAGCCGGTGAAGAAGAAGGCCAAGAAGACCGCCGAGCCGGTCAAGGCTGCCAAGAAGGTCGAGGAGCCCGAGGTCGTCGAGGAAGAGACCGAGGAAATCATCGACGTCGAGGCTGAGGCTGTCGAGGAAGTCGAAGAGGCTGCCGAGGTCGTCGAGGAAGCTGCTGAAGAAGCAGCTGAGGAAGCCGCCGAGGTTGCTGAGGAAGCTACCGAAGAGGCTGCCGAATAATCGGTTCCGACAAAACCATCAATTGAGGAAGGCCGCGACATCGCGGCCTTCCTGCGTTTAGGTTGCCGCTTCGACCGGCTGGGGATGTTCGCCGCTTGTGAGGCACCTACTCCACGGTGCTTAGGTAAGCCGAGCTGCTGTAGGCGGGCGCCCCCAGCCGGCCGAAGCGTCAACCTGAACGCTCCATACGCAAAACGAAAAGGTTAAGCCTCGGTTGTTAGCTCGATGGTTTGGCCGGGTTCGATGATGATACGGCCAGGAGCCTTGAATGATTCGGCCTTTGCACGGTCAAACAGCTGGGACGGGTCGTTGGGGTTGTCCATCGGCACCAGGTGCACGGGGATGCTATGGCGCGCATCAACTAGCTTGACGCATTCGCTCGCCTCGTCGATTCCCATGTTGTAGAAGCCATCGCCGGGGAAGACTGCGTAGTCGATGCCCATGGCGGCGAGCTTTCCCGAACGCATGTCGTCGGTCATGCTCGTGTCGCCCGATGCGTAGAACGTCACACCGTCAAGTTCCAGGACGAAGCCAACGCACTTGTCGATTGGATGGTTCTTGTTACAGGCCTGAACAGCGGTGACCATCACGCCGTGCGATGTTGTCGAGAGATAGGCGTCAGCACGAGGATGAAGGTCTGCTGCGCGGATGATCTCGCAATCCAGCGCATGGGGCATCTTGTCCACCTGGTTGTGGTCGAAGTGCTCGTGCGTCACCAGGATGAGATCTGCGGCAAGGTCATAGCCGTCCCCAATGAACGGGTCGACGTAGACGACGGTGCCGTCGTCGAGTGTGAATCGATATGAACCATGTCCTTGGTAGAGCATCTTTGCCATGTTGGCCTCCATCTGCCGAGGGTTGCCGAGCTATCGGCCGAACTTGATTTCACAACGCAGACTATAGCGCAGCTTTCGTTCGAGCTCCATTACTATGTGATGAACAAGACCGCTTCAGCGAGTCTTCCTCTGATAGAATTGCCAAGTTAAACGCATCAGAAATAGAGGTTATCAGCTCATGGGCAAGTACACTTCCAAGCAGCTCATCGGTTTCATCCTTCCGTCTGTTGTCGGCATCCTGCTTTTCATGATTCCAATTCAAGTCGATGACAGCTGGACGATCATCGTGAAGCTGATCGCCGATATCATCGGCGACGCTCTTGCCGGCTTCCTGCCGATTCTCTGCGTGGCTATCGTCACGGTATCCGCGGTGCTCGGTGTGGCATCGCTCGGGAAGCCTTCGTTCATCACGAGCTATCCCATCATCAACGAGACGTTTACTGCCACACCTGTCTGGGCGGTTATCCGTGTTGTCGGCTGCATTTTCATCTGGGTAACGTTCCTCGGCCTTGGGCTTGATGCCGATGGTGAGATTGTAGGCCCGCTCGGCTACATCTCAACAGACGATGCTGGTGGCTTCGTGCTGGGCGAACTGCTCACCGTGCTCGTCATTATTTTCCTTCTGGCGGGCCTTCTCTTGCCCCTGCTGCTCGATTTCGGCCTGCTCGAGTTCATCGGCGCGCTGCTCACCAAGGTCATGCGCCCGCTATTCAAAATTCCCGGTCGTG
This sequence comes from Eggerthellaceae bacterium, assembly GCA_045614225.1. Classification (GTDB taxonomy): domain Bacteria; phylum Actinomycetota; class Coriobacteriia; order Coriobacteriales; family Eggerthellaceae; genus UBA9715. The sequence continues at coordinate 42,218 of JAZLCO010000039.1, read as the reverse complement.
CAGCCGTCGACTGCATCACGTCTTGGATTGGCGACGGCACGCTAGGCGTCATGCTCACCGCCAACCAATACGAGGGCGGCTATTACTCCGAGCGCGAGGCTTCCATCGTGTCGACGACGTTTTCTGCTGTTTCCATCACATTTTCTATCGTCGTGCTCGCGCAAGTTGGTCTCATGGACTATTTCGGCCTGTATTACCTGCTCATTTGTGTAGTAGGTATCGTTTGCGCGCTCATCGTGCCGCGCATCCCGCCGCTCTCGATGAAAAAGGACAACTATCTGGTAGAGGGCAAAGCGATGCCTGACAGCTTGCCCGAGGGTTATAGCTCATCGGTTCAATACGGGCTGAGCTTGGCCGTGCAACGTGTTGACGAGCATCGTGGCATCGTGCAATTCATCGAGAACGGTGTCAAGAATTCCGCTGGCATGTGGTTCGGCGTGATGCCTGTCGTCATGTGCATCGGTACGCTTGCGCTCATGTTGGCGAACAACACACCTGTGTTCGATTACCTGGGCATGCCGTTCATGCCGTTGCTCGAATTGCTGCAAGTTCCCGAGGCGTCCGAGGTTTCGAAGACGATGATCGTCGGCTTCACCGACATGTTCACGCCTTCGGTCATCGCTGCCGAATCTGTGACGAGCGACATGTCTCGTTTCATCGTGGCAGTGATTTCGGTCACCCAGCTCATCTACCTGTCCGAGGTGGGCGGTTTGATTTTGGGCTCGAAGATTCCGGTGAATCTGCTCGAGCTGTTCGTCTTGTTCCTCGAACGCACAATCATCAGCCTGTTCATTGTGGCGCCATTGGCCCATCTCATCTTCTAAGATAGCCTCGTTGTGCAAAACCGAAGCAAAGGGTGGAAGACATGCCGTTGAATCCCATTCCTCAGCAGCGGATTGTCGAGAAACTCGACGAATACATGAGCCACCGCGATTACGCGGGCGCCGAACGACATCTGCTGTACTGGCTCGATGAGGCGATTCTCGCAGGCGATCAGCGCGGCGAGTTGATGGTGCGAAACGAGCTCGTGGGGCATTTCCGCAAGACGGGGGACAAGGCGCACGCTTTCGAGCACGCTGAGGAGGCTCTTCGTCTCATAGGCGAACTTGGGTTCGACCAAACTATCAGCGCGGGAACAACCTATACGAACACCGGAACGGCGTTCAATGCGTTTGGGGAAAACGAGCGCTCGCTCGAGCTGTTCCGCAAGGCAGCCGAACTGTACGAAAGCAGTTCGCACACAAGGCCGGAGCTTCTCGGTGGTCTCTACAACAACATGGCGCTTTCCTGCATTGCGCTCGGACGGTTTGATGAAGCAGACGAGTTGTACGCCCGCGCGCTCGAAACTATGGCGAATGTTGAAAACGGCCAGCTCGAGCAGGCTATCACGTATCTGAACATGGCAGATGCGGCTGTCGCGAAAGCACGCGTCGAGAACGGGGGAGACGAATCTGCGGTGATGATGGACTCGGCGTGCGACGAGGTGGTCGAGGAGTATCTCGACACCGCACTTGCATTGCTCGACACGCCCGCGATTCCGCGCGATGGCTACTATGCGTTCGTTTGCGAGAAGTGCGCACCCGTGTTTGCGCATTACGGATATTTCCTTGCCGATGAGGATTTGCGCAATCGGGCGAGGGAGATATATGGCTAACTGTTTGGGCGTGTCGGGGAGACGGTTCTCTTAACACAGTTGCCACAAGAAAGGACGAAGCCGACCTATGAACGGGCTTGAGATATCGCGAGCATACTTCGGCGAGTATGGCATGCCGATGCTCGAGGAGAAGTTTCCCGAGCTGCTGCCGCATATAGCGGCAGGGTTGTTCGGTAGTGGGTCGGAGTGTTTCGGTTTCGACGACGAACTATCGCGCGACCATGATTTCGATCCCGGCTTCATGCTGTTGTTGCCGGGCGAAGGCGTCATCGATCGCAAGCAGGAATTCGCGCTCGAGCGTGCCTATGCGGCTTTGCCCAAAGAGTTCATGGGAGTCGAGCGGCCAATGATGGCGCCTGTCGGCGGCTCGCGACGTGGTGTTATGCGGATGGATGATTTCTTTAAAGAAAAAACCGGCAGCACATCTGGCAATCTGACTATGGAGCAATGGCTTGCCGTGCCGTCGTACGCGCTTGCGGAAGCGGTGAACGGCCAGGTATTCTTCGATGGTTCAGGCGAGCTCACAAAGGTTCGCGAGATGCTTGCGCATTACCCCGAAGATGTTCGTCGCAAGAAGCTCGCAGGCCATCTGCTGCTGGCTGCGCAAGCGGGGCAGTACAACTTTCCACGTTGCTTGCGTCATGGTGAGACGGCTGCAGCCCAGTTGGCGGTCATCGCATTCGCGCAGAGCGTCATGGAGATCGTGTTCCTGCTGAACGATGTCTACCAGCCGTTCTACAAGTGGCAGTTCCGCGCGATGCGGGCGCTGCCGAAGCTGCCATTTACTGCAGAGCTCCTCGAGTATCTGATCACGACGAACAACGATGGTCGGCTTGCGCACGACAAATACGAGGTCGTCGAAGACATCTCCGCGGACATCATCGCCGAGCTCAGCGTGCAGGATCTCACGACGGCCGACTGTGCTGACCTGGAAAAACATGCCTACTCTGTCAACGATGGCATCGAGGATGGCAACTTGCGTAACATGCACATTTTGGCAGGTGTATGATGCAGGGCAAGATGAACAAGGAGTGCAATGAAGATACAGGGCCTGCAGAAAATGACGCTGCTCGATTATCCGGGGCGCGTTGCATGTACGGTGTTTTTGGGAGGGTGCGACTTCCGATGCCCGTTCTGCCACAATTTCGAGCTCGTCGAAGGCCCGATGGCAGAGGCTATCAGCGAGGATGAATTCTTCGCCTTCCTAAACAAGCGTCACGGCTTGCTCGACGGCGTGGCCATCACGGGCGGCGAGCCATGTCTGAGGCGCGACCTTCCGGAGTTTATCGCCAAGATTCACGATGCAGGATTCCCCGTGAAGCTCGATACGAATGGCAACAGTCCAACCATGCTGCGTCATCTGATCGACGAAGGCCTCGTGGACTACGTTGCAATGGACGTCAAGAACTCGCCAGCTAAGTATGCTGCGACAATTGGTTTGCGCGAATTCGACCTCAGTTCCGTCAGCGAGAGCATAGAGCTGTTACTGCAAGGCAACGTGCCGTACGAGTTCCGCACGACGGTGATTCGCGAGTTCCATGAGGCGCACGATTTCGAGGAAATCGGTGCGTGGATCGAGAGCGCCGAGCGATATTTCTTGCAACCTTTTGCCGATCGTGACACGGTTCCCAACCGCTCGTTGAGCGCTCCCGGCCCCGGCAGCCTGCGTGAATTCAGGGATGTAGCAGCTCGTTTCGTCAAATTCGCTGATATTCGCGGAATCGATACCTGACACAATATATATTGAATAAATTGCGGAATTGACACAATATATTGATGTTGCTCCGCCAAACTGGTACATTAAGCCACGTTCCGAAATATAGCGTACGGGCAAGTGCAAACCGTTTTACCAAAAGGGGAATGATATGTACCAGGTAGTCAAGCGAGACGGAAAAGTCGTTGATTTCAACATCAGCAAGATCAGCGCGGCAATCACGAAGGCATTCGATGCGCTCGGCAAGCAGTACCACCCCAGCGTCATCGACCTGATTTCTCTTCATGTCACCGCCGACTTCGAGGACAAGATCGTCGACGACAAGATCACGGTCGAAGACATCCAGGACAGCGTCGAGAAGGTTCTCTCCGAATCCGGCTACGCCGATGTCGCCAAGGCCTACATCCTGTACCGTCGTCAGCGCGAGAAGGTGCGTAATGTCAATTCCGCACTGCTCAACTACAAGGATCTCGTCGACAACTACCTCAAGATCAACGACTGGCGCGTCAAGGAGAACTCCACGGTCACCTATTCCGTTGGTGGCCTCATCCTCTCGAACTCTGGCGCCATCACGGCGAACTACTGGCTCTCCGAAGTCTACGACGACGAGATCGCCGAAGCTCACCGCAGCGCTGCCATCCATCTGCACGACCTGTCCATGCTCACCGGTTATTGCGCTGGTTGGAGCTTGAAGCAGCTCATCCAGGAAGGTTTGGGCGGCGTTCCCGGCAAGATTACGTCCTCCCCGGCATCTCACCTGTCCACGCTGTGCAACCAGATGGTCAACTTCCTCGGCATCATGCAGAACGAATGGGCCGGCGCCCAGGCGTTCTCGTCCTTTGACACCTACCTGGCTCCCTTCGTCAAGGTCGACAATCTGACGCAGAAGGAAGTCAAGCAGTGCGTCCAGTCCTTCATCTACGGCGTCAACACCCCCAGCCGTTGGGGCACTCAGGCACCGTTCAGCAACATCACGCTCGACTGGACCGTTCCCAACGACCTCAAGAACCTCAACGCAATCGTCGGCGGCAAGGAGATGGACTTCACCTATGGCGAGTGCCAGAAGGAAATGGACATGGTCAACAAGGCGTTCATCGACATCATGATCGAGGGCGACGCCAACGGCCGCGGCTTCCAATACCCGATTCCCACGTACTCCATCACGCGCGACTTCAACTGGGATGAAACCGAGAACAACAAGCTGCTCTTCGAGATGACGGCCAAGTACGGCACACCGTATTTCTCGAACTACATCAACTCCGACATGGAGCCTTCCGACGTGCGTTCGATGTGCTGCCGCCTGCGCCTCGACCTGCGCGAGCTGCGCAAGAAGTCCGGCGGTTTCTTCGGCAGCGGCGAGTCCACCGGCTCGATCGGCGTTGTCACCATCAACCTTCCGCGCATCGCATACCTGGCCACCGACGAGGCTGACTTCTACGCACGCCTCGACCGTCTGATGGACATTGCGGCGCGCAGCCTCAAGACGAAGCGCGCGGTCATCACCACGCTGCTCGAAAAGGGTCTGTACCCCTACACGAAGCGCTACCTCGGTTCGTTCGAGAACCACTTCTCGACGATCGGCCTCATCGGCATGAACGAGGTTGGCTTGAACGCCAATTGGCTCAAGGCCGACCTTACCGACGAGCGCGTGCAGCGTTTCGCGCGCGATGTGCTCAACCACATGCGCGGGCGTTTGTCCGACTACCAGGAGATGTACGGCGACCTGTACAACCTCGAGGCCACGCCGGCTGAGTCGACGACTTATCGCTTTGCGAAGCACGACAAGGAGCAGTACCCCGACATCATCACGGCCAACATGAACGGCACGCCGTACTACACCAACTCCTCGCACCTGCCCGTCGGCTACACCGAGGACGTCTTCAGCGCGCTCGACATCCAGGACGACCTGCAGACGCTCTACACCTCAGGCACCGTTTTCCACGCATTCCTCGGCGAGAAGCTGCCCGACTGGAAGGCCGCTGCGAATCTCGTGCGCAAGATCGCCGAGAACTACAAGCTTCCGTACTACACGATGTCGCCGACCTATTCCGTGTGCAAGGACCACGGCTATCTGACCGGCGAGCAGTTCACCTGTCCGCACTGCGGCGCGAAGACCGAGGTTTACAGCCGCATCACCGGCTACTACCGTCCGGTTCAGAACTGGAACGACGGCAAGGCCCAGGAATACAAGGACCGCAAGGTCTACGACATCGCCAGCTCGACGCTCACGCATGTGGGGCCGAACCCGGCACCGGTCGACGACGTCATCTGGGAAGCCACGCAGGAGCGCGGTTGCTGCGAGCCGGCTCAGCCGCTGATGAAGCCCGAGGCCATCGAAGAGCCCGAAGCTGCGGCTGTTGAAGCTCCGGCTGCCGAAGAAGCCCAGGTTATTCTGTTCAAGACGACCACGTGCCCGAATTGCCGCGCAGCGATGCAGTTGCTCGACAAGGCAGGCGTTGCATACCAGACGCTGAACGCTGACGAAGAGCCTGAGCTCGTGACGAGGTACGGCATCAAGCAGGCCCCAACGCTGGTGGTTCTTGAAGGCGAAGGGTTCGAGAAGTTCCGCGGAGTCTCGAACATCAAGGGCTGGATAACCGAGCGTTAATCAATCTGGGGGCAGAGAATGCACGACATCATCGTAGTCGGCGGGGGGCCCGCGGGCATGACCGCAGCGCTGTACGCGCTCCGCAACGGCAAGAGCGTGCTCGTCATTGAAAAGGAGAGCTTTGGCGGCCAGATGACTCAGTCGCCGAAGATCGAGAACTATCCCGGCAAGCTTCAGGTGTCGGGTATGGAACTCGCCGACGAGATGATGAACCAGATTCTCGAGCAGGGCGCAGACATCGAGATCGAGACAGTCGCAGGCGTCTCTCGCGATGGCGAAGGCTGGATCGTTGCCACCGAAGAAGGCGGTGCTTACAAGGCAAAAGCCGTGGTAATCGCGACCGGCGTCAAGCACCGCATGCTCGGGTTGCCCGGCGAGGACGACCTGGTGGGAGATGGCATCTCCTATTGCGCAGTGTGTGACGGCGACTTTTACACGGACAAGGTGGTTTGCGTTGTGGGCGGTGGCAACTCCGCATTGCAGGACGCTATCCTTCTTGCCGAGAAGTGCAGAGAAGTCATCATGTTGCTCAGACGCCAGGTGTTCAGGGGCGAGGAAAAGCTCCAAGAGGTTCTGCTCTCGCACACCAATGTCAGTACGCGCATGGATGTTGTGATTTCTTCGGTAATTGCCGGCAGCAATGGTTTGGAAGCCGTCGAAATCGCAAATCGCACGACGGGCGAGAAACAGCGCGTTGACTGCGATGGCCTATTCGTGGCAATCGGCCTCGTTCCCGAGAACGGGGCATTTTCCGAGCTTGCCGATTTGAACGACTGGGGTTATTTCGATTCCGATGAGTCGTGCACGACGAAGACTCCCGGCATCTTCGTGGCAGGCGACTGCCGCAATAAGGAGATTCGCCAGATCACGACAGCCACCGCCGATGGCGCCGTGGCTGCGCTCGCAGCTTGCCGTTACATCGACATGTTGTAATGGTAGGGTTCAGGGCGTGTTTTTTGAAAACAGGTAGTTCGTCACTTTAAGGGGGTTCTATGCCAGCGCCGCTCGGTGGTCCAGGAGCACGGTTCCTGACCGATGAGGAAAAGGCGAGCGCCCCTAAACTGACGAAGGACCTGCTCGTTCGCATTCTCTCGTACCTCAAGCCATATTGGTTGCAGTTTGCGCTTGTATTCGTGGCAATCGTGATTGCTGCGGTGGTCGGTCTTGTGCCGTCGGTTGTCACGGGCATGATAGTCGACGAGGCGCTCGTCGGCGAGGATTTGCGCTACCTCATTCAGTTGCTGCTCATTGCTTTGGCGGCTATGGTGGCCAGCCAGCTCATCGGCGTGCTCGAGAACTACGTCAATGCCTGGATATCGCAACACATCATCTATGACATGCGCAACCAGATGTACGACCATCTGCAGCATATGCCGCATTCGTTCTTCACGACCGAGAAGCAGGGCGACATCATCACGCGCATGGATACCGACATCAGCGGCGTCAGTTCGGTTATCAGCGGCACGCTCTCGAAGGTCGTCAGCAACGTTGCCACCATCGTGACGACGCTTGTCGCGCTGTTCACGATGAGTTGGAAGCTCGCGATTGTGGGCATGGCCGTTCTGCCGCTGCTCATCTTGCCGACGCGTTCTGCTGGGCGTTCGCGGCTCAAGTACGCAACGCAGACGCAAGCAAAGACCGACGAGATGAACCAGGTTATCAACGAGACGCTCTCAGCAAGCGGATCGCTGCTCGTCAAGATGTTCACCCGCGAGGAAAAGGAATTCGAGAAATTCGAGCATGTGAACAAAGAGGTTACCGACCTCAGCATGCGGGAAACGCGTTCAGGGTCGTTGTTCAGCGTGGCGATGGGGATGTTCACCCAGCTCGGGCCGTTGCTCATCTATTTCGCCGGTGGGCTTTTGATAATTGAGAAGTTCGATCCGACGTTGACGGTCGGCACTGTTACCGCCATGGTGGCGCTGGTAAACCGGCTGTATCGGCCGGTCGAGTCAATCCTCAACTTGCAGGTGACGTTCACGCGGTCGCTTGCATTGTTCGTGCGCATCTTCGATTATCTCGATCGCGAGAACACGATTGTCTCGCCTGAGAATGGGCTGAAACCCGATGTCGAGCGCAAGCCGATTCGCTACGATCACGTGGCTTTCGGTTACGACGCTGACAGGCTCGTGTTGACCGATGTGAGCTTCGAGGTGCCTGGTGGCGCGATGTACGCCATCGTCGGTCCGAGCGGTTCGGGCAAGTCGACGGTCGTGAACCTCATTCCTCGCCTCTACGATGTGACGGCTGGTAGCGTCACTATTGCAGGCGTCGATGTGCGCGACTTCGACCTCGCATACTTGCGTGAGCAGATTGGCGTTGTCACGCAGGAGGCGTACCTGTTCAACGGCACGATACTCGAGAATCTGCGGTACGCGAACGAAAACGCAACGCTTGAGGACATCGAAGAGGCGTGCAAGATCGCCAACATTCACGATTACATCGCTGCACAACCGCTTGGCTACGATACCGAGGTGGGCAACCGCGGCTTGAAGCTTTCGGGTGGCGAGAAGCAGCGTCTGTCGCTTGCGCGCGTCATCTTGAAGGATCCGAAGATTCTGATTCTCGATGAAGCTACGAGCGCGCTCGATTCGATTTCCGAGCACGCGATTCAGCAGGCGCTCGAACAGCTCATGGTTGGGCGGACGAGCATCGTCATCGCGCACCGGCTTTCGACGATTCTCAAAGCCGACCAGATCCTTGTCGTGAAGGATGGCGTGATAGCCGAACAGGGCACGCATGACGAGCTGCTTGCGAAGAACGGCGTGTACCGCGAGTTGTTTGACACACAGTTCGACCAGGTCATCAACAGGGGCGAGGAAGCCGAAGCGCTCGGGCTCGACATCCAATCGCTCGGCACATCTTTTGATGTACGCAGCATCACGGCTGCCGACATCGCAGATGTGGTGTCGCTCGCCCGTTCGAACCGTCGGTACTATCGCGCGCTCGGCATAAGGCCTTCGCGTTCGCGCTTGACCGAGATCGTCAGCAATGTATCGGCGGAGGCGAGCGGTCGCGAAGGCGCCGAAGCCCATTTCGTTGGATTCTATGACGACGAAGACGATTTGGTGGCGGTCCTCGACCTCATTTGCGGCTACCCCGAAGTTGACGACGCATACATTGGCTGGTTCATGGTCGATGCGGACTTGCAAGGACAAGGCGTTGGTTCGAGCATCTTTGCCGACGTCCGTGCGTCGATGAAGGCGCAGGGTTACGATCGGCTCGAGCTCAAGTGCCCGAAGGTCAGCGATTCAGCACGTGAATTCTGGGAGAGTCAGGGTTTCTCACTCACGGGCAGCGAAGAGTTCAACGGCGATTACGACGTTGTCGGAATGGCACGCGACATCTAGCTCATGGCGCCTTGAAAGCTCCTCTTGTCGTCTTCATGCTACCATCTGTCCAGGAAGCGACACGAAAGGGTAACGCTCATGGCTTGCGATGTTCACGACATCACGAGGAATCAATTCATGCTGACAGGTGGGTTTGCCGAACAGGGTTATGACTGGTGGTGGCATTCATTCACAGGTCATCATGCCAAGACGGGTGAGCGGCGGTCGTTTTTCATAGAGTTCTTCTGCTGCAACCCGGCTCTGGGTGGGGACGAGCCCGTGTTTGGCCAGCTTCCCGAGAACAGGATTGCACATAGAAGGCCTTCGTACGTGATGGTGAAGGCGGGGAGTTGGGGAGAGAATGCCAAGCAGCTACACCGCTTCTTCTCATGGAAGGACGTGACGCTGGGTGAAAACGTGCCATTTTTCGTAGAGGCTGACGATTGCCTGTGCTGCGAGACTGACCTAATCGGCAGCATTCGCATTGCGCCCGACGATGCTGCATCACATCCTGAGTGGATGTGCGATGCGGGCACGATGCTGTGGGATTTGAAGGTCGACAAGCAGATTCCCTTCAACGTCGGTTATGGCGCGAGTGCGCCGTTGCGGGCTTTGCAAGCATTCGAGATGTTCTGGCATGCCGAGGGCATCAAAACTGCATACCGCGGCACCGTCGTGCTCGATGGCGAAACGTACATCGTAGAGCCTGATACCTGTTTCGGATATGCCGACAAAAACTGGGGCGCCGATTTCACGAGTCCATGGGTGTGGCTCTCGTCGTGCAATCTGGTTAGCACCATTACGGGCAAGCGTCTTGAGAACTCCGCTTTCGACATCGGCGGAGGGCGACCTGTGGTGAAGGGCCTAGCACTCGACCGGAAATTGCTCGGTTGCATGAACTACGAGGGCAAGCCGTACGAATTCAACTTCTCGAAATTCTGGACTGGCTCGACAACGAAATTTGATTGTTGGGAAACCGATGACGCGTTGTTCTGGCACGTCGAGCAGCAGACGCTCAAGGCACGCCTTGTAACCGACGTCACATGTCCGAAGAGCGAGATGCTGTTGGTGAATTACGAATCGCCCGACGGGGCAAAACGCCATAACCGTTTATGGAACGGAGGTACAGGCGTCGGGCGCGTTCAGCTGTTCGAGAAACGCGGTGGCACGTTCGTGCTCGTCGATGACCTGCGCGCCGCGACCATAGGCTGCGAGTACGGTGAGTATGGGAAATAGGGGTCTTTGAAGGGCGATTAGGAATCACGCGCACCGAGGCGCTTACGCTTCAACCGCAAATGCCTTGTCGATGGCGCGCGAAAGCTGATCTGCACAAGACGTCGGACGGTTGCCGCAGGTGTTGCCGCGCAGCTTGTCGGCCGCTTCCTGGGCATCGGCTCCTTCGAGCAGCAGGCCAATTGCTTTCAAGTTGCCGTGGCATCCGCCCATGAAGCTTATGTTGTGGAGCTTGCCGTCCTCGAGATCGAACTCGATCATTCTCGAGCACGTTCCCTTGGTCATGTAGTTGTGATGGGTCATGGTTTTCTCTTTCAACTGGCTTGAGGTGGAGTGAAAAGGCGATTTTCGGATACCGCACGCTGGTTATTCAGCAGGAACGAACGTATCGCGATCTGGGGCGAATGACTGCATTGCTGCGATGGTGCGCTCCATCAGTTCGTCGAGTTCCCAACCGCAGAGTTCGGCACCTTGGCGGATGACATCGCGGGAGCATCCGGCGGCGAAGCGCTTGTCCTTGAACTTTTTCTTGAGGGATTTGAGCGGCAAATCCATGACGCTCTTCGACGGGCGCATGAGCACCGCAGCTCCGATAAGGCCCGTCAGCTCATCTGTGGCATACAGGACCTTTTCCATGAAGAGCTCGGGGTCGGGGCAGCCTTCGGCGGCGAAGTTGTGCGACTGGATGGCATGCACGAGTTCATCGGTGCCGCCCGCTTCGCGTAGCCATGGCTCAGCTTTCAGAGTGTGTACTTCAAGTTCGGGGTATTCCTCCCAATCGAGGTCGTGCAACAAGCCGACGATGCTCCAGAACTCAACGTTCTCAGGGTCGAATTCCTGGGCGAAATAACGCAATGTGCCTTCGAGGGTTTCGGCGTGTTCGATGTGGAACTCTTCTTTGTTGTGTTCGTTCAGCAGCGCGAATGCTTGATCGCGCTCGATGCCGGCTTCAAGCTTTGTCATGCCAGCGGCTCCTTTCGCAGTGCAATTTCTTGAGTCAAGTATACCGTCAAGTGCAGGTTTCTTCTTCGAAACCGTTTCTCTCCCGTTATGTAAAGTACGCTTGACATGTGGCATAAGCTGCCATATGATTCGAAATGTTAAGCATACTTTACATTTCAAGAAAGGAGGGAGACATGCGAACGAGCATAAAAGCGTTGCGGCAGGAGCGTGGTATCAGCCAAGCGGAACTCGCTGAGGCTATGGGGGTTTCGCGACAGACCATCATCTCCATCGAAAACGAGCGATACGTTGCAAGTCTTCCCCTGGCGTATCGCATCGCGCACTATTTCGGGAAAACTATCGAGGAAGTATTCGATCTGTCTGGCGAGGAGGTTTAGCCATGGGAGAGAATGCCGTTCAGAACATGAAGAGCCGTATCTGGCGGAGAATCGTCGTCAAGAGTGTAGTGTTGGGCCTTTGGGCCGCTGGGATGCTGTACGTTGCGTTGCAGGGAAACGGGGAGCTTGCGCAGAGCACCTATTTCTATATGGTGTTTGCCATCGTTGCGGTTTGGGTCATCTCGACAGTGCGCGATGTGCGCAGATTGCATAACGAGGCGGCGTTGCGCAAAGCAGCCATCGAGGAATCCGACGAGCGCAATGTGCTGATTGCATACAAGGCCACACGACTTGCGGTCGTCGTCATGGCCTGCCTCTTTCCGATTGCGTTGTTTGTGATGGCGTTCAACGACATGCAGGATGCTATCAGCTTGCTCGCCACCGTAGTGTGCGTATTCCTCGTTGTGTACATGGCGTCGTGGTTCTACATCTCGAGAAAATCCTAAGCCCACATAAACGAAGCGCAAGTGACGCAATCGGATGTGTCACTTGCGCCATCGAGCATGATGTCAGGCACGTCTTCGGTTAGAACTGATAGATCGCGCTTTCCAGATCGGTGAATTCGCGCTTGATGAAGTCGCGCATGCGGAAGCGGATGCACGTCTCCCATACGGTGACTTCCCAGCCGAGCGATCCGTACTCTTCGATGTCAGCATTGCCCGTCGAGTCGTCGTCGACGTCATCGATGCAATAGGCGATCGACCCCGTACCAACGTAGAGCGGCTCTTCATCGTCAAGTTGGACCGTGTCGGGAAGCGCGTGAGTGTGCCCGGTGAAGAAGATGACGTTCGGGTGCTTCTTTATGCAATCGTGCAAGTTGAAGTTGTCCTGGTCGGAAAGCGACCATTCGTGGCCCCAGTCGCCGGGTTGCGTGTTTCGCACGGTTTCGTAGAGCGGTTCGTGCATGAAGACGAACGAGAGCTGCTCCTTGTTCTGATCGACGTCGATTAGATTGTCCAGCCACTCGATCTCCTCAGCGGAGATGCCGAATTGCTCCCAGCTGCTCTCCGGATAGCTATCGGGGCCCATGAGGATGAGGTGCACGCCGTTGATGGTGCGGTCGTAGTACGGATGTACCTGATCGGCGATGCCTGCCTGTTCCTTGAAACGATCCGAAAGATTTGAAACCGTTTGCGTTCCCTCGCTCGAATCGTATTGATCGTGGTTGCCGATGACCAGCACGAAATCGTCCGGATATGCAAACCCCGACGCCTCAGCGAGCTCGGCGAATTTCGCATACTCTTCCAGGGAGCCGGTGTTGGTGATGTCGCCGTTCACGATGATGGCGTCGTTGTCGGGGCAAAACTCGGCGATGTCCTCGAACATGTTCTGCACGCGGTCGATGTAAGCCTGGTACGTAAACGAAAGATGCGTGTCGCTGACGACGATGAACTTGGCAATTGCCTCGCTTTCGTCGGGAGTGGTGTCGATTTTCTGCGCCTTGTTCATGGCGCCCATGTATTTCGGCGCACGCCCTGTGTCATACGTTGTTGTACTGACGGCGTTTGTGGTCGTTTCCGAAGCGCTTGAGGCTGTGCTCGTCGAGCATCCAGCGATAAATGCCGACCCGATTGTAAGCCCTGCTGCTGCAGTCGTGATCTTGACGAACTTCCTGCGGGTGATATCTGTGCTCATAGTTACTTCCGTTTTCTCGATCAATCGGTCAGGACGCGCGTGGTGCAATTGAGTTGCTTACGAGCTGCGCTTTGCCCTGCAGAGCCCCGACCGTGGGTACCATTCCTTGCGAGATTCGATAGTCTCGCAGAGCGCCTGCTTCTGTTCAGGCGTGAAGTCGGCGCGCTCGTCGACTTCGCCTTTCAGGCGGTCGAGCATGTCAGCGGCGCCTTCCAAATCAGGGGCAGGGCAGCAGGGGCGGGCGAAGAATCGCACCCAGTACAGGTCATCTTCCATCGCTTTGACGAGTTCGTCGAAACCAGCGCCTTGCGTTTGGCCGTTGATTTTGCATTCGTCCATAGTGAGCCCCTTTCCAGCTTCTTTTACTCATGATACGCGAACCGCTGTCGAAAAAGAGGATAATGGTCGTGTACGGCAGAGAGCCGAGTGGTTTGTGGACAGGAATCTTCCGAGAAAAGGAGCGAGTCATGTTGCACGAAGTCAAATTCCCCTCATCAAATGGACGCGATCAGGTGGTTGGTTGGATTTACGTTCCTGCATGCGAGCCTGAAGGCGTCGTGCAACTCGTTCATGGTTTCGGTGAGCATTCCCGCCGTTACTTTCATATGATCGTTGCCTTGATGGACGCTGGTTTCATCGTTGCCGCAAACGATCACGTCGGCCATGGTGCGACGGCGATTCTCAACGACACATGGGGCGACTGGGGCGATGCTGGTCCGCACACCATGATGGAAGACGAGAAGCTGTTCAAAGACATCGTGTGCGAGAAGTACCCCGACCTTCCATACTTCATGTTCGGTCATTCGATGGGCTCGATGATCGCGCGCGATTTCTCGGCAAAGTACGGCGATGAGCTAACGGGTGTTATCTATTGCGGCACAACGGGCATCTTCAACAACACACGCGCCACCCGCATGAAGGTCGATGCTGCCGTCAAGGCGGGCGAGGCGCATGAGAGCAACCCCGAGTTCGTGAACGACTTGTTTGGCTGGATGTTCTCCCGTTGCGACGAGGGCGTGGAGCTCGGCAACGAGTGGATCTGCCACGACCCGTACGTGCAGAAAGATCACGCTGCGGACCCGTTCGATGCGTTCACGCAGCCGGTGCACAACATCAGCATTCGTGACTTCATCGATATGATGCTTGTCATCGAGGGCGAGGACTGGGCGAAGAAGGTGCCGGTCGAGCTGCCGATTCTGCTCATTGCGGGTGATCAGGATCCGGTTGGCAACTTCGGCGAGGGTGTGTACATGTGCGCGAACTGGCTGACCGACACCGGGCACAACGTCATCACGAAGCTCTTCAGCGGGTATCGCCACGAGATTCATAATTACGATGACCTCAAGTACGAGGTGGAGGAGACCATCATCGAGTGGCTGTTCCTGCAGCTGTAATCGAGGCGAGTGAATACCCGGAGCGGCGAGTCGCCGACGCGGGTTGCATGTTTGGGAAAAGAAGGAACGAATCATGGATAAACCGATCATGTACTACTGGGCGCCATGCACGACGTGCGCCATTGCGACGCGCTACGCTGACGAGCATGGCATCGCGCTTGATTTGCGCGATGTCGAGTACGAGGGGCCTTACAACGAGTTGCTCGGCCTCGGGGGTGACGCGAACAAGATTCCATACCTCTACGATGATGGCCGGCTCATCGAAGGTCTCGATGATGTCCTGGAGCATCTCAAAGCCCTCGGGTAAGTATTGCGGCGCTTCCGAGATGGCTCTCGGAAGCGCATCATTGCATGATGTGGGAGTACTCCGAACTCGAATTCAATTGCGTGTTCAACGAAATAAGCAGGTGGAACCGCACGTCTGCATCGTCAAAGTCCGACCCGGTGATTTCGGCGATCTTGTTCAGATGGTTGCGCAAAGTATTGCGGTGAATGTACAGCGCATCAGCTGTGGCTACGGCATTGCGCTCGTATTTCAAGTATGTGTACAACGTCCTACAGTAAGACGTGCCGTGAAGGTGGTCATAGGAGCGAAGCACATCGGCCTCATAGCAACCGGGAAGTTCGCCTCGACACCTATCGGCAAGCAGCCGCTGGAACGTGCTGTCGCATGAGATGACGCGCGGTTCAAGGTCCATGGCGGCTTCGATGCTTTCGTGCACGTAAATGTTTTGGTCATAGTAGGTTTTCAACTGTGAGAAATCCCTGAAACGATTGCTCACCACTATCACGCGCTTGAGCGCTTGGCTGCATTTCTGCATGTGGGTAAAGAAATCTTCCGAGGCGTCTTCCGGTTTGTGGAACAGCGCGATAGCTGTGTCACGGTACGAGTAGGCGTGACTTTCGAAGTTGCCCAACAGCATGCCCATCGTGCGCATGTGAAGGAGATGGTTTTCGAATTCGTTTGGCTCGAAACGCACGGTTGCCAGTCGGAAATCGGAGTCGACGCTCCAGTGTCGTTCGGACATGAGCTGGCGGGCGATGTCCCTTTTGCTCGTGAGCAGTCCGTCCAGAATATGGAAGATGAAGTTGTCCTGGAAGCCGGCTATGTAGCCCTGCTGGGCATCGCGGGCCGCCATGAGCGGTGCGATCATCGAGCCGAACTCCTCGGCAATTTCGACTTCGCAATAACCCAAATCGCCCCACGTGTCGATCATGAAGTAATAGCCTACGAGCCTCCCCGCATGGCGAATGGGTTTCGCCAAGATGCGCATCGTGTACACTTCGGAGTCGATGAGTGAGGCGTGCGGGAGGTTCGTGATCCGGAAATAGTCTCCTGTGCGGTTGAGCGCATCCACGATATGGTGCGGATAAAGGCCATCGTGTTGGTTTTGGTAGTGCCACGTGGCGCTGATTTCGTCCATTTCGAAGTCGACCCGGGCGATCATGCGCCAGCTTGCGTCGGCGATGTACATGGGACGCGGCACGAACTCGGATGTGGCGTTCACGAGTGCTTGATAGGGGGCATCAGCGACGAGCAGGTCGCTGATGCGATCATGCCAGGTGCGATAACGCTCGATTTCCGCTACAAGTTTGGCGAACAGGGCATCAAGATCGCACTCGTCTGAAACGATGATGCGCGGGATGCCCCTGCATTGCCCAGCGAGGCTTTCCGGTACGACGCATCCGAACATGTCAACGGGGTCGAGTGGACGAGCTGGCACCTCGGTCTCGTCGGCGACGAAGTATAGAAAGCTTGCATGGCTTGCAAATCGCGTGGAAGCAACTCCGACCCACTCGATATCCAAAGGGGCGATATGCTCGTCGGCTATGCGCGCCGTCTCGTCAATTGACAGGACTTTCGTGTACATGTATCGCAATGATAGTTTCATATTGCACTTCGCTCTCTGGGCTTGTTCGAACGATTGCCGTCGTGTTTTCTCTGTCAAACTATGTGTGAATAAATATAATTGTGCACTCGTGCACAATTAATTGGGCAAAGTATAGCATGTGTTGCACTTGTGGAGAAACCGACGTTTTTTCTATCCTTTTCGCCAAGGTGGGTAAACAGTCATCTCATGTCAAGAAAGGGGAGAGTAATGAGTGACGAAATCAAAGCCACAGAGGCGGAAGTTCCACAGGAGCAAGCTGCCGCAGTGGAAGTAAAAGAGCCCAGCTTGCCAGCGGACTATAAGCCGCTGTCAACGGCGCTGAGGTTCTTCTATGGTGTTGGTGACTTCGGTTTCAACATCATGAACTCGGTAGAGAACTACTATTTCGTGTTCTTCCTCACCAACTGCGCAATGCTCGACCCGGTACTCGCCGGCATCGTGTCGACGGTCGGTTCCGTCATCGACGCAATCGTCGGTTGGCTCTGGGGCGCAATCATCAACACGATCAAGCCCATGCGTTGGGGCCGCTACCGCTCCTTCCTGTTCATCATGCCTTGGGCAGTTCCGATTCTGTTCGCGCTTGACTATGTCAAGTTCTCGGACAACCCGGTAATCACCGCAGTGCTCATCACGGTCTTCTATGTCGCGTCGCACTGCACCTGGGACTTCCCGTACGTCGCGAACGTTTCCATGATTGCCGTCGTCGGCAAGACGCCCGAAGATCGTGCGCACCTCGCTTCGACCCGTGGTATGTGGTCGGACGCTTCGAAGATCCTCTTCGCGTACATCTTCCCGCCTGTTGCCATGGTTGGCGCAATGCTGCTCGGCAATCAGAACACCGACCCGTCTGCAGCACCTGCTAACTACGCGTTTGCAGCGTTCGTATTCGGCTGCGTCATGGCAGCGCTCTACAACGTGCACTTCTTCATCACCAAGGGTTATGAGAAGGAATACACCAAGGAAGAGCTCGCCAACTGGAAGGCCGCCAAGAAGGAAGACAAGACGAACAACAGCGCTGGCGACCTTGGTCGTTCCATTGCTTCGAACCCCAATGTCATCTTCCTGATGCTGGGCGACGTTGCGAAGTGGATCTTCAACTTCGTCGTCGGCGGCACGGCTGTCTACTATTTCACCTATGTTGCGTTCAATCCTGGCATGCTCGCCACCTACATCTTCGCAACCAATGTCGGCACCGTTGTTGGCGCTTACCTTGGCGGCCCTGTTTCCAAGGCGCTCAAGGGTTCGAAGAGGGCAGTCATTGCAGCCTTCATCGTCATGATCGCTATGCTGCTCATCTCTCGCGTCAGCTACACGCAGATGATGGTCGTCGTGGTCTGCATGACCATCGCACAGGCTGGTTACGGCCTCATCTACGCAGTTATCCCCGCGATGTACGGCGACTGCGTCGTCTACTCCGAGTGGAAGACCGGCAAGAACTCCGCTGGTTGGATTTCCGGCCTGCAGGTTCTGCCTCTCAAGATCGGCTTCTTCGCACGTGGCGTTGTCATCCCCGCCATCCTCGGTGCAGCTGGCTTCGTTGCCGGCATGACCGCCGATCAGTCCACGCCTGCCCTGCAAGAGGGCATCGTCAACGGCTGGTTCGTGCTTCCCGCGATCCTCTGCGTTATCTCCATGCTGATCCTCATCTTTGGTTACAGGATCAACAATGATGTTCTGGCCCAGGCCCAGAAGGAGATTGCTGAGCGTCAGGACAACGAATAAACGTTGAGTAACGCTCAATGAACGGTGCACGGTTCCACAAGCGAGCCGTGCACCATCCCACCCAATCACATGCTATAGTTGGAGAAGCTCGATAACCTTTGCCCGCCTTGAACTTCGCAAGCAATAGAAGGAGTGAAGATGGCAGGAATAGCGGATGCGTTCGCGCAGGCGCGCGCTAACCGGCAGAAGAGGTCACCGCTCGAGGTTGGCCTCAGAACTGGCGTCCTGATTGTCGCGATCGTTATCTGCGTTCTGCTGATCAGAACCTTCAATCCAAATCAGATTCTTATGCTTCTGTTCCCCATCCTGATCATCGGGATCTTGGTTACCGTCCATACGGTCAGGAACAACTCCAGGAATAAGGAAGATGTCAAAGACGAGCATGAGACATGCATGCCGATCCTGGACAACTACAACGAGAAGAAGAACGTCAAGAAGCTGATGTACGAATATGATCAGTGGTGGGAGGGCGACCACAGCAACTATACGCGCATGCACTTCGCCGAGAAGATTATCGATATCCTGATCGATAACGGGAAGTATGAGAAAGCGCTCAAGGTGCTGTACCAAGTTGCCGAGCTTCCCCTCAAGGGGCGCGACCACTACGATTTCGACAACTACCTCAGGAAAATCGAACCCGTTCTGAAGGAAGGGTTCGAGAAACAACGCGAGGCGCAGGCCAAATAGGGCATAGGGCCCTGTCGGCAAGATTTGCATGTGAATGGGCTGCACCAAACGCACCCTGCGTTTTAGCGTAGGGCGGCAAAGAACCAACAAGAGAGGAGTGAAGATGAGCGAGTACAAGCTCACTCCGCGAGAGAACCTCATCGAGGTAATGAAGGGCGGCAAGCCTGAGCGCTTCGTCAAGCAGTACGAGGCGTTCAACATTCCGTTCAGGAACCTTGCCAGCTACCGTTGGCGCAACAACCCGCGTCCGGGCGAGGTCAACAAGGTCAACAACTGGGGCGTTACAGTCTCGTGGGCCGAGGGCCAGCCCGGCGCATTCCCTGTCCACACTCCCGACAAGATCGTGTGCAAGGACATCGAGGAGTGGCAGGAGTATGTCACCGCTCCCGATCCCTACACGATTCCGGAAGCTGAGTGGGAGAAGGACCAGGAAGCTTGGGAGCAGATCGACCGCAATGAGCAGTTCGCCTTGGCGTTCGTTGCTCCTGGCGTGTTCGAGAACTGCCATTATCTGTGCGAGATTCAGAACGTGCTCATCGCGTTCTACGAGAGCCCCGACGAGCTCAAGGACCTCATCAAGTACATCACCGAGTGGGAGCTCAAGCTTGCCGAGGTCATCTGCGACCACCTGCATCCCGATGGAGTCTTCCATCATGATGACTGGGGCACCCAGATCAACACGTTCACCGATCCGGAGATGTTCGCCGAGTTCTTCCTTGATCCCTACAAGGAGATTTACGGCTACTACAAGAGCCGTGGTGCCAATTTGATCGCGCATCACTCTGACTCCTATGCTGAGACGCTCGTGCCTTACATGATCGAGATGGGCATCGACGTCTGGCAGGGCGTCATGAACACCAACGACATCCCTGGCATGATCGAGAAGTACGGCAAGGACATCACGTTCATGGGCGGCATCGACTCCGCATCGGTCGACTACGAGGGCTGGACCCGCGAGGAGATCACGAAGCAGGTCAAGCGCACGTGCGACGAGAACGGTCCGCTGTACTTCATCCCCAGCCTGTCTCAGGGTCTTCCCATCTCCACCTTCCCTGGTGTTTACGACACCACTCAGGAAGAGATCGAGAAGTACTCCAAGATCTACTGGGCGGAGCACAACCTGTAGGACGTTAAGGGGCGCCGTCTGTTGACGCGCTTCGACCCTGATTGTTTGAGGGCCGCCCAGAGTGTTTGCTCTGGACGGCCCTCCGTTCGTTAGTGTTGTCGTAGCGTGGTGCAGCTGAGCATGCTGCCGATGCTAGTTGCCGGAAGCGTCTTCCTTGGTTGTTTCTTCCTGGTCTTCTTGAGGCTTCTTGGCGCGTTTGCGCACGCCGAGCACGAGGTCGAAGGGCAGGCCTGCCCATCGTTCGTTGGTCATCGAATGAGAGAACGCTTCGGTGAGTTGGATGACGGAGTCGCCTTGCATGAACAGGAGCGGAATACCGTTGCAGGGGGTGTTCTTGAGCTCTTTCTTGAGCTTGACGTACAAGTCGCCTGCTGCCATTGCATGTTTCTCTTTGTTCACGCGAAGGACCAGGCGGCCATCTTCGAGGCGTTTGACTCCGCAGACGGAGAAGCTCGGCGTGTCCGACACCCATTCGCCTGTTTCGGCAACGGGTTCGATGGCAACTTTCACTTCGCTCGATTCGTTTGTAATGTCGAGAATCTTCAGGAAGAGGGCCATGTCGAGGTCGGGCTTGTCCATCTTCAGCATCCTACGATATTCACGAATCTTCTCGAGTAAGGCGTCATCCATTGGCAGCTCCTTCACAGGGGTAATAAAATACGCTTAGAATAACAGCAAGATAGCTTGAAATCGATTGCTGACAACGCATTAATTACTCTCTGCACCATCTTTTGTGCACCATGTTGTATCCATGTTTTGTGACAGCAACATCAGGAGGAACTCATGCAAGGCTGGTTTGACGAGATGGCGGGGTGCATTAAGCCCCTGGATGACGAAACGCTCAAGGCTGCCCGAGACAAGTGGAATGCAGTAGCAAAACCCATCGGAAGTCTTGGCCAGCTCGAGCTGATGATTGAGAGAATCGCCGGCCTCACGGGTTCTATCGACGTCGATATCAGCAAGCGTGCTGTGATGGTGCTGTGCGCTGACAACGGCGTGGTAGCGCAGGGCGTCACTCAGAGTGAGCCCGAGATTACCACGGTCATTGCCGGAAGCGTTGCTCGTGGGATATCGTCCGTGTGCCGCATGGCGCAGACAGTCAATGCGGATGCGGTTTCGGTCGATATGGGCATGATGACCCCGTCCGATGTGCCTGGCGTCATCGATCGATGCATTGCGCGTGGTACGGGTGACATCTCGCTCGGTCCGGCCATGAGCCGCGAGCAGGCGTTGACGGCCATCAAGATAGGCGTTGATCTTGTTGCCCAGATGAAGGCCGATGGCTACAAGGCGCTGGCAACGGGCGAGATGGGCATTGGGAACACGACGACTTCGAGCGCCATAGCGGCGGCGTTCCTCGGCTTGCCGGTTGAGACCGTCACAGGCCGTGGAGCGGGCTTGTCCGATGCCGGTTTGGCGCGGAAGTGCGCGGCAATCGAGCGCGCTCTTGCCGTTAACGAACCTGATGCGGATGATGCGCTCGACGTGCTTTCGAAGCTTGGCGGGTTCGATATTGCCGGCTTGGTAGGGTTGTTCATTGGTGGTGCTGTGCATCGGGTGCCCATTGTCATCGACGGGTTTATCAGTGCTTTGGCGGCATATACCGCTGCGCGTCTTTGCCCGGAGTGCACATGCGCCATGCTCCCGTCCCATGTTTCCGCCGAACCGGCAGCGCGCATGTTGTTCGACGAACTTGGCATCGAGCCGATCATTCATGCTGGCTTGAGGCTGGGCGAGGGCACGGGTGCCGTTCTGCTGTTCCCGCTGCTCGATGCTGCACTTGCTTTGTACAATGGCACTACGTTCGACGATACGGGCATCGAAGCCTATGAGGTTGATTTGAAATGATGACGTTTGTCACGGGTGGTGCATCTTGCGGAAAGAGCGCTGAAGCCGAGCGTTTATGCTCGTTGGATGGCGGCCGCCTCGTGTATCTAGCTGCCATGCGTCCTTTCGGCGAAGAAGGGGCCCAACGGGTGCGCAAGCACCGTGCACAGCGTGCAGGCAAGGGCTTTACGACCATTGAATGCTTTGATGATTTCGAAGCAGTATTGGATGACGAGCGTGTTGTCGGCGCGACCGCATTGCTGGAGTGCCTTGGCAATGTTGTGGCAAACGAGATGTTCGGAGAAGCGGCGTCGCACGACGGGGTTGCGGACCGTGTCGTTGACGTAATCGAGAAGCTTTCCCATCGCTGCCATCATTTGGTTGTCGTTGGCAACGATGTTGGCTGCGACGGCGAAACGTACTCTTCCGAGACGCGCGCTTATCGGGAAGTGCTTGGCGAGGTGTCGTGCAGATTGGCTTCGTTGAGCGACCAAGTCATCGAGTGCGTCGCGGGAGTGCCCGTGTTGTTAAAGGTAGAATGATTTGAAACAAGCTCCCGCGGGGAAGTTGGTTCGGATCAAGTTCCCGCGGGGAACGCGTTTACCCGCGGGGAGAACGTGAGAGCTTCGACGCGAGGTTAACGATTTCCCGCGGGGAAGTTGGAATCAATCTCCCGCGGGGAAACCGATTTCCCGCGGGGAAGTTGGACAAGGACGGCTACAAGGCTTCAAGCCGATGCAACGACGGAATGGCGAGATGGAGGAAGCTGTGAACGTGCTGCAAGGCCTCTTGCTTGCGCTCAGTAGCTTTTCGAAGATTCCCGTGCCTCAAACCGAGTGGCGCGAAGAGAACATGCGCTACATGATGTGCTTCTTCCCCGTAGTGGGTCTCGCCATCGGCCTCGTTATTGGCCTGTGGGTGTGGCTTTCCCAAGCCGTCGGCTTCGGCCCAACGTTGTTCGGGGCCGGGCTTGCCCTTATTCCCATTGCAGTGTCGGGCGGTATCCACATGGACGGCTTTTGTGACGTCGTCGACGCCCAATCGAGCCACGCCGAACCCGCACGAAAGCGCGAGATCCTGAAAGACCCGCATTCTGGCGCGTTCGCCGCCATCGCGGTGGCCGTTTACATCGTGGCGTATGCAGCGGTGGCCAGCGAACTTGTTGCTGGCTGGCGCGTCGTGGCGCTTTTGGCGGCCATGCACATCGCGAGCAGATGTATGAGCGGGATTGCGACAGTCATGTTTCCCACCAGCTCATCCAAGGGCATGCTCTCGATGTTCCACGAATCTGCTCGCGGCAAGAGGATTCTCATCGTCCTTGTCGTCGAACTTGCGGTTTGCGGTGTCGTGATGACGGCTACATGTGTTCCAGCAATATTTGTTTTGCTTGTCGGACTTGCGTGTCTTGGCTTGCTTTATCCATTTGCGCAATCGCAATTTGGCGGCATGAGCGGTGATCTCGCCGGCTTCTTCCTTCAGGTTGCCGAACTTGCGATGGTCATCGCGCTTGTCGTGATTTCGAAGGCGGTGGTTCTGTGATACTCGTGGTTGGAGGAATCGCTTCTGGCAAGCGCACATACGCTCGCTCGCTCGGCTTTACCGATTCCGACATGAGCGAAGAGCTCTCTTCCAGTTGCCCTGTGCTTCTCGATGCACAAGAGTTGGTGCGTTCTGAAGACGCGGATGCAGCGTCGCTTGTCGACGCTCTCGCGGCAACCAAGCAGGTCGTCTTGTGCCAAGAGGTCGGCAGCGGCATCGTACCGATTTCCCGCGGGGAACGTGATTGGCGCGACCGAGTGGGTGCTCTCTCGAAGAATCTCGCAGAGCGGGCAGATGCGGTTGTGCGCATGGTCAGCGGCGTCCCGCAGGTTCTCAGGGGAGCCGATTGGCTTGAATCCCACGGGTTTGGACAGCGCTGCGCTGGCGGCGACCATCCCGCGTTCGGAACATCGTTCTTCACGAACCGCGCATGCGAGCATTTTCCTTGCCACGAGGGCATTGATGAACGTGATTTCAACTGCTTGTTCTGCTACTGCCCGCTGTATGCACTCGGGCCGGATTGTGGGGGCAATTTCACTTATACGAAGAGCGGACGGAAGAACTGCAAGAACTGCGCTCTTCCGCATGTGCGTGAGAATGGGGTGAAGCTCGTTTCGGCTCGATACGAACAGCTTGCCGAACTCGCGCGCGATGAGGGAAAGTGAGGTAATAGCTTAAACTTGTGCAGAATGACGGATTGTTTGACGTTGAGCGAAAAAAGAGTTTCGTAATTAGGTAAAACAACTTACAGTGAACGATGCAGGTGAGATTCTGCATCAAATCGTCTTTTCAAGGAGGCTATCGTGATTATCATCGGCGAGAAAATCAACGGTTCCATTCCCAAAACTGGCGCTGCCATTGCTGCCAAGGATGAGGAGT
Organism: Eggerthellaceae bacterium; assembly: GCA_045614225.1. GTDB lineage: Bacteria > Actinomycetota > Coriobacteriia > Coriobacteriales > Eggerthellaceae > UBA9715. The sequence goes on along the minus strand of JAZLCO010000039.1, from coordinate 17,639 downwards.
ACATCCGCATGCTGGCTCGCAAGCAGACCGAGTATGGTGCCACCTACATCGACTGCTGCGCATCGGTCAACGAGGGCGAGCTCGACGTTCAGGAATGGCTCATCGGCCTGATCATGGAAGAGTCCGATCTGCCGATCGCCATCGACAGCCCTGACCCCCAGGTCTGCGTCGATGCCATGAAGTTCTGCGGCGACCGCGTCGGTCTCATCAACTCCGTTTCCGGCGAGGGCAACAAGATGGACATCGTGTTCCCGGTCATCGCTGACACCAAGTGGGGCTGCGTTGCGCTGCTCTCCGACGACTCCGGCATTCCTTCTGATGCTGAAGGCCGTCTCGAGGTCTTCCACAAGATTATGGACAAGGCCAACGAATTTGGCATCGCCCCCGATCGTCTGTACATCGACCCGCTGGTAGAGACCCTTGGCGCCAACCCCGAGAGCATGCTCGTCTTCAACGAGTGCGTGAAGGCAATCAAGGAGGAGTATCCCACCATCCACATCACCTCCGGCCTTTCCAACATCTCCTTCGGCCTGCCGGTCCGCAAGATGATCAACATCCCGTTCATGGTTCTGGCCATGGCTGCTGGTATGGACTCCGCCATCATGGACCCGACGAGCCGCGACATGAACGGCGTTCTGCATGCTACCGAAGCTCTGCTCGGTGAGGACGAGTTCTGCATGGAGTACCTCGAGGCTTATCGCGACAATCTCTTTGGTCCGATCGATCGCGACTAAAAGCGTTGACCTCCTTTTTGACGGCGGGCTTATGCCCGCCGTTTTTTATAATGGGACCAGGTGAAGTGGAGTAATTGATCAAGGTTGTTTCGTATTGCTGCAACGGGGTTCCGACGTACCATGTTTCGAAAGGCGCGTTTTTCATGAAACTATTCATCGATGATGCTGGAGTTCATCGCGAGGTCGAGGCTCAGCCAGGACAGACCGTACTCGATGTGCTACAAGCCCAGCGAGTCGACATCCAAGCAACGTGCGGCGGAGTAGGGAAATGCCGTCGCTGCCAAGTGCTCGTCAAGGATGATTCGGGACTCAGCTACCGTTTGGCGTGCACAACTCCCGTCAGCGATGGTATGGAGGTTGTCGTCGAACGTGCGGGCACCATGGAGGTCCTGCAAAGCGGTGTCGCTCAGGAGTTTCCGCTTGACAGCGGAATCGAAGGCTTTGGCATGGCTATCGATATCGGAACCACCACCGTCGTGGCGCATCTGCATGATCTTGCGACAGGCGAGCGACTTGCCACGGTGGGCAGGCCGAATCCCCAAATTGCATTCGGAAGCGATGTCATCAGCCGCATTTCTGCGAGCGTCGATGGAAAGCTCGACTTGATGACGAGCATCATTCAAGATGCACTGTGCGAGATGAAGGCAAAGTTGTGTAAGGCTGCTCATGTGGAATCTACAGATGTTTCTGCAGTCGCCATCGCAGGCAATACGGTCATGCAACATATCGCAGCAGGCTTGCCGCCTGACACCATTGGCGTGAACCCGTTCACGCCGCTGTCGCTGTTCGGTGACGTTCGCGAAATCGACGGCCTGGGGTTGTGCTATTTCACGCGCTGCATCGCCGGATATGTGGGCGGCGACATCACGGCTGGCATGCTCGCATGCGAGCTTGACCGCACAGGTACGCACCTGTTCCTCGATTTGGGCACGAATGGTGAGATGGCGCTTGCCCATGATGGCCGCATCGTATGTTGCGCTACGGCGGCAGGTCCTGTGTTCGAGGGTGCCAACATTCTGTTCGGCATGCCGGCATCGCCTGGCGCCATCTCGAAAGTGGCGTTTGAAAACGGCGAATTGAAAACCTCGGTTGTGGGTGACGTTGATCCCATCGGCGTGTGCGGCACAGGCGTCATCGATGCCGTGGCGCTCATGGTCCGCATGGGCGTTGTCGACGATACGGGCTTCTTGCTCGAGGCTGATGAGCTGGACGGGCCGATTACGCGCTATATGGGAGTCGAGAATGACGGCAACGTGTTTTATCTGACTGATGATCACTCCGTCTACATTACCCAAAACGATGTGCGCAGCTTGCAGCTTGCCAAAGCGGCCGTATGCGCGGGCATTCTTACGATGGTAGATGCAGCCGACATCGAAGTGTCAAGTATCGAGACGCTCGACATCGCAGGAGGTTTCGGAGCTTATCTGAACCTCGACTCTGCAGCTGCCATTGGTTTGTTCCCAGCCGAGCTGCTGCCGTGCGCCAAGAGTGTAGGAAACACCTCGGGCGAAGGCGCGACTGCCCTCGTGCTTTCGAACACGGCGCGTGAGCGCGAGGCGCACATCGTCGATTTATGCGATTACTTGGAGTTGTCACTGTCAGCCGAGTTCAACGACTACTACATCCAGATGATGGAATTCGAACAAGATTGATTAACGTGGGAACGGCTGCGTTGAGAGGAGCACGTTAAAGACGGCGCGCTGCACCAGAAATCAGGCAAGGGAGGCGTTCATGAGCACGGTTATGGAGTTGATCGAGAAGCAAGGCTTCGATTGCGTGGGGACGTGTGCTGCGTCTGATCTGAAGGTTCTTGAAGAAGTGCGTCAAATGTGCGAGGCGGACAAGTGCCATAAATATGACAAGAGCTGGGTGTGTCCGCCGGGCTGCGGCGACATTCACGATATCGAGCGCCAGATGCACGAGTACGCGCACTGCGCGGTCGTTCAATCGGTCGGGCAGCTCGAGGACGAGTTTGATGGCGAGACCATCATCGAAACTGCAGTAAAACAGGATGAACGTTTCTACAAGCTGCTCGAAGATCTCGATGCTGCAGGGTTGGGCACGGAAGTCATGACATTGTCGTCTGCTCAGTGCAGGAATTGCAAGATGTGCACGTACCCTGATGAGCCATGCCGGTTCCCGGATAAGCGGTTCGTATCGATGTCGGCTTCAGGGGTGCTTGTTGCCGAAACGTGCCGCCAAGCCGGCATCCCCTATAACCACGGCAAGAACACCATCGCTTATACAAGCTGCGTTTTGTACAACTAACAAGGAGGCGGCAGCATGATACGGTTGGGCATCGACACCGGTGGCACATACACGGACGCCGTGGTCATCGACACCGATAATCTGCAGGTGCTGGCAAAAGCGAAAGCGCTTACGACCAAGGAAAACCTTGCCCGCGGCATCATTGCGGCAATGGATGGTATTCCACGCGAAGTCCTTGTCCAGGCAGACCATGTAGCGTTGTCGACTACTTTGGCCACCAACGCCTGCGTCGAGGGCAAGGGCGGGCGCGCCAAGCTCATCATCGTTGGTTCAACCGATGAGATTCTCCATCGCGTCGAAGCGGATCGGGTTTTCGGCATTCCGTATGAAGACGTGATCACGACAGAGTTCGTCGGTTCGTTCGATGGAAGCGAAGTGACCGTTCCCGATTGGGAAGCGCTCTATGAAAGCAACCCCTCGTTTTTCGAAAATGCAGAGTCGTTTGGTATCGCAAGTCTGTATGCGTTGAACAACGGTTCCATCGTCGAGCACAGCGGTGCCGAATTCCTGAAAAACCGGTTTGGCAAGCTCGTGGTCGAAGCAACGACCGTGGCGGTGGAGCCAAATGTCATCGGCCGTGGGGCAACCGCGCTTCTCAACGCAAGGCTTGTTCCCGTCATCGAGGATTTCCTCGATGCGATTGACGATGCGCTTGCCGAGAGGGGCATTTCCGCACCCGTCTCCGTTGTGCGCAGCGATGGCACGCTGATGTCCGCAGAACTTGCTCGCACGAGGCCCGTCGAGACCATACTGTCAGGGCCGGCAGCGTCGATTACAGGTGCGCAGGTCCTCGCAGGGGTCCCCGAAAGTCTGATTGTGGATATCGGCGGTACGACGTCCGACATGTCCATCGTTCACGAGGGACGTCCTAACAGGACGGACGGCATTATCATCGGCGGTTGGAAGACTCAAGTCGCGGGCGTTGCTATCGACACGATTGCCTTGGGCGGAGATACGGTCGTGCGTTATACCAAGAACAGCCGGCTCGAATTGGGTACGCGCAAAGTGACGCCGCTCTGCATCGCTGCGGAACGTTGGCCCCATATCAAGCAAGCGTTGAAATGGTATCTCCAAAGCGCTCCCATCGATTTCTACTCGCGTTACGAGTTTCTGTATCTCATGCGCAATCCCGGGGATCTTTCCCGCTTCCGCGAGCCCGATAGGCGCTTGATCGAGATATTGAGAGAAGGGCCGTTGCTGCTGTACAGCGATCGTGCGGCAATAACGGGGTTGCGGCTCCAGCAGCTCGAGGACGAAGGTGTTGTCATGCGCTGCGGGTTCACTCCGACTGATGCCATGCATTTGAAAGGCGATTTCGACCAGTTCGACGTCGAGGCGTCACGACTTGGTGCGCAATGCCTGTTGAAATCGTATCGAGGGAAAAAGGCGATCGAAGACGAGGCCGAAATTGCCAAGCTCGTCGAAGAGGTGTACGAACTTGCGGAGTTCCGCCTGTTCGAGCAAGCGCTGGGCGTGTTCTCGCAAGATGTGTTCTGGCCGAAAGGCGCGACGAAGCTTGACGCCCAAATGCACGATCTCGCAAAACGGGCATGGGAGCGTAGGCACGATGATGAATCTCATACGTTCGACGTGCGCTTTTCAGGCAATGCATGCTTCATTGGAATCGGAGCTCCAACTCATGTGTTTCTCGAAGAAGCTGCAAGTGCGCTCAACGTTGAGCCTATCATACCAAAGCATGCCGAGGTTGCGAACGCCATCGGCGCGGCTGCTTCGCGTGTGGTGGTCGAGACGAGCGTCCGCGTAAACCCGATACGCGAATCGAGTGGTGTCGTTTCTTATTACCAAGTGTGCGGAAGCGAGAAGACGCTGACGTTTGAAGAGGGCGAACGGGCATTGGAGGCTGCTAAGAAACTGGCGCGCGAGCAAGCGCTTGTCGAAGCGCGGAGGCGCGGTGCTGTTGGAAACCTCGATTGCACAGTCGACGAGAAACGAATCGATTATCTCGCAATGGGGACGATGACCGTCGTACGCGAATGGGTCGTCACGGCTTTGGCAGGTTAACGGAACAGATTCGGCGTTTGGCCAGTACGATTGAATTTTAAGACTGATCAGCTTGAGCATGCTGGGCGGTTGATCTAATTTTTGGATTGGCCATTGGCTAGCGTGTGGTCGTAATTGAGCTCAAAGAAATCATTAGTGCAGATTGCATGAAATGCTTATGCACGTATTGACGCTCAAAGGTAATAAAGATATTTTATGACCATAGCAATCAATGCAGCTCAAAGTTACTTTTATGAAAGGGGTTTACAATGGCACTGCTCGACGATCTCCGCGAGAAAACAATGAAGGGTAAGAGGAAGGAAACCGGTCCGCTCGTACAGCAGGCTCTGGACGAGGGTATCGATCCGCAGGAAATCCTCGACGCTATGATCGACGCCATGGGCATCATCGGCGATCGCTTTACGAGGGGCGAGTGCTTCGTTCCCGAGATGCTCGTTGCAGCTCGCGCAATGAACGCTGGTACTGAGGTCCTGAAGCCGGCCCTGGCTGCTGGCGGCACCGAGCCGCTCGGCTTCGCTGTCATCGGCACCGTTGCTGGCGACATGCATGACATCGGCAAGAACCTCGTCCGCATGCTCATCGAGGGCAAGGGCGTTGAGGTTGCTGACCTCGGCGTTGACGTGGCTCCCGAGAAGTTCGTCGAGTACGTTGGTGCTCATCCCGAGTGCAAGGTTGTGTGCCTCTCCGCTCTGCTGACCACCACCATGCCGTCCATCGACGCGACCATCAAGGCTCTCGCCGAGGCCGGTCTGCGCGACCAGGTCAAGATCATGATCGGTGGCGCTCCTGTCACCCAGGAATTCGCTGACGAGGTTGGCGCTGACGCCTACACCCCCGATGCTGGTTCCGCCGCTGCAAAGATTGTCGAGTTCTTCTAAGCCATACTGTTGCGAACAACTCGCTCTCCGGAAGCCGCCCAAAATCGGGCGGCTTCCATTTTTATGTGTGCACATGCACTTTCCCGCGAGAGTTCGTTTTGATCACAGGTGATTTCCCAGCGGGAAGACGCGAAGAAGCAGCATGGTCTACTTGTCGAATTCCTCTATGTGAGTGCGGGGAGAATGCAGAAGGTAAACCCAAAGCGCACATGACAGAATCGCGCATATAAGCATGATGGCACCGAGGCCAAAAATGTAGTTGGGCCATGGAGCGACGATAACGCCCATGCCGATGACGCCGAATATGCTGACCATGAAACTGATGAGTGACGAAGCGCTACCCGTATCGCCTTCCTGCTGCGAAAGCAAAATGTTTACCATGTACGGGCGGATGGCGCTCTGCAAAGTTGCGAACAAGATGAATGCGGCGCAGAACGAAAATACCGACGACTCGCCAACAGTCAAAATCGCAATGGCGGCGACAAACGCAAGCGCCATCATGACGTTCGTGAACATGCGCGGAGCAACTTTCTTGCTTGCTCTTACCCAGATGAACGGGCCGAGTGCGGTGAACGCTGCTGTAACGGCGAAAAAGTAGGTGTATTGCTGTGGTGTTGTGCCAAACGTGTCAACGTAGATATACGATGCAACAGCCAGGTATGCTGTGAAGGCTACGTTGAACAACGAAAGCGTGACGAGCAGCACCGTGAAGGAAGGGTTGCGCCCAACGGTTACGAGTCCTCCCAGAGCAGTAAACAAGCCCACGTCTTTCCGCTCTTCAACAGGCAGGCTTTCTTCGAACAGGATGCCGAACACGAGGCAAATGGCGCCAAGCGCTGCAAGGGTGACAAACGAAGCTCGCCACGAGAAGAACCGAAGCAAGAATCCGCCGATGAGCGGTGCGATCACCGGCCCCACAACGGCGAGCACCTGAATGATTGCTATCATGCGCTCGCGGCGCTCCGCCACGAAGCAGTCCTTGACAAGCGCCATGCTGACGGAAGTGATGCCTCCCGCGCCAGTGGCCTGCACGAGTCGTGCACCGATGAGCATCAAGATGTTTGGCGCAATCGCGCATAGAGCACCGCCGGCTGTGTAAATTGCGATGCTTGCGACAAGTACGGGTTTCCGTCCTAGCTTGTCTGATATCGGGCCGATGAGAAGCGATGAAATGGTCAAGAACAGGAAAAAGCCCATGAGCGTGAAGTTGACCATCCATTCAGTTGTTTCGAAATAGCCTGGCAACGACGGTACGGCCGGCGTGTACATGTCAATCGAAAATGGAATGATGGTGTTTGCCAGAATGATGAACGTGATGAGGCCCATTGCCCCCAGTTTTGGCTGCGGTCGGCAAAGCCACGCTTCTCGGTTGTTATGGGATGGATTGTTTGTCATGGCACCGTCATGCTATCAGACATCTGCGAAAGAAGGACCCTGCTGAAGCAGGGTCCTTCGTATGCGCGGAACCTCCAGCTTGTTCGAATCTGTTTAGCCGAAGATCACCTGCAACGGAAGACGTGCGTCTTCGATCTCTTGCTGGGTGAAACCGAACTTTTCGCAGTTGTACTGGTCGATGTACTTGCACAACTCGACGTAGGTGCCGCTGAACGTGGAGCCCGGACCACCCTGAGTGATGCACGGGATGTAGCTCTGGAAATCGTAGCCGTCCAAGTGCTCGTAGGCGACGCGCTCCACGTCTTCGGGCGTCCAGCCCTGGAAGTCGACGTCCTTGTTGTCGATGTTGCCCATGAACGCGATCTGGCCCTTGTATTTCTCGAGCATTGCCTTCGTGTCGTTCGACTCCATGTTGCCCTGCCACACGTCGATGCCCATTTCGATCATGTAGGGCACGAGGTTGGCCGAATAGCTGTCGTTGTGGTGGAAGACGAACTCGACGCCGTGGTCGTGGTAGTACCCGTAAATCTCCTTGTAAGGTTCGACAAAATAATCGGCGAACATCTCGGGGCGCAGGAACGAGTTGTTCTCGGTGCCCCAGTCGTCGTGATGGAAGATCGCTTCGGGGTGCAAGTGGTCGCAGATACCCTCGGCAATGCGCAGCTCGAACTCGGTGATGTATTTCAGCAGTTCGTGCATCTCGTCGGGGTTCGTCATGTAGTACACGAGGGCGTCGTCGATGGCGCACAGATAGTGCGACATCTCGAACAGGCCGGTCACGTAAAGGGGGGCTGCGTACGCCTTGCCAGAATTGGTGACTTCCTCGTACTGCTTCTGGAATTCCTCCCATTCAGCCTCGGCGAACGTGGTCGGTGGTGCCTTCACGTAGTCCTTCCAGTCCTCGATGTCCTTCACGACGACCTTGTCAGGCGTGTGGACAGGGAAAGCGCCAGGAGTGTGGGCAGGGAAGTCCATCGTGACGCCCCATGCGTTGACCTTGCCCTTGTCACCAGGTGCGAGCAAGGCCCCCGAATGCATGATCCACGGGTGCATCATCAGGTAGATGCCCTCGTAGTTGTTGGAGAAGCGGTCGGGTTTTCCTCCGTCGATGATGGTTTGGCGCAGGTTCTCTTTCGCTGTAAGCATGTGTTCCTCCTGTTCGCACGTCCCTTGTCGCATTCACCACATGGGCGATTTGCATCGTTTGGATGCATTGTTCATATGAGAATGCCTTGCATCGTAATACCTCGTAAAGAGGCTCGTTATAGGAATTGTAAAGAGCGTAATGAAGATTTATTGGTGTCAATATGACTAATATTGCTATAGTTAACACTACAAATTGTAGTGATGCTTGTTCATGTGGAGAGCGGAGTGACATGAAACTAGATGGCGCCGTGATACTTTACCTGCTTGTGCGGGAGTTTGAGTTGGTGGAAGGCGATGCCGTGTCAAAGGTGAAGCCCGTGGATTACCCCATTCTCTACGATGTTTCGTCTGACATGAGCGGTCATGCAGTGCTCATCCCCGACCACGAACGCGTGAACGATGGTTCAAGCATGGTAAATACGCTTTGCATTTGCGTTGGTGAAGCTTCGGCAGAGTCGGCGCGTAATGTTGGTCTCTCTGTCATCTACGTGAAGGCCGATGTGCCTTTCCAGCATCTCTACAACTTTCTGCAAGGCGTTTTCGTGCATTACGAACGGCTTGATGCGCGACTTCGTGCGTGCGTTGATGCGTACGCTGATTTCCGGTCCCTTATCGATGCGTGTACAAGCTCAACTGGCATTCCATGTGCGTTGATAGACGAGGGATACCGCATCGTCTGCCAATCTTGGTCGAATGATTCGCAAGACAACAGGACGGATGAATCCTTGCATGCGCCTATTCTGTTCGAGGACGATGCAGTCGATTTGTTCATGTCATTTGGCGGATATCGCAACTTGCGCAGAAGTCGCCGCGTGACCAGTGTTCCAGGATCGAACGATCTTTTCATGAAGAACCTGTTCAACGGCGCACGGCTTATTGGCACGCTCGTGATGCGACACGAATTCGGCGCTCTCAATGCCCGGTATGTCAAGTTTCTTCTCGAATACTTGGGTAAATATACCGAAGAGCTCTTCGCACGCATCGGATCGTTCGGCTTCGGGCCTCATGGGGGAGAACGCGTTCGGGCGATGTTGACCATGCTTCTGGCTGGTGAAGGGGGCGATGCGGCTCAGGCTGATGCGATGCTTTCAGAAGCTGGGCATGAAGTTGGCAATAATTATCTCGTTGTTCGCATCGAGAGAAGCTTCACGCATGAAGGAAAAGAGGACTATGGTTATTTGGCTCGGAGGTTCGAACTTTCCTGGCCGCAGTCATATTGCGTCGTGCTCGATGACGGATTGTTCATGCTTGCCGATATCGGAAACCAGCCGCCGGCGTTCGGGAGCGGTTTCTTGCACGAGCTGGTCGAAATTGCGCGTGACAATCTTGCAAAAGTGGGCATAAGCAGGCCGTTCCAGAGCATGGGCGATCTCGGCGCAGCGAAGGCGCAGGCATTGATAGCCTACAAACATGGTAGCGTGGTCAATCCGACGTTTTGGTGTTATCGATTTGAGGACTATGCATTCGATTGGTTGCTTTCGCAGAGCAGGGGAAAGATGCCCCTTGAGTATGTTGGCCATCCAGCAGCGGTGATGCTTGAACATTATGACGAGGAGCATGGAACCGAACTACTGCATACGCTTGCTGTTTTCGTGCGTTACCGCTACAACGCTACGGCGGCGTCGGAGGCGCTGTATGTGGCACGCTCGACGTTGCTCAATCGCCTCGAGCGCATACACGATTTGACTGATGCCGATTTGAACGATTTCGAGGAGCGCGTGTATTTGGAAATGTCGCTCTTGATGATGGGAGCATAGGAACATCCAGAAGCTCCCCCAGTTTCCCTTTATGAATCCATCCCCGAGCGCCAGATTCGGGGCATCGGGGTGTTAGACGTTTTCGGTTAATCGCTCAAGTCGCGATCGAGCGTGATAATGAAGTTGTAATCAGGGTAGAGCTCTTTCACATCCTCGCTGATGTGCTTGTACAAATCGACTCGATCTGGCGTTTCGAAATCGATGATCAAGTCGAACGAAATGCGCTTCTGCTCGAGGTCAACGTAGAATCCATGCATCTGCAGGACGCCTTCATGTCCCATTGCAACGCGTGTGATCGACGAGCGCATCTCGGCTACCGCGTCGTCGCTCGTGTTGCGTGAGTAGATGCCCACGGTTGCCAATGCGATACGATGCTCTTTCAACACGGCAGCTTGAATGCGACGTGTCATTGCGTCGATTTCGGAAGCGGTCATTGTGTCAATCACTTCCACATGAACAGCTCCGATAGTCAAATCGGGCCCATAGCTTTCGAGCAGTAAATCATAAGCGCCCAGGACGTCGGGATCAGAACAAACGGTGCGTTTGATGCCTTGTGCCAAATCGGCATCGGGCCGAGTTCCCAGGATATCGTCGAGCGTTTCGCGGAGCATGTCGATGCCCGCCTTGATAATGACTATCGAAATGATCACGCCGACATACGCTTCGAGGGCTATTCCGGTTCCCAGATAGATGAGTGCAGCGGCAAGAACCGAAGCGGAAATCGCGGCATCGAACAGAGCGTCTTTTCCCGAGGCTATGAGCGAGCCCGAATCAACTTGCTTTCCCTTGGCGCTGACATAACGCCCGAGGATGATTTTCACGATGACGGCGGATGCGACAATGATGAGTGTCACCATCGAATAATCGGCCACCTCGGGATACATGATTTTCTTTACCGATTCGACGAGGGAAGTGATGCCTGCGTATAGCACGATGGCAACGATGACCATGGCCGAAAGGTACTCGTAGCGTCCATGTCCGAGTGGATGCTTTCGATCGGGTCTTTTACCGGCAAGTTTTGCGCCGATGATGGTGATGACCGACGAAAGCGCATCGGTCAGGTTGTTGACGGCGTCAAGCACGATGGCAATCGAGTTTGCAGCGAGCCCGACTGCGGCTTTGAACGCGACGAGCAGGATGTTGGCAACAATACCGATGATGCTCGTGCGGACGATGATACGTTCTCTGTCTTGCGGGGTCATTCGATCCCTTTCGATTAATTGAGGATGGAGGACGTGGCGCTAAGCATTCTCCCACGGGGAAGCTGTTGTCGCAATGTTGCCGCAACCGATATACCGAACGGCTTCCCGCGGGGAAAGGTCGCGGGAAGCCGAATGCATGCAAGTGAAGGGGCTTGGCTTAGTGGTGGAACAGGCGCATGCCGGTGAACGCCATGGCGATGCCGTACTTGTTGGCCGTCTCGATGACGTTGTCGTCGCGAATTGATCCACCAGGCTCGGCGATGTAGGCAACGCCCGACTTGCGTGCGCGTTCGACGTTGTCCCCAAATGGGAAGAAGGCATCTGATCCAATTGACACGCCGGATTGCGTGGCAATCCACGCCTTCTTTTCCTCTGGGGAAAGTGCTTCAGGCTGCTCGGTGAAAATCTGCTGCCAGGCGCCATCGCGCAGCACGTCATCGCATTCGTCGGAGATGTAGACATCGATGGCGTTATCGCGGCTCGGACGACCGATATCGGGCAGGAACGGCAAGCCCAGGACCTTCGGGTGCTGCCTCAGGTACCACGTGTCGGCCTTGCTACCTGCCAAGCGGGTGCAGTGGATGCGGCTTTGCTGTCCAGCGCCGACGCCGATGGCCTGGCCGTCCTTCACGTAGCACACCGAATTCGATTGGGTGTATTTCAGCGTGATGAGCGCCACGATAAGGTCGATCTTTGCAGCATTGGGGATTTCCTTGTTCTCGGTTACAACATTGGCCAAAAGGTTCTCGTCGATGGTGAAGAAGTTGTGCCCCTGCTCGAATGTGATGCCGAAAACGTCCTTGTATTCCTGCTCGGCACATACGTAGTCCGCATCGATCTGCACGACGTTGTAGTTGCCCTTCTTCTTCGTCTTGAGAATCTCGAGTGCTTCGTCGGTATAGCCAGGAGCGATGATGCCATCCGACACTTCGAGCTTCAAATAGCGCGCTACGTCTGCATCGCACACGTCGGAGAGCGCTGCCCAGTCGCCGTACGAGCACAGACGATCAGCGCCACGTGCGCGGATGTAGGCACATGCAATGGGCGAAAGCTCACCCTCGTCCTCGACGAAGTAGATCTGGCGGTCGACATCGGAAAGCGGCACGCCGACAGCCGCGCCGGCAGGGCTCACATGCTTGAAGGACGCCGCCGCAGGAAGCCCTGTGGCCTCTTTCAGCTCGCGGACGAGCTGCCACGAGTTCAGCGCGTCCATGAAGTTGATGTAGCCTGGCTTGCCATTGAGCACTTGCAGAGGCAAATCGCCACCGTCTCTCATGAAGATACGCGACGGTTTCTGGTTGGGGTTGCACCCGTATTTGAGTTCGAGTTCGTTCATGCGATTTCTCCTGTTCGCTTCACCTAGCAAAAAGATTATCCTTTTTGGCTAGTCGCCGAGATTCTTGTTGTACAGCTTCACGTTGCCGCCGACGTTGGCGTACAACGATACCTTGTTGTCTTCGTTCAGAGCATCCCAGAGCGTATCTGCATCGGGTAATTTGACAGCGATGGGCTCGCCTGCAAAGGTTGGGAGCGGACTTCCATCACCTTGATATGTGCTGATGAAATAACCGCAACCTTCGTCGCAGCCCTCATAGGCGAAGAACTCGCGTACGCAGCGTCCGTCGACGTGCTTGAGGATGGACAGCTCGAATGTTCCATCGCCGTTTACGATGGCGCTGATGCGCGGTGTGAAGTTCGGTGCATCGGGTTCGTATTCGCGCGCCATGCAACCATCTCGGAAGCTGCCGGCTTCGACGATCGTGTCGGTTTGGTCGCCGTTGGTTACGACGAGCGCGTCGCCCATGGTGCGGACAGGGTGGTAGATAATCAAGCTCGGGTCCTCGACGAGTGCGGGATCGTGCGCTTCGGTTTGGATGCCGTCATCGGTGAGCGAGAAAATGCGGTTGCGGCTGTTCTGGCTGCGGCCCATGATGAAGTAGTACACGACACCATCGCCAACCGCGATACCACGCCCAGGATAGGGATTGCTTCTCAGGATTTCTGCCAAGTCTTGCATGTTCGTCCTCCAATGCTCGTGCAGCCGTTATGCATTTGAGGACCCGCCGAAGGCGCAGCCGACCCTTTCGATGCTTGCGGCTTGCCCAGACGGTCGGCTTGTTGTATTGCGTGCTGTTCCCCCGTGGTTGCCCACGTTAACCCGTCAGTCGCAGCGCGCTCGATGTTGACAGTGTAGCATCATTCAACCTCACGCGATGCGGACGATGGTGCATGGCTGCAGAAAGCGATGCGAAAAGCGCGATGCCAAATTCCTCGCAGGAAATCGATTGCCCGTGGTAAAGATGATTTGCAATCATGACGGTCGGCTAATCGACTCGTGCACATCGACCAAGTTCCCCGCAGGAAAAAAGTCTAGTATGGTGGAAGAAGGATGCAAATGACGGCCTTACGGAAGGGGTCATCATGTACATGCACGTCTTTAGCTGCCGAGTGTTTACCAGGGAATTGTCTTACTTCATCGCGAAGAGTAAAAACGTCGTGGACGTGACGTTTTTACCCCAAGGGTTGCACGAGGCGCCGAAGGTGTTGAACGAGGAACTTCAGGCGGCAATCGCCCGCTTCCGTGAGGATTGCGACAGCTGGAGACGCCGCCGCCGTCCTGACTATTTGGCGCTGTGCTTCGGGCTGTGCTCCGACAGCATAGTCGGCATCGAGGCGTTAGACGTTCCCATCGTCGTGCCGCGTGTTGACGATTGCGTCGGCATCTACTTGGGTTCGGAAGAGCGCTATCTCGAATACTTCAACAAGTACAAGGGAACGTTTTGGGCTTTCCCCAGTTGGGCCGAATCGAGCCCTTCGACCGATGCGGACTACCTCGATATCATGCGTGCTGAATACTTGAAACGCTACGATGGTGACGAGGATCTCGTCGAGGACATGATGGAGCTCGAGCTGGATATGACAGCGAACTACAGCAACGTCGGTTACATCACAAGTGCGTTGGCCATCGATCCCGAGGGCAGCCGCGAGCACGCTGCCCGTTATGCGCGAGACCACGATTGGAATCTGATAGAGGTCGAAGGCGATCTTTCGCTCATGGAACAGCTTCTGAATGGCCCATGGGATGAAGACAAGTTCCTCGTCGTTCCGCCGGGCTACCGTATCGCTGCAGCGCCAGGCATCGAGAAGGTGCGTGCCGTCAAGGTGTAACTCAGCAAGGCGTGACGTTGAGATGCAGTGCTACGAGGCGCGATTGAACGTCGCTCGTATGAAAGTTTCACCGCGCGTGAGCGCTTCGACGAGACGTTTTTGACTGGATACCGCAGCAGTAAAGCAAGCGTATTCGTCGAGAATACCTTGACCGTGCGGCACGCCAACTGCCCCGGCGTCGCTGCCCAATGCAACGAGGCATCCCGAATCGATGGCTTTCGCGATGTTCTCATATGACGTGTCGACGATGCGTCTTAAAACTTCGTCCGAAAACTGACCGCAGCCAATGAGATTGCGTGCCACGGTAGCAGTCGGCACGTAGCATGTTTGCGACTCGGAGAGAGCGGCGATGCATTCGTCGTCGATGTAATTGCCATGTTCGATGCTATCGACACCAGCTTCCAAAGCGTCGAGTACGGCGCGCTTGCCGTTCGTGTGCGACATGACGGCAAAGCCTTTTTCATGCGCTATATGGACCATCTCTCGTACGGTGGGGGCGGGCAGGTTGTGGTGAGTGATGCGGCCGTACTCGCCAAAATCCATGATGCCCGTGGTCATGATCTTGATGAAGTCTGCACCGAGGGCTTCCGCCTCGTCGACAAGCGCAGAGTATTCGTGCATGTTCGTGAAAGCTCGACCGACGATCGAGCCGTAATTACCCTGCTCATGGATGGCGAAGACAGGCGTGCGATAGTCGATACCGTATTCGGGGGCGATGCGGGTTGCGCAAAGAGATACGCCGTAGGCATCGCCTCCATCGCGGACGAACGAGACGCCATTCGCCCGATACGCTTCGAAGCATGCGCGAATATGCTGCACATCAGGACCCTTGGCGTGGCGCGCCATCGCCTGTTTGTAGTTAACTCCGTCCATCGCGAGATGGGCGTGGCATTCTCCGAACATGTTCTCCTCTTCTGCTGAGTGACTCCCTCAATGCTACGACGATGCGCCGCACAAAGGCAATCATGAAGATGCACCAAGATCCCCGCGGGAAAAGCGAAAACCGATTTCTCGCGGGGAAGGCAATAGGACGATCTGATAAGGCTACTCGTCGTTGCGGTAACCGAGATAGTCGATGAAACGTCGAGTAGCGAGCGGAACGGTGTTGCGATTGCGCATGGCAAGCGCCAGCTCGCGATACTGAGGCTCCTCGAAGCTTTTTGCGACGATGTTGAAAGGCAATCGTTGCAAGATGAGTGATGGTTGCACGCTGATGCCAAGGCCTTTCTCCACCATCGCGAACACAGCGTAGTCGTCCCATGTGGTCATGCTCGACTGAATCCGGATGCCGAACTTGTCCAGCATTGCGGCGATGTCGGAGTCACCTTGCTTGTCGATGGTCATGAACGGGTACTCTCCGAGTGCCCGGATGGGGAACCGGTCAGCACTCGCCATGGGGTGGTCCGCTGCCATGACCACTTTCAGCTCGTCGCGTCCCAGATAAACGGTGTCGAAGCTCGGGCGTGTTGGCAACCGCACGAATCCGCAGTCGACCTGACCTTCTGCAATCATGCGCTCGACTTCGCTGTATCCACGAGTCGTTATTTCGTAATCGATATTGGGATAATCCTCGCGAAAACGCTTGATGATGGATGGCAGCCAATGGGTCGCAACGCTCGTGACCGTTCCAATGCGTATCAAGCCGCTCTCGAGGCCGATCATAGCGTCGATGCGTGCTTGCAATCGTCCGTGCTCGTCGCATACCGCCTGAA
Organism: Eggerthellaceae bacterium; assembly: GCA_045614225.1. Taxonomy (GTDB): domain Bacteria; phylum Actinomycetota; class Coriobacteriia; order Coriobacteriales; family Eggerthellaceae; genus UBA9715. The sequence goes on along the minus strand of JAZLCO010000039.1, from coordinate 1,357 downwards.
TCGCCGGTGCAAGCTCATGACCTTCCGATGTGAGCCTGACGCCGCCTCGATCCCGTTCAAGCAATTTCACGTTCCATGCGTGTTCAAGGTCAGCGATCATGCGGCTGATACCCGATTGCGAATACCCGAGCGCTTCGCCTGCCCGCGTGAAACTGCCCAAACGCGCAGCGACGAGGAACGCTCGATACTTGATCAAAGTGCTGTCCATGACGCCTCCTTAACGCGAATTCAATTCAACCGCCGTCGTGTTCAGTATATATGACATATGATCATCCTAAACATGACAAAGATACGCTTTTCAGATTGTATGTGACATGCCATACTAACGTCAACAAATAGGAGCAATGAAAGGGGTCGACAATGAAAAGCAACAAGAATCAGGTCATGACATGCGGTGCTTGCGCTATCATCGTGGGCGAGAGCGGCCAGACGACGACTAGCATCGACTCGCTCGTTAATGGAGTGAAGCGTTTCACTTCGAAGCTCAGCCGTCGCTAATCCATGATTGTTGCCACGGCAACAATTTGGACAGAACGATAAACGCAATTTCAAGCCCTCCCACCGGGAGGGCTTTTCAGTTGAGGAGGGCGGTTCCATGAGCAACGACTATTCATGCATCGACTGCGCGAAGGGCGGGTGCGAGTTTCCAGATCGGGGTCGTCCTGCGTTCTGCCCGACTGACGACTTCGAATTGGAACGCGAGCAATGGTTGCTCGAACGTCTTGGTGAGGAAGAAAACCGCAAGGTAATCGAAGCCGCTTCGGTATCGGTGCACACCGCATCGGATCTCAAGCTTAGCCACATGGAGGAAATCATTCTTTTCGCTCGCGAGCTCGGCGCGAAAAAGATTGGCATCGCCTCGTGCATCAGCTTGTCAGCTGAGGCGCGGGCTGCAGCAAAAGTATTGCGCGCTCATGGTTTCGAGGTTGTTGGCGCCATATGCAAAATCGGAAGCATCACATATGGTGATCTGGGAATAAGCGTCGCACGCCGCAGCGACGAAACCGTTGTGTGCAATCCGATATATCAGGCTAAGATCTTGAACGAAGCGAAGACAGATCTAAACGTGGTCATGGGTTTGTGCACGGGCCACGATGCGCTGTTCCTGAAGTACTCGGATGCATTGTGCACCTTGCTGACGGCCAAGGATTTCAAGTTCGATCACTACAGCGTACGCGCCCTGCGCCCAGGAGACGAATCGGGAGAGCTTGAACAGCTGCTGCGAGGGGAAGAGCGAAACTAACAATCTCTTTGGGGCGCTGCAGTTTCGCGTAAAGGGTGTTTGTTCATATTCGAATTGAGCAATCTCCCCGAGGGAAACCGGGTTCCCTCGGGGAGGTTGTTTCTGTTGATTCAA